>PLYQ01000103.1 GCA_003153415.1 Rhodospirillales bacterium | reverse complement strand
CGATGATCTTGTCGGCGCCCACCATCCGCGCGCCCTGGATGACGTTGAGCCCGATGCCGCCTAAGCCGAACACGACCACGCGCGAGCCCGGCTCCACCTTCGCGGTGTTGATGCCCGCGCCGATACCCGTCGTGACGCCGCAGCCGATATAACAGACCTTGTCGAACGGCGCGTCGGAGCGGATCTTGGCCAGCGCGATCTCGGGCAGCACGGTGTAGTTCGAGAAGGTCGAGCAGCCCATGTAGTGATGGAGCTTCTTGCCGCCGAGCGAAAAGCGCGAGGTGCCGTCGGGCATCACGCCCTGGCCCTGGGTGCTGCGGATCGAGGTGCAGAGATTGGTCTTGCCCGACAGGCAGGATTTGCAGGCGCGGCATTCGGGCGTGTAGAGCGGGATCACGTGGTCGCCCTTCTTCAGCGACACGATGCCGGGTCCGACATCGACCACCACGCCCGCGCCTTCGTGGCCGAAGATCACCGGGAACAGCCCTTCAGGATCGCCACCGGAGCGGGTGAATTCGTCGGTGTGGCAGACACCCGACGCCTTGATCTCGACCAGCACCTCGCCGAACTTCGGGCCTTCGAGGTCGACGGTCTCGATTTCAAGCTTGTCGCCCGCCTTGAAGCAGACGGCGGCCTTGGTCTTCACGCGCATGCCCCCCACTCGGTGTCGGGGGGGGAGCCTAGAACAGGGCCACCGCCCTGTCATTCATCGCACGTGCTGGACTCTCGTTGGCAGGGCGTTGAGCTCTTCCGCACCGCGCGATGTGACCAGCACGCCGGCGCCGATGTTGATCCGGACCATGCCGAGGCAGGCGTTGGGTTCCAGTTCCAGGGCCATGCCTTCCTGGAGCACCAGCTCGCCGCGGCGGATGCCAGGTTTGGCCGATCCCTCGATTGCCTCTTCGCGCGTGCCCTTCAATTGCTCGCGATTGACGGCGGTGAAGCCCGTCGAGCCGAAGGTGAGCGTGTGCAGCAGCGGCGTTTTGCTCCAGCAGCCGGCACGCGCCAGCGGTTTTTCCATCGCCTGGACGACGGCGGCAAAGGTGACGCCGGGCTTCACCGCGGCGAGGCCGGCCTCGTAGGACTGGCGCGCCACCTCTTCGAGGCGGCGCACCACATCGTCGACCGGGTCGAGCGCCAGCGACATCTGCACCTGGCCCTCCTGGCCGCCGTAGACGGTGTGGATCTCGGCCTGCACGAGATCGCCAACCTCGAGGACGCGCGGCGGCTCACCCCGCACGCTCCAGCGCGGCACGCCCCAGGCGATGTTGTCGCGGCCGGATTGCAAGCTGAAGAAGGGGTAGCGCAAGTCGCAGCCCCAGCGATGGATCTCGCGCACCGTCTCGGCATAGACCAACGCCTCGCTGACGCCCGGACGCGAGACCTCCAACATCACGCGGCAGGCCTCTTCGCTCACCCGGGCGGCGAAGCGCAGCAGCGCGATCTCCTCTGCGCTCTTGACCAGCATGAAGTCGGTGAAGGCAAGCGTGAAGTCACCTATCGTGGCGTCGGGCAACGCCTTCACGAAGCTGGTGTGGAAGCCGAGCGGCAGCAGGCCTTCCATTTCTCCGGGTGCCGTCGGCCCGAATCCGACTAGGCCGATGTGACCGTGCCCCAGCCCGCGCTCCTTCAAAACGTCGGCGACCCGGGCGCCGCCCGCGCCCAGGCGCACGTCGGCCACCCAGGGCGGAAAGCCGCGGCGCTCGCTTTCATGAATGCGGCTGATGCGCGAGCCGCCAAACGCGAGCAGGACGGGCGCGCTTCTGGCCGGCAGGACGACCACGGAGTCGAGAAAATCGTCGATTAAATAAGATTCCAGCCGCTCGCGGCCCTGGAAGCTGCCGACGACGATGGCATCGAAGCTCTGTGCGCTCATGAGCGCACGTAGGCTGGCGTAGCGGCGGTCGCGCTCGGCGAGCGTGAGTTCCGGACCCGGCTCGGGCCTTCGCTCGTGCGGCTTCATCTATTTGTCGACGGCGGCGTGCAGCGCTTTCAATTGCACGGCGATCTCGACATGCGGGCGCACGTCGATCACTTCGGCCGCCTTGGTAGTGCCCATGCCCTGACCGCCGATGCGCGCCGGATTGCCGGCCAGCCCCCAGGCACGCGGCCCGATGGCCGCATCGCGCTGCCATTTCTTGGTCGGGCGGCCCTTCAGGAAGGCGCCCAGCTCACGCGTCCACAGGCGGCGGATGGCGATGACGCCGATGTCGCCGCGACCGAGGTGTTCGCCGTCGCGCTCGGCGATCAGGCCCTGGCCGACCTGCGCCACGTCGTCCTGCAGGCGCACCAGGTCGACCTTCTTCTTATCGACGTCGCGCAGGCTGGCACGGCCTTCCAGGACGTCGCGCGCGAGATCCTGATGCGCGACCTCGATTTCACCCCGCCGGGCCTGGCGGCGGCCATGCAGCCGTTCGGCCACCTTGCCTTGGGCCGGCACGCGATGGAGGCTGAACTGCATGTGCCGGTGATCGTCGAGCGGCACCCACCAGAACATCGATTCCTGCCAGCCGACGTCGGCGTCGGTCGGCAGCGCCGTCAGGTAGAAGATGTTGGGCATGCCGAATTGCTGCACGCGGCGCTGGCCGTCGGCCCGCGTGAAGCCGTAGGTCACGCCCCAGTTCGACTCCTCGGCATCGAGCAAACGGCCGAGCCCCACACCCTTGAACACCGCGGCATTGTCGGCATGCACGAAGCCGATGTGGCTCATGTCGAGCGCGTTCTCGAGATTCTGGAAGTAGTTGCAATCGCGGCTGTAGGAGTCGATTTCGACCATGCCGTCAAAATGCTCGAACTCGGGATGGCGCGGCAGTTCCGGCGCCTTGCCGGTGCCGAGGAAGGCGAAGATGAAGCCGAGATATTCGCGCACCGGATAGGACGCGATCGAGACCTTGCTGCAGAACGCGTTCTCTTCGGCCGGTTGCTCGATGCAGCTTCCGTCGGCGGCAAATTTCCAGCCGTGATAGAAGCAGCGCAGATCGTCGCCCTCGATCCAGCCCGAGGAAAGCTGCGTGCCGCGGTGCGGGCAGCGGGCGTCGACGAGGTGCGGCTGGCCGGACTGGCCGCGATAAAGCGTGAAGTCCTGGCTCATGATACGAATTTTCACGGCCCGGCCCGCCGCCAGATCGACGGAGTGATAGACTGGCTGCCAGAACTGGCGCAAGTAGCGGCCGGCGGGCATGCCGGGACCGGTGCGCACGAACTCCATGGCGCGGTTGGACAGACTGGCGATCGAAGTGGTCTCGGCCATGACGGAACTCCGCTCTACTCCGTAGTGATGCGCCCCAGCTTGTCGAGGGCGTAGTTGAGGAAGCGCGCGTCGACCATGCCATCCAGGTTGGCCTTCTTGGCGACAAAGCCTTGCTTGGCATACCAGTCCTGCTGGTCGCGCAGACCATCCATGTTGATCACGCCGTTGGGGTCCATGTAACTCCACTGCATGCGCTCGAACGTCGCCTTGTCCTTGAGGCTGGTGTACTTGGCGCAAATTTCGATCACCTCGGCGCGCTTGGGCCCGCCCTTCATCGCATCGTAGTAGTCGCGCACGCCCTTCATGTAAGCCACGGTGAAGGCTTTGACCTGGTCTGGGTTCTTGTCCATCCAGGTCTTGCTGTAGAGGATCACCGAGACTTCGAGCGGCGGCTTGGTCATGAACTCGGCGGCGCGACGGAACGGAAAGGCGATGTTCTTCTGCGCATACAGCGCCGCGAACGGCTCGACCACGGTGCCGGCGTCGATCGCCTTGCTCTCGAGCCCCGGGCCCATGTTCGGCCAAGCCATGGATATTGTCTGGACGTCGGCTATGGAAAGTCCCACCGACTCCATCAACCGTCCCAGCATGAAATGCAGCGACGCCGCCGGCGCGTTGATGGCGATCACCCGACCCTTGAGGTCTTTGGGCGAAGTGACCGTGGCCTTGAGGTCGTTGCGCAGGATCAGCGTGTCGCTGGAATAGCCCGGCATGTCGCGGGTACGTGCCATGACGATGCGTACCGGCCAGTCGCGGGCAAAGGCGTTGTAGAGCGCGGCACTCACGCCGCCACCCACCACCTGGACCATGTTGGTCGACAGCGGCGCCGTGGCCTGGGAGGCGGACTGGAAATGCTCCAGCACCACCTCGATATTCTCGGCGGCGAAGTAGCCTTTTTCGATGGCGATGTAGAACGGCGCGTCGGCGAGGATACCGAGATCGCCGACCTTGACTGGCTCCGCCGAGGCAGATGCGGCGATCAGGCCGATCAGCCCGCCGAGCAACAGCTTGCGCATGGGGTACCTCTAGTCGTTACGCCACGGTATCAGAATACGCTCGCATTCATGCAGGAAAAACGTCGAAACCACGCCGAGAACTGTAATTACGATGATGCCGACGAACATGTTCTCGACCACCAGGGTCTCCCATGACGTCCAGATCAGGTAGCCGATGCCAGACCGCGAGGTGACGAACTCGGCGCCGATCAGCACCACCAAGGAGACACCCATGCTGATGCGCAGGCCGGCGAAGATGTTGGGCAGCACGCCGGGCAGGATCACGCGCAGGAAGAGCTTATGCCAAGGCGTGCCGAAATTGCGCGCGACGTCGAAATAGATCCGTTCGAGTTGTATCACGCCCGCGGTGGTGTTGATGATGGTCAGAAACAGCACCGACATTGCCACCACGGCGACCTTCGACCCGTCGCCCAGGCCGAACACCAGCATGAGGAGCGGCAGGATGGCGATCTTGGGGATCGGGTAGAGAGCGGCTACTAGCGGATCGAGGGCCGCGCGCACCCAGCGGTTCAGGCCCATGACCATGCCGATCGCCACGCCCGGCACGGCGCCCAAAACGAAGCCAACCACCAACCGGCGCAGGGTCGCGCCCATGTGGTGCCAGAGCTGGCCGGAAAGCGTGAGATCCCAGGCCGCCTCGGCGATGCTGACCGGCGAGGGCACATAGCGCAGGTCGATGAATCCAAGATAGGACGCGAGCTGCCATAACCCGATCACGGCCAGCGGCGAGAGGATAGCGAGTGCGCGCTCCTGATTGACCCGACGCATCGCTCAGGCCTTCGGCTGCTGGCGCGCGGCGCGCACCTCGGCTTCAAGCATGCGCCAGATCGAAAGCTGCAGGGCGCCGAATCTCGGATCGGCACGCAGCTCGACGACCGAGCGCGGCCGCGGGAAGTCGACGGGTACGATCTCCTTGATGCGGCCGGGAAGGGCGGTCATCACCACGACGCGGTCACCAAGCGCGATCGCCTCGTCGATGGCATGGGTGATGAACAGCACGGTCTTTTGGCTGCCCTCCCAGATCCGCAGCAGTTCGTCCTGCATGATGAGCTTGTTCTGTGCGTCGAGCGAGGCGAACGGTTCGTCCATCAGCAGGATATTGGGATCGGCCACGAAGGCGCGGGCCAGGCTCACCCTCTGACGCATGCCGCCGGAGAGCTGTTGTGGGTAGTGCTCGTGAAAACCGCCAAGCCCGATCATGTCGAGAAACGGCGCCACCTTCTGGTAGCGCTCATGTCGCCTCATGCCCTGCATCTCGAGGCCGAAGGCGGCGTTATCGATGACGCTCATCCAGGGAAACAGCCCGTGCTCCTGGAACACCATGGCATTCTGCGGCTGGCGCCGGGTGGTATTCGGGCGGGCTTCGGGGACGACGGTTGGCCGCACGACGACCCCGCCGGAGCTCGGCGTCTCCAGGCCGGCCACGATGCGCAGCACCGTGGTCTTGCCGCAGCCGCTCGGGCCCACGATGCAGACGAATTCGCCTTCCCTCACCGACAGGCTAAAATCCTGCAGCGCGACGGTCTGGACATCGTCCTCTCCGAAGGTCTTGCCGAGCCGGTCTATGCGGATCTTGTCGGGCTGTCCGGTCACGCCGCGACTCGGGCGAGCTTTGCCTTCGCCTCCTTGTACTGGGCGATCAGGCGGCGGCAGAGATCGGCTGCGTCGGGGATGTCGTCGATGTTCCCGACGCCATGGCCTGCCGTGTAGATGTCCTTCCAGCGCTGCTTGTTCTCCTGCGCCGCGACAATCTTGCCGGGCAGGGTCGTGCGCAGCACGTCAAGGTCGACGCCGGCTGCGAGCAGGCTGGGCGCCAGCCAGTTGGCCGGCGCACCGTCGATCGAGGCGGTGAGGAAGACGTCGGTGGCGCGCGTGTCGAGGATCATCTTCTTGTGCGCCTCGGCTGCCATGGCCTCGCGGGTGGCAATGAAGCGCGTGCCGATATACGCGAGGTCGGCGCCCATCGTTTGGGCCGCGAGCACGTCGCGGCCGGTGGTCAGTCCGCCCGCCAGCACGATGGCGAAGTGATCGCCCAGCTGGCGCACCTCGTTCATCAACGCGAAGGGATTGATCGTGCCGGTATGGCCGCCGGCGCCGCCCGCCACCGCGATCACGCCGTCGACGCCCGCCTCCAGCGCCTTCTCGGCATGGCGGCGGTTGGCGATGTCGTGCAGCGCCACGGCGCCCCAGCCGTGGATGCGCTTGATGGCATCACCCGGTGCACCCTTGGAGGTCAACACGACCGGCACCTTGTATTTCTCGACCAGCTCGAGATCGCCGGGGTAGCGCGGATTGGAGGCATGCACGACGAGATTGACCGCCCACGGCGCGATCTTGCGGCCGGTGTCCTCGAGCCGCTTCATGCCCTCCTGCATCTCGTCCAGCCAGGCCTTGAACTCCTCGCGACTGCGCGTGCCGTGGGCGGGGAAGCTGCCCATCAGGCCCTCGGCGCAGCAGGCGAGCGTCAGTGCCGGGTTGGAGACGAGAAACATCGGCGCGGCGATGGCGGGCATCGCCATACGGTCGATCAGCTTCTGAACGTCGGCGCGCGCCATGAATCATGTCTCTCCCACACTGGGCATCGTCGATGTTACGCCGGCTTCGGCCAGTCGGCGCAACTCGGCCTCGTCGTAACCCAGAAGAGTACGCAAGACCTCCCAGGTGTGCTGGCCGAGGTCGGGCGCCGGGCGTTCGATAGTAATGCCCCGGCCGTCGAGCCGATAGGGCAAGCCCTTGACCAATCCGCCTTGTTTGTCGCGCGCAAGGGTCGCACCTGCCAGCGCCGTATCGCGCAGCAGATCGGCGCCGTCATTGCAGGGTGCGGCAGCAATGCCGCGCGCCAGCAGCGCCGATACGGCGGCGTTGCTGTCGCGTGCCATGCAGAATGATTCCATCGTCGGGTCGACGGCGGCCAGGGTGACGGCGATCCATCGACCATCCCTGCAGCGATAGGTGTCCTGCTGCGCGATCCCTTCTTCGCGATTACCGCGCCGCTCCTGCGCACGCGCCGGGTCGGCCGAGGCCGTAAGGATCTCCTCGCCGAGCGTGAAGGAGGCGACTTCGCGTTGAGAGAAATCGAGGAAGCAGCCCTTGCCGGTGCGGCGCGCCTCCATGATCGCGGTGATCACCATGCCCGACGCGAACAGCGACACGATCTGATCGGGATAGTTCACGTCCATACCGGAGATGCGCGGCTCCTCGCCTTCATAGCCGGTGAGCGCTGCGATGCCCGAAGTGGCGTCGAGCGTGCTGCCAAACGACACGTTCATACGCTCGGGGCCGGTGTCGCCTTGGCTCGAGATCGCGGCCATCACGATGCGCGGATTGAGGGCGCAGAGCTGCGCGTAGCCCAGGCCTGCGCGGTCGAGCACGCCACGGCGGAAATTCTCGACCACGACGTCGCACTCGGCCGCCAGTTCGCGGACGATCCTCTGGCCTTCGGGGTCCTTGAGATTGAGCGCCAGCCCGCGCTTGTTGCGGTTGGTGAAGCGGAACTGTGGCGAGCGGTTCCACCAGCCGTCGTTGTCGTCGATCTTGCCGACCACGCGGAAGGGATCGAGATAGGCGCCCGACTCGATCTTGAGCACGTCGGCGCCAAGATCGGCCAGCATGGCCGACGTGTTCGCGCCAGCCGTCAACAGGCCGAAGTCGAGCACCCGCACGCCGTTCAATGGACCGGCGATCATGCCGCGAGCTCCTCGACACCGAGTTCCGGCGCGGGGCGCGGGGCGAAGGATCGGCCGTTCCACTGCACGGGAAGCTGCGGAAGGCGCAGCCGCCCCAGGGTCGGATGCGTCACCTCGGTGAGGAAGCCGCGCGCGACATACTGCTCGGTCGCCAGCAGTTCGGTGGGCGAGAAGATCGGGCCGAAGGGAACGCCGCGGGCCTGCGCCGCTTTCTGGATCTCCGCGCGCGTCCTGTCGGCGAACCAGGGCGTGAGGATGGCGTAGAGTTCGGCGATGTTCTGGCGGCGTCCGGCACGCGTGTTGAATTTGCCGTCGTCGAGCCTGCGATCGCCGATCAGCGCGCGCGTCGCGGGCCATTGCGTGGCGGTGTAGACCACGGCGACATGGCCGTCGCGGCAGGACACGATCTGGAATTCCGAGCGTTTGCCCTCGCGGCCGGGCGAGGCGCCCGACGCTTCCGCACCGGAGGCCGCCTTCCAGTTGACCCATTGCATGACCTCGGCGAGCGACACCCGCACTGAAGGTACCTTCTGTCCGGCGTCGCGCGCGGCGAGCGCCGCGGTGAGGCCGGTAAAGGCGGTAAGGCCAGCGGCATATGCCGCCTGAT
Source organism: Rhodospirillales bacterium (assembly GCA_003153415.1). Lineage (GTDB taxonomy): Bacteria > Pseudomonadota > Alphaproteobacteria > Reyranellales > Reyranellaceae > Reyranella. Next base: position 34,119 of record PLYQ01000103.1, on the reverse strand, counting down.
GTCCGCCCAGCCGCAGCGGCTTGCGTTCGGGCTCGCCCACCATGTGCAGCAGTCCGCCCAGCGCCAGGATGGTGAATTCGCTGACTGGCCGGGCCGCGGCGTTCATCTCGACGGGGAAGGCTGCGATCTCGATCGGCGTCGCCTGACGGCTGCGAACAAGTGCTGCAATCGCCGCCGGCTCCTCGAACAGGGCAGCGTCGGCGTTGTCGAGCAGCTGGGTGAGCGCCGAGCGGCCGGTATCTGTCGCCAGATCGAGCACCAACGAACGCTTGGAGGTGTTGAGGAACTGGAAGAGCGCGCTTTCGCCTTGCGGCAGGAGCGGCGGCGCGCAGCGCACCGGATCGCCGCCCGGCGGTTCGATCTTGAGCACATCGGCGCCAAGGTCGGCGGCGATCTTGGCGGCGAGCGACGTCGCCAGCCGCAGGCAGAGCGGCACGTTGCGGTCGTTCACTTCGACGATGGTGAAACGCTGAAGCGGCAGGGCGTCGGTCTCACTCATGGCAGGCCTTTCGCGTATCGCGGCGGCAGGCTTCGGTCAACGCTGCCCGGCGTGCTACGGTCGCGATCCACGGAGGTAAATATGGCACAGACCGGCAACCATAAGGGGCTGACGTTCGGCATCTTTCTCGCGCCGTTCCATAGGGTTGGCGAAAACCCCACGCTCGGCATGGCGCGCGACATGGAGCTGGTCGAGTGGATCGACGAGCTGGGCTATGACGAGGCCTGGATCGGCGAACATCATTCNNGGCTGGGCTCGGGCGTGACCAGCCTGCCCTATCATCACCCGTTGATGGTGGCGAACCGCTTCGTACAGCTCGACCATATGTCGCGCGGCCGCACGATGCTGGGGTGCGGCCCCGGCGCGCTGCCATCGGATGCCTACATGATGGGCATCGAACCGTCGACCCAGCGCGACCGCATGGATCAGTCGCTGGCCGCCATCATGGCGCTGCTGAAGTGCGAAGAGCCGGTCACCATGAAGACCGACTGGTTCGAGCTCAAGGACGCGCGGCTGCATCTGGCGCCATACTCCTATCCGCATTTCCCGATCGCCTGCGCCAGTACCATTACGCCGTCGGGCATGATCGCCGCCGGCAAGCACGGCGTCGGCGTGCTGTCGATCGGCGCCGGCCTGCCGGGCGGACCGGAGGCGATGGCCAAGCAATGGGCGATCTACGAGGAGACCGCGGCCAAGCACGGCAAGACGGCGGACCGCTCGAAGTGGCGCATCGTGGTGAACGCGCATGTCGCGGAAGAAGATGAACAGGCCCTGCGCGAGGTCAATGCCGGCGAGCGCTGCGAGACCGTGACCTATTTCGAGGACACGCTCGGCCGCCCGCCGGGCCGTTCCGACGATCCACTGCGCGAGGGCGTGGCCCAGGGCACGACCCTGGTCGGCTCGCCCGATACGGTGGCCAAGGGCATCGAGCGGCTGCTCGGCTACTCCAACGGCGGCTTCGGCGGCATCCTGTTCCGCGCCCACGAATGGGCGAACCGCGAGCAGACGATGCGCTCCTACGAGCTATTCGCGCGCTACGTCATGCCGCGCTTCCAAGGCTCGCTCGACACCATCGTGGCATCGAACGAATGGGCGCGCACCAACCGCAAGGCCGTGTTCGGTCCGACTGTCGCTGCCGTGAAGAAGGCCTTCACCGACGTCGGCCGCGAAGTGCCCGAGGAATTCCGCTCCCGCACGGTGGGCGCGCGGGATGTCGCGGACGACTAGCGACCCGTGGCTTGAGCGCTGGCTGCCGCCATCGTGAAGGCACGGCATCGCGTGCCGTCGGGCGAGTTCCACTGCCAGGACATCCGCGCAGATTTTCCCGTCAAGCGCGCCGGCGTGATCGTGACCAGCCTGTCGCTGCACTATTTTCCGTGGAATGAGACGGCCGGGTTGGTCGAGCGCGTCCGCCAAACGTTACGGCCCGGCGGTGTGCTGCTCTGCCGGCTCAACCCGACCAGCGATCACAATTTCGGCGCGTCGGGCCATCCGCCCATCGACGAGAACTACTATCTCGTCGATGGCGAGCCCAAGCGTTTCTTCGATCGTGCGGCGGTAGAGCGCCTGTTCGCCTCGGGCTGGCGCGCGCTCAGCACCGACAAAAAGGTGATCGACCGATACGATCACCCCAAGTGGGTATGGGAAGCTGTCCTGGAGTGTGCGCCCTAGAACGACATCTTGTCGCCAGGCTTCGTGTCGAGGATCTTGATCGACGTCTGACCGAGGGCCGCTTTGTATTCGGCCGGCGTGCCTTTGAGCTGGGGGATCGTGCCGTAGTGCATCGGCATCGCGATCTTGGGATTGATCATCTTGGTGGCGATGGCTGCGTCCTTGGGATCCATCACGAAGTGGCCGCCGATAGGGATCAGCAGGAGGTCCGGCTTGTACTTCTCTCCGTACATCTTCAGATCGCCGAACAGCGCCGTGTCGCCCATGTGATAGATCTTGAAGCCATTCTCCAGTTCAAAGATGAAGCCGACCGGCTCGCCGGCGGGATAGCTTACATCTTTGCCACTGGCATCCTTCAGGATCATTTCCGAGGAGTGCTCGGCGTGTACGGCCGTGATCTTGATTCCGGGGAACGGTTCGATCGTTCCGCCCTTGCCAAAGCGCGGCGCCAGGTTGGCCGGTAGGACGCCCAGCGTCAGCAACTGCTGGTCCATTCCGGCAGGGCCCCAGACCGGGGCGTTGTTCTTCTTGGCGAGTTCGACGGCGTCACCCAAATGGTCGCCGTGGCCGTGCGTGACGAAAATCACATCGACCTTGCCGAGCTTGTCGAGGTCCTTCAGCTCCGGCGGGGTCTTCGGGTTCCCGGTGATCCAGGGATCGATCATGATCACCTTGCCGCCCAGCGTGGTGAGCTTGAAGGCGGCTTGGCCGAACCATTGCAGCTCGACCTTGCCTTGGGCATTCGCGCCCGTCGCGAACAACAGGCAGGCCGCCGCGATTGAACCCAGAATTCGCAAAATCATCGTGTCACTCCCCTGCAGTATTTTGCCGAGCTTAACACGGTTCTTCAGGGCGAAAGAGGTCGCTTTTCCGTGAACGGCGAATCGCCCACGATGCGGCGCAACATTGAAGGAGATCGGCCGACGATGAGCATCAAGGGCAAAGCCTATATTGCCGGCATCTACGAGCATCCGACGCGGCTCGCCAAGGACATCTCGCTGGCCCAGATCCACGCCCAGGTGGCCAAGGGTGCGCTTGAGGACGCCGGTCTCAGCAAGGACGACGTCGACGGCTATTTCTGCGCCGGCGACGCGCCCGGCCTGGGGCCGATGTCGATGGTCGAGTACATGGGGCTGAAACCCCGGCATGTCGATTCGACCGACATCGGCGGCGCCTCCTATGTGCTCCATGTCGGCCACGCCGCCGAGGCGATCGCGGCGGGCAAGTGCAAGGTGGCGCTGATCACGCTCGCCGGCCGACCGCGCGCCGACGGCATGGCGACCGGTACTGTGCCACGCACAAGGGGCGGCACGCCGACGCCCGATGATCCGTTCGAGTTCCCCTACGGCCCGACGGTAGTGAACATGTACGCCATGTGCGCCATGCGCCACATGCACGAGTTCGGCACGACCTCCGAGCAGCTCGCCTGGATCAAGGTCGCGGCCTCGCACCACGCGCAGCACAATCCGCACGCGCTGCTGCGCGACGTCGTCACGGTCGAGGAGGTGGTGAACTCGCCGATGATCTCCGATCCGCTGCNNCGGGTGCAACGGGCACCCGGCTTTCCCTGCGCCCTCTGTTTTTTCGAGGCGAAGGATTTGCACAACTCGGGCGCCTCGCGCCGCGAGAAGGCGGAGTCATGTTCTTATCGTCATTGCGAGCGAAGCGAAGCGAAGCAATCCACTCTTGTTTTCTTGTTGCCTCATGGATTGCTTCGCTTGCGCTCGCAATGACGGCTTACTCCTCGTCATCGCCGTCGAAAGCGGCCGATCCAGCCTGTAGCCCAGATGAGCGAACGCGATATCCGGGACCGCGCCACGTTCGTGGGATCCCGGTTCTCCGGAGCAGCGTTACATGCCGCACCGCGCCCGGGACACGAACGTGAGGTCGAGGTTCACCCTCTCGCCTGACGGAATATTTCGACGCTTGCCAAGGCTGCGCCGAAAGGCCAGAAAAACGGCGGGACGAAACGCCAGCGGAGCGAAAATTTGAGTATCAAGGGCAAGGCCTATATCGCCGGGATCTACGAGCATCCGACCCGGCATGCACCCGATAAATCCACAGCACAGCTCCATGCCGAGGTCGCCAAGGGTGCGATTGAAGACGCCGGGCTGACCAGAGCCGATATCGACGGCTATTTCTGCGCTGGCGACGCCCCCGGCGGCGCCTGGCCGATGGTCGATTACCTCGGCCTCAAGGTGCGCCACATCGATTCCACCGAAACCGGCGGCTGTTCCTACCTGATCCATCTCGGCCATGCCGCGGAGGCGATCGCGGCCGGCAAATGCTCGATCGCGCTGATCACGCTGGCTGGCAAGCCGCGCACCAGCGCGATGCCGCCGCGCGCCGCGGGCGCCGAAGCCGATTTCGAGGCGGCCTATGGCGCTACCACCCACAACGCCTACGGCATGTGTGCCATGCGCCACATGCACGACTACGGCACCACCAGCGAGCAACTGGCCTGGATCAAGGTCGCCGCATCGCATCACGCGCAATACAATCCGCATGCGATGCTGCGCGACGTCGTGACGGTGGAGGACGTGCTCAATTCGCCGATGATCTCCGATCCGCTGCACCGCCTCGACTGCTGCGTCATCACCGACGGCGGCGGCGCCATCGTGGTCGTGGCGCCCGAGATCGCGGCCAAACTGAAGCGCCCGAAGATCAAGGTGATCGGCGCCTCGGAGTTCATCAAGACGCAGATGGGCGGCAAGGTCGACCTTACCTACTCGGGCGCGCGCTTCACCGGCGCCGCTTCCTTCGCGGAGGCGGGCGTGAAGCCTTCCGACATCAAGTACGTGTCGATCTACGACAGCTTCACCATCACCGTGCTGATCCAGCTCGAGGATCTCGGCTTCGCCGAAAAGGGCAAGGGCGGACGTCTGGTGCAGGACGGCAATCTGATCGCGGGCACCGGCAAGCTGCCCTTCAACACCGACGGCGGCGGTCTGTGCAGCAACCATCCCGGCAACCGCGGCGGCCTCACCAAGGTGTTGGAAGCCGTGCGCCAGCTGCGCGGCGAGGCGCATCCCAAGGTGCAGGTGAAGAACTGCAATCTCGCCTTGGCGCACGGCACGGGCGGCTCGCTCGGCCTGCGCCACGGCAGTTCGACCGTCATTCTGGAGAGGGAGTAGACCATGGCCGAGAGAAAATTGCCGGCCCCGGCCGTGAGCGCAGAGACCCAGGCCTATTGGGATGCCGCCGCCAAGGGCAAGCTGCTGGTGCGCAAATGCACGAGCTGCAACCAGCTCCATCACTATCCGCGCACGATCTGTCCGTTCTGCTTTTCCGACAAGACCGAATGGATCGAGGCGTCGGGCAAGGGCACGATCTATTCCTACTCGGTCATGCGCCGCGCCCCGGTGCCCTACGCCATGGCCTACGTCACCTTGGCCGAGGGGCCGCGCATGGTGACCAACATCGTCGACTGCGACTTCGACAAGCTGAAGTGCGAGCAGGCCGTGAAGGTCGTCTTCAAGCCGACCGAGGGCGGCGGCCCACCGCTGCCGATGTTCACGCCGGCCTAGCGTTCCAGAACGTCCAAACCGTCCCGACCCGTCGGGACGGTCGCGGCGTCCCACTGGCGTGGGACGCCTTGGATGCTGATTGCATAAGGGGTTTAGGCGATTCGTCCCGAATCCCGCCACTCCCCCTACGCATCAATATTGCTAGGCGTTCAACGCCTCCCAAATCCGCTCGGGTGTGGCCGGCATGTTGATGTGCTTGCCGCCCAGTGCATCGACGACGGCGTTCATGACCGACGGCATCGAGCCTGCGCAGCCCGCCTCGCCGCAGCCCTTGGCGCCGAGCGGATTGGTGGTGGCCGGCACGGAATGGAAGCCTATTTCGAACGGCGGCGCATCGGTCGCGCGCGGCAGGGCGTAGTCGGTGAAGCTGCCGGTGATGAGCTGGCCGTCGTCGTTGTAGACGACATGCTCGAACAGCGCCTGGCCGATGCCCTGCATGACGCCGCCATGGCTCTGGCCGGTGACCAGCAGCGGATTGATGACTGTGCCGAAGTCGTTCAGCATGGTGTACTTCACCACCTCGACGACGCCGGTGTCGGGATCAATTTCGACCTCCGCGACATGCGCGCCGTTGGGGAAAGCCGAAGGCGCCGCCTGGTGGACGTGGCTGACATCGAGCGTGGTCGGCACGCCCTCCGGCAGCTTCATGCCGCCGTGCAGCCTCTCGGCCAGCTCCATGATGCCGATGCCGCGATCGGTGCCGACGATGGTGAAACGTCCGGCCCTGAATTCTATGTCGGCGGCCGAGGCCTCGAGCGCCACGCCCGCGATCTGCTTGCCCTTGTCGATCACCTTGTCGGAAGCTTCGACGATGGCCGCGCCGCTCGCCATGATCGACTTGGAGCCGCCGGTGCCGCCGCCGGCGATCAGCAGATCGCTGTCGCCCTGGATCATCTTGATGCGGTGGAACGGGATGCCGAGCTTCTGGGTCAGGACCTGGGCGAAGGCCGACCAATGGCCTTGGCCATAGTCGAGCGTGCCGGTGATGATGGTGACGTCGCCGTTGGGCTCAAAGCGCAGCCCGCCCATTTCCATTTGCGGCGGTGCGGTCACTTCAAGATAGTCGCCGATGCCCATCCCGCGCAGCTTGCCGCGTGCCTTGCTCTCGGCCTTGCGCTGGGCGAAACCCGCGACATCGGCGAGCTTCAGCGCCTTGTCGAGCAAGGTGGTGAATTCGCCGCTGTCGTAGGTCGTGCCCGACGCAGTCTTGTAGGGCATCTCCTCGGGGCGGATGTGATTGAGCCGCCGCATCTCGACCTGGTCGATACCCATCTCGCGCGCCGCCGTGTCGATCAGCCGCTCCATGAAGTAGTTGGCCTCGGGTCTGCCGGCGCCGCGATAGGCGCCGACTGGCGAGGTGTGGGTGAACACCACCTTGGTCGCGACCTCGATCAGCGGTGTGCGGTAGATGGCGGCGAGGTTGCGGGTGACGCCCATCGAGCCCATCAGCGGGCCGACGTTGGCCAGGTAGCCGCCGACATTGGCGAAACCGGTCAGGCGCACGGCGAGGAAGCTGCCGTCCTTGTCGAGCGCCAGCTCGGCGTCGAAGTCGTGGTCACGGCCATGCTGGTCTGAGAGAAAGCTGCCGCTGCGGTCGTCGGTCCATTTCACCGGACGGCCGAGCAGCTTGGAGGCATGGAACAGGCCGGCATATTCGGGATAGGGCGAGCCCTTCATGCCGAACGAGCCGCCGACATTGCCGGTCAGCACGCGCATCTGTGCCGGCTTGATGCCCAGGAGGCCGGCCATCTGGTGCTTCAGCCCGAACACGCCCTGGCAGCCGACGTAAAACGTGTAGTGGTCGTTGGCGGCTTCGTAGTGGGCGGTCGCCGACCGCGGTTCCATGGCGCAGACGACGATGCGGTTGCTGACCAGCCGCAGGCGGGTGACGTGGGTCGCCTTGGCGAAGGCCTCCGCGACCTTGGCGCCGTCACCGTATTGGTAGTCGAGGCAGATGTTACCGGGCACGTCGTCGAACACCATCGGGGCGCCTGGCTTGGCGCCTTCGCGCGCATCGGTCACCGCCGGCAAGGACTCGATATCGAGTTCAACCGCTTCGGCCGCGTCCTTGGCCTGGGCCAGGGTCTCGGCGACCACGAAAGCCACGGGATCGCCGACAAAGCGCACCTTGTCGGTGGCCAGCGAATGGCGCACCGGCGTCTTCATCGGCGAGCCGTCGCGGTTGGGCACCGGGATCAAGGTCTTGAGCGTGCCGTAGCCTGCGGCGTTGAGGTCCGTGCCGGTCCACACGCCCCGCACGCCCGGCATTTTCTTTGCTGCGGTGGTGTCGATGCCCTTGAGGACACCGTGCGCCACCTGGCTGCGCACCATGGCCGCATGGGCCTGGTTGGCCAGGCTGACATCGTCGCTGTAGCGGCCCTCGCCGCGCAGCAGGGTCGGGTCTTCCTGGCGCGGCACGGGCTGGCCGATGCCGAATTTCATCAAATTGAGATCATCCACGTCGAGGCGCGCGTTCATGGTCGGTCCGTCCGAAAAAGAGGGGGAATTGAAATTCGATTATAGCGCAGGAGGTCAGGCGCTGTGCTAGTCATTGCTGCCATGTCCAATCTCGATCCCGTCACGCTGACTGTCATCCAGAACGGCCTGATCCAGGTCTGTAATGAAATGGACCTCGCCTTCGTGCGCGCGGCGTTTTCGCCGGTGATTTCCGAAGGCATGGACCGCTCCGATGGAATCTACGACGCCGTCGACGGCTCGCTGATCGCCCAGGGCGAACTCGGCCTGCCGGTGTTTGTCGGCACCATGCAATTCTCGAGCCGCGCGGTGATCGATCGGGTGAAAAGCCACTATGCCGGCAAGGTCGATCCGGGCGACGTCTTCATCGTCAACGATCCTTATTTGGGCGGCACGCATTTGATGGACGTGCGGTTCGTAAAACCGTTCTTCTATAAGGGCGAGCTGTTCGCCTGGCTGGCCAATACCGGTCACTGGCCCGATGTCGGCGGCATGGTGCCCGGCGGTTTTTCAGCGAGTGCCACCGAAGTCGAGCAGGAGGGCTTGCGCCTGCCGCCGATAAAATTCTGGAAAAAGGGCGTGATGGACCAGGAGATCCTGGCGATCCTGATGAGCAACATGCGCATCGCCGACCAGCGCATCGGCGACATCAAGGCGCAGGGCGCGGCGCTCACCACCGGCGAGGTGCGGCTGACCGCGCTGATCGACCGCTACGGCGCCGACGTCGTGAAGGCGGCCATTGCCGAGATGCGTCACCGCGCCGAGCGCCAGATGCGCGCCAAGATCGCGGCCATTCCCGACGGCATCTACCAGGGCACGTCGCAGGTCGACAGCGACGGCGTGGTCGACGAGCCGCTCACCATCCGGATGAAGATCACCAAGAAGGGCGACGAACTGCTGTTCGACATGACGGGCTCGAGTCCACCCTGCCGCGGGCCGATGAACAGCGTCATCGCCACCACCAAGTCGGCGATATACCTCGCCATCAAGCACATCTTCCCCGAAGTGCCGATCAATGCCGGCACCTTCGCGCCGCTCAAGATCGTCGAGCCCGAGGGCACGTTCCTCTACGCCCACTATCCGCGCCCGGTGTCGGGTTGCGCGGCCGAAGTGAGCCAGCGCATCGCCGAGGCGGTGTTTGCCGCACTCACACACGCCATCCCCGACCTGCTGTTCGCCGCACCCGCCGGCACCTCGGGCAATCTCGGCGTCGGCGGCTACGATCCCGAGCGCAAGCGCAGCTACATCATGTATCTCTTCACCGGCGGCGGTTACGGCGGCTTCCAGGGCGGCGACGGGTTGACCAACGGCTGCTCGACCATCGGCATTTCCAAGATGCCGCCGGTCGAGGTGCTGGAGCAGTTCTATCCCATCCTGTTCGAGGAGTTCTCGCTGCGCGAAGGGTCGGGTGGCGCCGGCGAATTCCGCGGCGGCTTCGGCATCAATTACGCCATCAAGCTCAGGCGCGGCGAGGCGCGCGTCTCGATGGTGATGGATCACGGCCGCACTGGTCCGCAGGGCGCGCGGGGCGGCGCGGCGGGCGGCGTCAACACCGTGGTCGTGAACCAGCGCGGCAAGGACTACCACCCGCCGCATCTTTCCAAGGACCAGGACATCGAGATCGGCGTCGGCGACGTGGTGCGGGTTTCCACGCCGGGCGGCGGCGGCTTCGGCGATCCCGCCAAGCGCAAGCCCGAGGCGATCGCCCGCGACATCGCGCGCGGCTACTACACTGCCGAGCAGGCGCGGGAAAGATTCGGCAAGCGGCAAGCCGCCGAATGAGCCTTCGGCGTCGAGGATTCCTCGCCCTGCCGCTGTTGGCTGTTGCCGATGGCGCGCAGGCCCAGCTGAAAGTGCCGGCAACCTGGTACGCCGTGCAGGTCGAGGACAATGTCTTCACCGTCCAGATGCCTGGCGTGCCCGACCACCGGGTCGTGAACGACCAGTCGGCTCGCGGCACGGCCTTCACGCTTCATTCCTACAGCATCGACTCGGGCGGGATGTCCTTTGTGGCGCAGTCGGCGCTTTATCCGCCCGATGTCGTCGTGGCCCAGCCGCGCACCATCCTGCAGACGGCCCTGGCCGACCGCGCGCTGCGGCTGGACGGCGGCAAGTGGAGCCAAATCGACTGGCGCGAGATCCGAGGGGCGCCGGGTGCCGAGTCGATCGGGCCGGCCAAGGGCGGCTATGCCGTGCGCCAGCTCGTGCTGTTGAAGGGCCGACGCTTCGTATCGCTGGCCTTTCTTGGCCCCGCCGCCGCGGTGCGCGGGCCGGAGGCCGAACGTTTCTTCAAGTCACTGAAGTTGCTGCAATGAGCAAACCACGCATCCACATCCTGGCGCTGGGCGGCACCATCGCCACGCGCCCCGACGCAACGGGCGCCATGCAGATGGGGCTGGGGGCCGACGATCTGGTCGCTGCCGTGCCGGCACTCGCCAAGCTCGCCGACATCCAGGCCGAAACGGTGTCGAAGGTCGGCAGCCATTCGCTCGGTTTCGATCAGATCCATGCGCTTGCCACGGAGATCAAGTCGCTCAAGGCCGACGGCGTGGTGGTGACTCAGGGCACCGACACGTTGGAGGAGACGGCCTTCCTGCTCGACCTGCTGCTCGATCTCGACATTCCGGTGATCGTGACGGCAGCGATGCGCAATCCGGCGCTGACCTCGCCCGACGGGCCGGGCAATCTTTTAGCCGCCGTCCGCGTGGCCTGCGATCCCTGGGTGCGCGCGCATGCCAGCGCCTGGGGCGTGGTGGCGGTAATGCTGGACGAAGTCTATGCCGCGGCCGACGTGCTGAAAGTCCACCCCACCAGGCTCAACGCCTTTGCCTCGACGCAAACCGGGCCGCTCGCCGCCCTGGTCGAGGACCGGGTCGTGCCGCTCGCCCTGCCGGTACGCGATGCGATGATTAGTGCGCGCAAGCGCCTGGGCGCGATCGGCGGCAAGGCCTCGCCGGTGGCGTTACTCTGGATGGCGCTCGACGAGTCCGGCCATCTGGGCGAGGCGCTGCTCGCGGCACCCGACCATCTCGGCTATCGCGGCGTGGTGCTGGGCGCCTTGGGCGGCGGTCATGTGCCGGAGCGGGCGGCCGATCTCATCATCCGGCTTGCCGGCGCTCTGCCGACCGTGATGTCGCCGCGCGCCGGCGGCGGGCCGATGCTGCGACAGACTTACGGTGGCCCGAGTTCGGAGATTGCGCTACGCAAGGCGGGCTTGATCTGGGGCGGCCGGTTGCATCCCCTGAAGGCGCGCGTACTGTTGGAGACCTGTCTGCGCGCCGGTCTTGGCCGCGCCGTCATCGCCGAGGTGTTCGACGCGTTCGGCTAGCGTTGTGTCGCCGTAACCTTGCTCGAGGTGAACGCCATGTTCGAAGCCTTCGACGCAACCCTGCTGGCGCGCATTCAGTTCGCCTTCACCGTCTCCTTCCATTTCATCTTTCCGTCCTTCTCGATCGGGTTGGCGAGCTACCTGGCTGTCCTCGAGGCGCTGTGGCTCAGGACCGGCCGCGTCGTCTATCTCGACCTCTATAAATACTGGCTGAAGATCTTTGCACTCGCTTTCGGCATGGGCGTGGTCTCAGGCATCGTCATGGCCTACCAGTTCGGCACCAACTGGGCGGTGTTCTCCGACAAGGCGGGCCCGGTGATCGGGCCCTTGATGGCCTACGAGGTGCTGACCGCCTTCTTCCTCGAGGCGGGCTTCCTGGGCGTCATGCTGTTCGGCATGAACCGGGTGGGCCAGACCCTGCATTTCACGGCGACGCTCGCCGTCGCGGTCGGCACCTTCATCTCCGCCTTCTGGATCCTGTCGGGCAATAGCTGGATGCAGACGCCCCAGGGTCACACGATGAACGCCGCCGGCCAGTTCGTGCCCGTCGACTGGCTCGCCATCATCTTCAATCCGTCCTTCCCCTATCGCCTGGTCCACACCGTGTTCGCTGCTTACCTCACCACCGCGCTGGTGGTGGGCGGGGTCGGGGCTTGGCATCTGCTGCGTGAGCGTGCGAACGAGGGCGCGCGGGTGATGTTCTCGATGGCGATGGGCATGATCACCGTGGTGGCGCCGCTGCAGATCCTGGCGGGCGATCAGCACGGGCTGAACACGCTCGAGCACCAGCCGGTCAAGGTCATGGCCATGGAGGGGCACTTCCAGAGCTACCCCGACGGCGCGCCGCTGGTGCTGTTCGGCTGGCCCGACCGCAAGGAGGCCAAGGTTCTCTACGAGATCTCGGTGCCCAAGCTCTCCTCGCTCATTCTCAAGCATTCGTTCGATGCGCCGATGAAAGGTCTCGATACGGTCGACCGCAAGGACTGGCCGCCGGTGCCGATCGTATTCTGGGCGTTCCGCGTCATGGTCGGGCTGGGCATGCTCATGCTGGCGCTGGCCGCGTTCAGCCTGCTCGCGCGCGTCAAACGCCGGCTCTACGAGTGGCCGCTGCTGTACCGCTTCGCGCTGGCCATGGGACCGATGGGCTTCGTGGCGGTGATCGCGGGCTGGGTGACGACGGAAGTCGGTCGCCAGCCCTATACCGTCCACGGACTGCTGCGCACTGCCGATTCAGTCTCGCCACTCGGCACACCGGCGGTCTCGATCTCGCTGGCGGCTTTCATCGTGGTCTATTTCATCGTGTTCGGGGCGGGCGTTCTCTACATTCTGCGGCTGATGAGCCACCCGCCGCATCGCGGCGAGACCGGACCGGAGGCCGACATGCCGATGCGGGCGGCGGGGATCGTGCCGGGGCCGGCGGTCGGGCCCCAGTCGACGTCCGTTGGCGGGGAGGGCTGACCATGCTCGCGTTCGATCTGCCCACCATCTGGGCCTTCATCATTTCCTTCGCGATCTTTGCCTATGTCGTGATGGACGGCTTCGATCTCGGCATCGGCATCCTGTTCTCGATCTTTCCAGCCGGGCGCGAGCGCGACACCGCCATGAACACCATCGCGCCGGTGTGGGATGGCAATGAGACCTGGCTGGTGCTGGGTGGCGGCGGGTTGTTGGCGGCCTTTCCGATGGCCTACGGCATGATCCTTTCCGCGCTCTATGCGCCGATCATCGCCATGCTGCTGGCGCTGATCTTCCGCGGCGTCGCTTTCGAGTTCCGCTGGCGCGATCCCGGCCATCGCGCCTGGTGGGACACGGCGTTCAATCTCGGCTCGGTCGTGGCAGCCCTTGCGCAGGGAATCACGCTGGGCGCCCTGCTGCAGGGCATCGTGATCCAAAATCGCGGCTATGCCGGCGGCTGGTTCGACTGGCTGACGCCGTTCAGCCTGCTGGTCGGGGTGAGCCTGGTGTGTGGCTACGCGCTGCTGGGTTCCTGCTGGTTGATCATGAAGAGCGAGGGGCCGCTCCAGGAACGCTGCTACCGACTGGCGCTCAGGCTCGGTATCGCCACGATCGTGGCGATGGCGGCGGTGAGCGCCTACACGCCGTTCCTCAAGGATGCCTACTGGCAGCGCTGGTTCGCCTGGCCGCAGGTCCTGTTCACCACGCAGGTGCCGCTGTTCGTCGCCATCGCCTCGGTGATCTTCTTCCTCGGCGTCAAGCGCAGACACCACTACACGCCGTTCCTGGTGGCACTCGTGCTGTTCGCCCTTGGCCTCATCGGCCTCGGCATCAGCATGTTCCCCTACATCGTGCCGCCCGTCGTGACGATCTGGGATGCCGCAGCGCCTTCGGCCAGCCTGAAATTCATGCTGCCGGGCGCGTTGATCATGGTGCCGATCATCCTTGCTTACACCGGCTATTCCTACTGGGTGTTCCGCGGCAAGACCGGTCACGAGGGCTATCACTGATGCCCGCACCCCGGCAGCTCCTGTGGTTCGTCGCCTTGTGGGCCGCAGGCGTGGGCACGACCGCGCTGGTCGCCTACGGCATCAGGTTCTTGCTCAAATAGCGCCTCAGCTCGTGCGCTTGGTCGGCCGGCAATTGTAGGCCATCGGCCGCGCGTTGGCGGCGTTCTCGCGCAAGGAGGCGAGATCGTCGCGACCCGCCCATTCGTTGGCCGCGTCGCTGTAGCGGAAACCCTGCTCGGTCGGCTGGTATTCCATGCGCCAGGTCTTGCCGTCGAACGTCACCGAGGCGCGGTTCTTGGCATAGACCACCGACACTTCCTTGCGGCCGTCGCAGATATAGGCGATGCCCTGGGCCATCGGGTCGTCGGGGGCGGGGCGCGGAATCGGGGTCCAGGCGGTCGTCGCCTGCTCGACACAGGCTGCAAGGGGCACGGCGAGCACGATGGCGGCAATCGACAACTGACGCATCCTGCGGTTTCCTGCATGACAGTTTCGGGACAAAGAGCTTACGGCCATAGGGAGAGGGGATGCCACATCTGAAATTGCGCGATGGCGCGGAACTTCATTACGAGACGCACGGCAACGGCCCGCCGCTGTTTCTGGTGCCCGGTCTCGGCGGCGACGGCCGTTGGTGGAGCCCCAATGTTGCCGAGCTCGCCAAGCGTTTCACGGTGGTCGTGCACGATCATCGCGGCACGGCGCGTAGCACCTTGTCGAAGATCACCTACAGCATCGAACAGATGGCCGACGATGCCCTGCAGCTGATCGACGGGTTGGGTCTCGACAAGGTCCATTGGTGCGGCCACTCGACCGGCGGAGCCATGGGCCAGGTGCTGGCGATCGAGCATGCCGGTCGGATCGACCGGCTGGTGCTGAGCGCGACCTGGGCCAGGACCGATGCCTTTTTCCGCCGCTCGTTTGAGGTCCGCGCGTTGATTCTGCGCAAGCTCGGGCCGGCGGCTTACCAGAAGTCGAGTGCGCTGGCGCTCAATTCACCGTGGTGGGTGCGCGACCACGATGCCGATCTCGCGGCGGCAGAGGCGAAAGCCAAGGAGACCATCCCGCAGCCCGAGATCATGCTGTCACGCATTGCCGCCATCGTGGCGCACGACCGACGCGACCAATTGCAGCGGGTGAAGGCACGAACCCTGGCGATCTGCGCCCGCGACGATATGGTGACGCCGCTCTATTTCACCGAAGAACTGGTGCGCTTGATCCCGGACGCCCGGTCCTACGTCCTGCCCGACGGTGGCCACTTCTATCCGCACGTGCATGGTGGCGAATTTTGTCGTGTACTGACGTCCTTCCTGTTGGAGTCCTGATTCATGAATATCGAACCCAAGATCGCCGCCTTCGCCTCCGAGCTCACCGCCATCCGGCGCGACATCCATGCCCATCCCGAACTCGGTTTCGAGGAGGAGCGCACCAGCACCATCGTGGCGCAAAAGCTGAAGGAGTTCGGCTGCGAGGTGACGACGGGTATCGGCAAGACCGGCGTCGTCGGCACCATCCGGGTCGGCAACAATCCCCGTGCGATCGGGCTCAGGGCCGACATGGACGCGTTGCCGATGGACGAACTCAACACCTTCGACCATCGCAGCCAGCACAAGGGCCGCATGCATGCCTGCGGCCATGACGGCCACACCACCATGCTGCTGGGCGCCGCCAAGTATCTGTCGGCGACGCGCAACTTCGACGGCACGGTGCACCTGATCTTCCAGCCGGCCGAGGAAGGCCGCGGCGGCGCCGAGGCGATGGTCAAGGACGGGCTGTTCGAGAAGTTCCCCTGCGAGCAGATCTTCGGCATGCACAATCGCCCCAAGCTCGATGTCGGCAAGTTCGCCATCCGCTCCGGCCCGCAGATGGCGGGCGGCGGCTTGTTCGACATCAAGATCACTGGCAAGGGCGCGCACGGCGCGCGGCCGGAGAGCGGCATCGATCCGGTGATCATCGCCACGCAGATCATCTCCGCCCTGCAGAGCGTGGTGTCGCGCAACGTCGCTGCCCTCGATTCGGCGGTGATCTCGGTCACGCAAATGCATGCCGGCGACGCCTACAATGTGATTCCGCAGGAGGCCGTGCTGCGCGGCACCATCCGCGCCTTCCGCAAGGAGACCATGGCGCTGATCAAGGAGCGCATCGAAACGATCTCGACCGGCATCGCCAAGACCCTGGGCGGCAGCGCCCACGCCGACGTGCGCATCGCCTTCCCGCCGCTGGTCAACAACAAGGACGCGGTGAAGTTCATCGCCGACGTCGCGGCCGAGATCGTCGGGCCCGAGAACATGAATCGCGAGGGACCCTACGTCATGGCCTCGGAGGATTTCTCCTACATGCTGGAGAAGGTGCCGGGCGCCTTCATCAATATCGGCAACGGTGGCGGCGAGGGCGGCTGCGAGGTCCACAACCCGAGCTACGACTTCAACGACGACATCATCACGCTCGGCGCCACGCTGTGGTCGAGGGTCGTCGAAACGAAGCTGCGCAAGGATGCGCGTTGAACGCTGAAGTCGTTCTCTGGAGCGACTATGTCAGTCCCTACGCCTTCGTCGCCAGGGCGTGGGCTTACGCGTTGGAAGTCGACTACGAGATCGCGCTGGAGTGGCGGCCTTACACGCTCGACATCGCCTCGTTCCAGGGCTCGGTGGCCGAGCGTGATGCACATCACTGGCGGCGCGTGCGCTACGCCTACATGGACGCCCGCCGCTTCGCCAACAAGCAGGGCCTGACACTGATGGGTCCCAAGAAGATCTTTTATGCCCGGCCGATCCAGACCGGGATGCTGTACGCCCAGAAGCATGGCGTCTTCCGCCGCTACAACGACCTCGCGTTTGAGCGCTTCTGGCGCCGCGAGCTCGACCCGGAGAATGTCGAGGCGGTGGCCGCGACGTTGGTCGAGGCAGGAGCGCCTGCAGGGTTTGCTGCGTTCCTGGCGGATGACGGAGGCGCTGAGCATGACCGGTTGCGCGGCGAGGCCGAAGCGGCGGGCGTGTTCGGCGTACCGAGCCTGGTGTTCGATGGCGAGCTGTTCTGGGGCGGCGACCGGATCGGTCTTCTGCGCGAGCGGCTCGACGAAAAGGGCGTGAAACGGCGCTAATCCGGCCGGTCGAGCGTCCGTTCGGTGCGGTCGTGCAGTTTCTTCACATCGCCGCGCTGCTTGTGAACGTGATCCTTGATCAAGCGCTTGGCGCGGCGGAAGGCGTCGCTGACGGCGAATTGCGGATCGGAAAACCGGTCGTCGGCCTGTGGCGCGTGATCGACGTTGATGTCGATATTGCCCGGCAACGTCATGCGGATGTGGGCGCTGTAGTGGCCGCCACTACGGTGGTGCTTGTCGGGCACCTTGATCGTGACGTGGCAGGCCGTTAGCCGGCCATGCAGCTGCTCGAGGGCGCCGACGTGCTCAACGATCGTCTGGCGGAGTGCGTCGCTGGTGTCGCCACCCTGAAAGCTGATGCGAAGTGGTGATTCCATGGCGTTCGCTCCCTCGCGTTCACTGTTCTATTGAACGTGGGACGTGCCGTAGTGGTTGCAAGCGATTAATTCGCCTTGGCTGGCAGGCCGCGCTCTGCGAGGTAGGCTTCAAGGGTCGCGCTCCATAGCTGCGGCGCCGACGAAATCTGGTGGCCGTTCAACCCTTGTGGCGGCTGATACTCGTGAAACGCCCCTTTGCCGCCGGCCGCCTGGAAGGCCGCGAAGTTCGCCCGCGTGTGCCACAGCGGATAAAAGGGATCTCCCTCGCCATAGAGCCAGATCGACGGCTGCGGATAGGCCGCGCCGCGCTTCAGCAGGTTCTGGTTGATCGAGACGGCGGTCGGGCATCCGGTGCCGACCCAGCCGCCGACGAAATTGATCGCGGCTTTCGGCTCGGTGGGATGCAGGCCAGTCCAGGCGATGGTGAGGATGCCGCCGCGCGATTGGCCGCCGACCACGAAGCGCATGCGGTCGACGAACGGCAAAGCGAGGATCGCAGGCGTGACGGCGTCGATGTCGCGCAGCGCGCGGTCAGCGCCGGGCAGCGACAGGTTCTCCTCGCAGCTGTAACCCTGCGAGCGATCACGCGCGAAGCCTTCGTCGTAGCGTCCCTCCGAACCGCCACGGCCGCGTCGCGATGGCAGCACGACGGCCCAGCCGCGCGCCGTGAACCATTCGGCCAGCGCCTTGGGATCGTAGGGTCGCGCGAACAACGCGGGATCGGTGCCGCGGCCCGTCGAGCCGTGATGGAAGATCAGGACCGGAAAGGGGCCGTTGCCGGCCGGCTTGTAGGTGATGGTCGCGAGCTTGACCTGCTCGCCGTCGACCGTGACCGGCATCATCGCTCGCTCCTGCGCCGCCGCCGAGGAGGCGGCCGCGATCAGCCCAAAGGCGAGAAGGAGTTGTTTAAGTCGCCCGCCACCACGGCCGATGGCGGCGGCGAGGCGGGTCGCACTGTGCGATGCGTCACCATCCGCTGATGCAGGCCGTGCACCGTGTCGCTGCCGCGGGTCAGGCAAATCCATGGAAAGACACCATGCACGAAGCAGGCGAGGCTGCCCAGCAGCATGCGGCCGCCGAAGCCGAAGGCCATGGCCATGTGCTGCAGGTAGGTCTCGTTGACCGTGGCGGGGTGATCGGTGAAGCGGCGGATCATGCAGCCGATTCTACCGGCCGGCGCGGGAAACGGCTTGCTACCTTTGCGCGGCCTGCCGCAGAATTGAGAAATCCATTCCAAAGGATCGACAATGGCCGCAAAAATGTCGCTCGATTCCTTCGACAAGAAGATTCTGGATTGCCTGCAGGACAATTGCGACATGCCGCTGGCCGAGATCGCGCGGCGGGTTGGACTGTCGACCACGCCGTGCTGGCGGCGCATCAACCGCCTGCAGGAGGACGGCGTCATCCGTTCCCGGGTGGCGCTGCTCGATCGGCGGGCGCTCAACGCCGGCGTGACGGTGTTCGTGGCCGTCCGCACTGCCCAGCACACCGCTCAGTGGCTCGGCCGCTTCGCCAAGGCTGTGGCATCGTTTCCCGAGGTCATGGACTGCTACCGCATGAGTGGCGAGATCGACTACCTGATCCGCCTCGTGCTGCCCGACATCGACGCCTATGACGCCTTCTACAAGCGCCTGATCGCCAAGGTCGAGCTGTCGGACGTCACCTCCATGTTTGCCATGGAGGAGATCAAGTCCACCACGCGGCTGCCGCTCAGCTACCTCCCCTAGCGCTGCCACTTTGGCGGCCTTAGGATCGCTGCCGATCGCTGGCAATAGACCGCAGGGGAAACGATGAATACGGGCAAGAACCGCAAGAAAGTGCTGATCGTCGGCCGCATGCCGCAGGCCGGCATCGACGCCTTGAAGAAGCGCGACGATGTCGACTTCGAGATCCTGACCAACGATTCGGTCGCCTCGCTGCATCCCAAGCTCAAGGACGCCAATGCCGTGACCCTGGGCGGTACGGCGTTCCGCCAGGCCGAGCTCGATGCCGCGCCCGGCATGATGGTGGTGGCCCGCCTCGGCGTCGGCTTCGACGCGGTCGAAGTGCCGGCGCTCAACAAGCGCAAGATTCCGCTGATGACCACCGGCATCGCCAACTCGGTGTCGGTGGCCGAGCACGCCATGTACATGCTGCTGGCGTCGGCGCGCCTCACGAAGAAAATGGATCATATGGTGCGCACCAACACCTGGGGTCAGCGGCTGGCGGATCTGCCGGCCGATCTCGCGGGCAAGGCGATCCTGGTGGTCGGCATGGGCCGCATCGGCTCGCGCACGGTCAAGCGCAGCGTTGCCTTCGAGATGGACGTCTTCGTGATCGACCCCAATATCTCCGAGGCCGAGATCAAGAAGGCCGCCGCCACCAAGGTGAGCGACCTCAAGGCGATCCTGCCCAAGGTCGATTTCGTCTCGGTGCATTGCCCCAAGGCGCCCGAGACGATCAACATGTTCAACAATGAGACGCTGGCGCTGATGAAGCCCGACGCCTTCCTGGTAAACACCGCCCGTGGCGGCATCGTCAACGAGGACGCGCTCTACAAGGCGTTGACCACGGGCAAGCTGCGCGGCGCGGGGCTGGACGTGCTCGACAAGGAGCCGCCCGATCCGACCAACAAGCTGTTCAGCCTGGAGAACGTGATCTTCAGTCCGCACATGGCCGGCGTCACCAAGGAGGCGAGCGATCGCATGGCGGTGACCGCCATCGAGAATATTCTCAGCGTCTTCGACGGCCATCCCAATGCGGCGCACTGCGTGAACAAGGAAGTGCTCGGCTAGAGCAGATCCTCGATCTCGTCGTCGGTCGGGAAGCGTCCAGTCTTGCCGCGGGTGTATTTGAGCGTGCCGTCGACGGTCACGTCGAACTGGCCGGAATTGCCGGGACGCAGCTCGATGTCGGCCGCGCCCCTTTTCTGCAGGCTATCCCTCACACGGAGGGCTTGCGGCTTGTAGCCTCAGGCGCCGCAATATTCGATCAGGACTTTCATAAACGCTAAGGTGGGGGCCTAAGCTCGGCCCAGCAAGGGGGATTTTGCGATGAAATATGGACCGCTCGGCCGCTCCGGCCTGATCGTCAGTCGCGTCTGTCTCGGCGGCAATTCGTGGGGTGCCAAGGGCCGCCGCGGCTGGGGCAAGTTCGACGAGGCCGAGGCGCCGGCCTACTTCAAGCGCGCGCTCGATGTCGGCATCACCTTTTTCGATACGGCCGACAACTACAATCTCGGCCGCTCCGAGGAGATCATGGGCGCCACGCTCATGAAGATGGCCAAGCGCGAGGACTTCGTGCTGTCGACCAAGGTCGGCATCCGCATGAGCGACACAGCCAACGACGTCGGTACCGGCCGCAAGCATCTCATGGCCTCGATCGACATCCAGTTGAAGCGCCTGCAGACTGACTACATCGACGTCTACCAGCTCCATCGCCTCGATCCCTACACACCGATGGAAGAGACCATGTACACGCTCGACCAGATCGTGCGCTCGGGCAAGGTGCGCTACATCGGCGGCTCGACGATGCCGGCCTACAAGTTCGCCCAGATGATCACCATCGCCGACTGGAAGGGCTATGCGCGGCCGATTGCCATGCAGAACCTCTACAACCTGATCCAGCGCGAGGAGGAGCGCGAAATGAACCGGCTCTGCCTCGAGCAGGGCGTCGGCCTGATCCCGTATTCGCCGCTGGCGCGCGGCTTCCTCGCCGCCAACCGCAGCAAGGAGGGCGGCGGCGCCACCGAGCGGGCAAAGAACGACGCGCAGGTGCAGGCCGGCACCTATCGCGATTGCGACTGGGAGATCGCCGAGCGGCTGAAGAAGGTCGCCATGGGCAAGAACGTCTCGCCGGCTCAGGCGGCACTCGCCTGGATGCTGAGCAAGCCCTACATGGGCGCCCCCATCATCGGCGCCACCAGCCTTGATCAGCTCACCTCAGCAGCGCAGGCAACCGAGGTCGCGCTGACGGCCGACGAGGCCAAGATGCTCGAGGAGCCCTACCAGTTCCGGGTGTCGCCGCAGCATTGATATCATAGGAGTGCGGCACTGGAGTGCCGCGCTCCAGACGCGCTAAGCTCGCCGCCATGAAACTCAAGGATCAGGTCGCCATCGTGACCGGCGCCGCTTCCGGCATCGGCGCCGCCTCGGCGCGCCTGTTCGCCGCCGAGGGTGCCAAGCTCGCCCTCGTCGATCAGGACGAAGTCGGCCTCGGCCAGGTCGCAGCCGATATCGAGGGTAGAGGTGGAACGGCGATCACCATCGTCGCCGATGTCAGCCGCGACGATCAGGCACGCGAAGGCGTGGCGCGCGTGATGGAAAAATGGGGCCGCATTGATGTACTGATGACCGCAGCCGGCGCCTCGACCGGCGGTACTGTCGACACGATCGAGGAGGCGGCGTGGGACCGCACCTTCGCCATCAACGTCAAGGGCACCTACCTCTGGATCCACTACGCCATTGCCCCGATGATCGCCGCCCGGTCGGGCGCCATCGTTACCATGGGCTCGCAGCTCGCGCAGTCGAGCCCGGGCAAGAACGCGGCCTACATCGCCTCCAAGGGCGCGATCGCCTCCTTCACCAAGACCATCGCCGTCGATCACGCCGCGCAAGGCATCCGCGTCAACGCCCTGATGCCGGGCGTCATCGACACGCCGATGCCGGCCAAGTCGCTCAAGCGCTATGCCGATCCCGAGGCGATGAAGGCGTTCTGGAAAGTGCGCCATCCGATGGGCCGCATCGGCAAGCCGGAGGAGGTCGCCAAGGCGGCGCTTTTCCTCGCCTCCGACGACTCCTCGTTCGTCACGGGAACGCTGCTGTTCGTCGACGGCGGCTGGACGGCGCACTGATGGCCCAAGGGACATACAAGAAACTCACCTCCGAGCAAATCGCTGGATACGAGCGCGACGGCTTCATCTGTCCGGTCGACGCGTTCTCGGCGGAGCAGGCGCACGCCTGGAGGGACAAGCTCGAAGCCTTCGAGCGCGCCGAGGGCCAGAAGATGACGCGCGGCCATAATTTCAAGCCGCATCTTCTCTTCCCCTGGGTCGACGAGATCGTGCACTCGACCGAGGTGCTCGATGCCGTTGAGGATCTGATCGGCCCTGACATTCGCCTGTTCCATCTCACCGTGTGGCCCAAGGATGCCGGCTCGGGCGCCTATGTGAGCTGGCACCAGGACGCGACCTACTTTGCGCTGGAGCCGGCCTGCCATGTCACGGCCTGGGTGGCGCTGACCGATGCGCCGGTCGAGGCGGGCTGCATGGAAGTGGTGCCGGGCTCGCACAAGCTCGGCCAGCTCCGGCACGCCGAGGCGCAGGACACCGAGAATCTTCTGTCGCGCGGCCAGACCCTGGCGGTCGATCTCGAACGCAGCCGGACGGCCTTCATGCCGGTGAAGTCGGGCCAGTTCTCGCTGCATCACACGCATCTGGTGCACAACTCGCGGCCCAACCGTTCCAGCCATCGGCGCATCGGCCTTGGCATCAGCTACATCCCGACATCGGCGCGCTGCATCAGCCCGACGCGGGTTACGGCGATGCTGGTGCGCGGGCAGGATCGCTACGGCAATTTCGACGACGAGCGTCGGCCTACTGCCGAGGCCGGACTGCAGGAGCGCGCCTTCCATGAGAAGGCCGTCGCCATCTTCCGACAAATGAACGTCGAGCAGACCGACAACAAGGTGGCGGTCGTGAAGCGCTGAGAGGAGCCGAAATGTTGCGTCTTCCCTATCACAATCGCTACGGCTATTCGGCCATCACCGAACGCAAGGATTACTCCTGGCCGGGCGGCAAGCGGCTGGCGGTCTATCTCGGCCTCAACATCGAGCATTTCGCCTTTGGCGCCGGCGACGGCCATCTGCTCACTGTCGCCGGTACGCCGCCCGATCCGCGCACCTTCGCCTGGCGCGACTACGGCAACCGGGTGGGCGTGTGGCGCTGCCTCGAGCTGTTCGACGAGCTCAACCTGCCGGCCGCGCACCTCATCAACACCGCGGTGTTCGACTATGCGCCGCAGATCGTGGCGGCGCTGAAGGCGCGCGGCGACGAGTTCATCGGCCATGGCCGCACCAACGCCGAGCGCCACGGCCACATGTGGGAGGCCGACGAGAAGCGCTTCCTGGAAGAGGTACGCGACGCCATCGAGAAAGCCTCGGGCAAGCGGCCGCGCGGCTGGATGGCGCCGTGGATGGCCTCGACCGATCACACGCCCGATCTGTTGAAGGAGACGGGCTTCGACTTCCTGATGGACTGGCCGGCCGACGACCAGCCGCTGTGGATGAAGACGCGGTCGGGGCCGCTGATGAGCGTGCCCTATCCGATCGAGATCAACGACAGTCCGCAGATCCTGGTGCGCCACCACAGCCCCGAGGAGTTCCGCGACTTCATCATCGGCCAGTTCGACGAGCTGTTGCGCCAGTCGGCCAAGCAGCCGCTGGTCTGCGGCATCGCGCTTCACACCATGATCGTGGGCCAGCCTTATCGCCTGCGCATGTTGCGCGAGGCGCTGCAGCACATCGTCAATCATCCCCAGAAGGACAAGGTGTGGTTCACGCGGCCCTCGGCGATCTACGACCATTGCGCGGCGCTACCTAAGGGGACGATCGTGCCGCCGCCGGCGTGAAGCTCAGGCACCGTAAAGGTAGTTCGGCAGCCACAGCGTCATGCCGGGCCACAGATACATGATCACCATGCAGATGATGACGATGACCATGTAGGGCATCATGCCGGCGAAGATCTGGTTCAGCGTGACGTGCGGTGGCGAGACGCCCTTGAGATAGAACGCCGACATCGCCACCGGCGGCGACAGGAACGCCGCTGCAGGTTCACGAACACCAGGGTGCCCCACAGGATCGGGTCGATGTTGAAGTGCTTCAGCATGGGCAGGAAGATCGGCACGAAGATGATGATGATCTCCGTCCATTCGAGTGGCCAGCCGAGGATGAAGATGATCGCCTGCGAGAGGATCATGAATGGGGGTGCCCAGACCGTCTACTCAGGTGGCGTCCCACGCTCCGCTGCTTCTGCGCAGAGGCGATGGAGACATGGAACGCTGCGACCGTCGCAATTGTGTGACGGACGTGGTCTCTGGGCTTCGCTGTGATTTAGAGCCGATAACGTGACAATGCCCAACCGCCCTTTGTTTTTGGTCGCTCTGGGCGCGCCATTTCCACAAGCGGATTTGTGTTGCCGTTCCCGCCCGAACCGTGCCCAATCAACGGCAATAAGAGATAGGGGGAGACGCCATCATGTGGAACCAGGTCTACAACCCGCTTGCCAACGAGTGGTTGTCTACCCTCGTCGCCGCCGTGCCGGTGGTGGTGCTGCTGACCTTAATCGCGTCAGGCAAGGTGAAGGCGCACATCGCCGCCGTCATCGCACTGATAGCCGCCATCTGTATCGCCATCTGGGGTTTCACCATGCCGACCGGGCTCGCCTTGCGCGCTTCCGTCCTCGGCCTAGTGTCCGGCTTCTTCCCGATCGGCTGGATCGTGCTCAATGTCATCTTCCTCTACCGCCTCGCCGTTGAGAAAGGCACTTTCGAGCTCCTGCAGCGCACGATCGGCGGCGTTACGCCCGACCGCCGCCTTCAGCTCCTGCTAATCGCCTTTTCCTTCGGCGCGTTCTTCGAGGGCGCCTCGGGCTTCGGCACGCCGGTCGCCGTCACCGGCGCCATGCTGATGGGCCTAGGCTTCTCTCCGCTCGCCGCGGCCGGTCTTAGTCTAATCGCCAACACTGCGCCTGTGGCGTATGGCGCGCTCGGTACACCGATCGCCGGCCTCGCCCAAGTGACCGGCCTCGATCCCTACCTGCTTGGCGCCATGGTCGGCCGCCAGCTTCCGTTCTTTTCGCTGATCGTGCCGTTCTGGCTGATCTGGGCCTTTGCGGGCTTCAAGGGCATGAAGGAGATTTGGCCCGCCATACTGGTCACCGGCGTTTCTTTCGCCGTGCCGCAGTTCCTGATCTCCAACTTCGTCAATCCGTGGATTGTCGATATTGGCGCTTCGCTGGTATCGATGGCCTGTCTGATCGGCTTCCTCAAGATCTGGCGGCCCAAGACGCTATGGCTGTCGCCGGCGTTGCGCGGCCGCGACGATTCAGTGGGCACCATGCCCGCAACGACCATGTCGACCGAAAAAGTAACGACGGCCGAGATGTGGAAGGGCCTGATGCCCTGGATCATCGTCTGCGCCGTGGTGCTGGTGTGGGGTACCGGCTGGTTCAAGGCGGCAGTGAACCCGATCTTCACAATTAACTACACGGTCGGTGGTCTGCACAACCTGATCAGTAAGGTACCGCCGGTGGTGGCCAAACCGGCGGCCGAGGGCGCGATCTTCTCCTTCACCTATCTATCCTATACGGGCTCGGGAATGCTGATCGCTGCCATCATATCGGCCGTCGTGATGGGCTTCTCGCCCGGACGGCTGGTCAAGGCGTATGGCGAGACGATCTGGGCGCTGCGTTACTCGCTGATCACCATCGCCGCCATGCTGGCGATCGGCACGCTCACCCGCTACTCCGGCATCGACGCCACCCTGGGCCTCGCCTTCGCCCACGCGGGCTTCTTCTATCCCTTCTTCGGCACCCTGTTGGGATGGTTGGGCGTGGCGCTGACCGGATCGGACACCGCCTCGAACGTCCTGTTCGGTGGCTTGCAGAAGATCACCGCCGAACAGTTGGGCATCTCGCCCATCCTGATGGCCGCCGCCAATTCCTCGGGCGGCGTCATGGGCAAGATGATCGATGCACAATCGATCGTCGTCGCCTCGACGGCCACCAACTGGTTTGGCCACGAAGGCTCGATCCTGCGCTTCGTGTTCAAGCATTCGATCACGCTCGCATGCCTGGTCGGCGTGCTGGTGATGCTGCAGGCCTACGTCTTCACCGGGATGATCGTTCATCCCTGAGTAGTGCGCCGCGGGGGACGTGCCGGCCAGCCGCCTAGGTGAGGCCAACCGTGCACAGCGAGAAGGCGTAGGCAATCGCCACCTCGTCCAGTCTGTCGAAGCGACCGGCCGATCCGCCATGGCCGGCGCCCATGTTCGTTCGCAGAAGGACAGGGCCGCCTGAGGTCATTGTGGCCCGCAGGCGCGCCACCCACTTGGCGGGCTCCCAATAGGTGACGCGGGGATCGGTCAGGCCGGCCATGGCCAGGATCGCCGGATAGTCCTTGGCGGCGACGTTGTCGTAGGGCGAGTAGGCCAGGATATAGCGAAACGCCGCCTCGTCCGTGATCGGGTTGCCCCATTCGGGCCACTCGGGCGGCGTCAGCGGCAACTGGTCGTCCAGCATGGTGTTCAGCACGTCGACGAAGGGAACTTGGGCGACGATGCCCGCGAAAAGCTCGCCGGCCCGGTTGGCGACCGCCCCCATCAGCATGCCGCCCGCGCTGCCGCCGTGACCGACGATGCGCTTGGCGGAGGTGTATTTCGCCTCGATAAGGGCGCGTGCCGCCGCGGCGAAATCATCGAAGGTGTTGGTTTTCTTGTCGCGCTTGCCGTCGAGGTACCAGCCCCAGCCCTTGTCCGCGCCGCCCCTGACNNCGTAGACGAAGCCGCGATCGACCAGGGACAGGCGGTTCGCCGAGAACGACGCGGGCATCGCGGCACCATAGGAGCCGTAGCCATAGAGCAGCAGCGGCGCGCTCCCATCCAGGGCGAGACCGCGGCGGTAGAGAAGCGACACCGGCACCTGGGCGCCGTCGTGCGCCGCAGCCATGATCCGCGTCGTCAGGTAGGCGGCCGGGTCGTGGCCCGAGGGAATCTGCTGGCGCTTGCGCAAGGTCCGTTGGCGGCTCGCCATGTCGTAATCGTAGATCTCGACCGGCGTCGTCATCGATGAATAGGAGAAGCGAAGCGTCGTGGTGTCGAATTCGTAGCCGTCGATGATGTCGAGCGAGTAGGCCGCTTCCGCGAAAGCGATGACATGCTCGCCGCCGGTGCTGAATTCGCGGATCACGATCGAGGGCAGCGCGTTGGAGCGTTCCAGCCGCACCAAATGGCCGGCGTAGAGCGCCACCTCGATGATGTAGACGCCTGAGCGGTGCGGGATCAGCGGGCGCCAATGGGTACGGTCCGGCGAGGCAAGCGGCGCGACATCGATGCGGAAGTCGATGGCGCCGCCCTGGTTGGTTCGAATGAACAGCTCGTCGCCACGATCGCCGACGCCATAGCGGACGCCTGTCTCCCGCGCCGCCACGAGATAGGGCGTTGCTTCCGCAGTCGAAAGGTCGAGCAGCCACTGCTCGGAGGTTTCCTGGTTGCCGCACGCGATGAGGCAAAAACGGCCGCTGGCGCTTTCCTCGATGGACGTGAACCAGCCTGGGTCCTTTTCCTGGTAGACGAGAACGTCGTCGCTCTGTGGCGCACCCAGCCGATGCCGGAAGACCTGCAAGGGCCGGTGATTGTCGTCGCGTCGGACATAGAGGAAGAACGTCGAATCTGCGCCCCACACGACGTTGCCGCTGGTCTGCTCGACGATGTCGGGCAGATCTTCACCGGTCCGCCAGCTGCGCACCCCGATGGTAAAATATTCCGAGCCGGCGAGGTCGGCGCTCCAGGCTTCCAGCAGATGGTCGGGTGAATGTCGCGCATCGCCGAAGTCGAAATAGCCCGACGCTTTGGCCAGCGCGTCGCCGTCTAGCACGACCTCGATCTCGCCGCCGTCGCGCGGCGAGCGGCCGATCAACTCATGCTGGCCGCCCTCGCGATATTTCGAGAGATAGGCAAACGGCCCGTCCGGCGCCGGCACGGTCGAATCGTCTTCCTTGATGCGGCCGCGCATCTCACGGACGAGATTGTCTTGCAGCGCCTTCGTCGGTCCCAGGACGTTCTCGACGTAGCGATTCTCCGCATCCAGATACGTCCTGATGTCGGGATCGAGCAGCGCCGGATTGCGCAAGACCTGCTGCCAGTTCTCGTCCTTCAGCCAGGCGTAGTCGTCCGTGACCGTCACGCCGTGAAATGTGCGTTGGGTCGCTCGTCGCGGCGCAACCGGCGGTTCGTTCACGGTGCGGTCAGGTGTAGTTGCCGCGGACCTTGCCGTTGGTTTTGCCGTTCGCTCGCTTCGGTGGCGCCTTCAGCGCGGGCTTGGCGACGGCCTTCTTGGGCTTGGCGCGCAGCATCTTGCGCATGATGGCGCCTTGGGTGTCCCACCAGTCGGCGAGAATGCGGACGTCCCAGCCGATGCAGAAATGCTTTACGCCTATCGCCAGGTAGCGTTCGGCGGCAGCGACATCACGGAGCTCGACCCGCGGATGCAGGCCCTTCTTCAACGCCATCTGGATGGTCTTGGTCTCGGCGGCCAGCACCTCGGGATGGCTGTACTGACCAGTCTTGCCGATGCTCATGGAGAAGTCCGACGCGCCAAACTGCACCATGTCGATGCCGGGCACCGACAGGATGCGGTCGAGATCGTCCACGCACGACTTCTTCTCGACCATGACGGCGATGACGACTTCGTTCAGCGCATCGACATAGGCCGGCGTTCCGCCCTGGCGCACCGTGCCGACATCGCGCCGCATGCCGACGCCCAGTCGCCCACGGCCGCGCACCCCCTTGGCCATGGTCGTCTCGGCGCGCACGGCATCGACGGCGGCCTTGGCGTCCTCGACGGTGCGGATGTCGGCGAACAGCACGCTCTGGAAGCCCGCCCCGATCGCCCGCATCGCCTGGTGGGTGTATTGCGTCTGCTCGATTTTGATCATCCCCGACATGTTCATGAGCTCGAAGGCGCGGCCGAGATTGTCGAGATCGTGCAGGGTGAAGGGCGCATACTCGGCGGTGAACTCGACATAGTCGTATTGCTTGGAATGGCCGATCAACTCGACCAGGGTCGGCCATGCCGAGAGGATATGGGTGCCCACCGTGGGTTTGCCGGCGTTGAGACGTTCACGGAGCGGATTGCGGCGCATGCAGGTTTCCCCTTGGCTGGTTACCGAGGATAGTGCGCGATAGAGTGCGCCGGGGGAAGCAGGGGGGCTGAGTTGAAGCAGATAAAGATCACGGCGGTGACGGTCTACATCACCGACATCCCGGTACGCCTGATGCGCCGTCACGGCTCGGGTGACGTCGCAGGCTCGGTGAAGAACGCCATCCTGAAGCTCGAGACCGACGCCGGCATCACCGGCTGGGGCGATGCAGCACCTTGGGCGGTGTTCACCGGCACCATCGAGGCCAGTGTCGCGGCACTCTANNATGGAAATGGCGCTGTTCGACATCATGGGCCAGGCGTCGGGCCTGCCGGTCGCCGAGCTTCTAGGCGGCCGCTGCCGCGACGATATCCCGCTTTCCTTCTCGGTCGCCGATCCCGACGTCGACCGCGACATGGCGATGGTCCAGCGCCTTTACGGCGAGGGCCTGCGGCTGTTCAAGATGAAGACTGGATTTGCCGGCCATGCCGCCGATCTCAAGCGTATGGAGCGTTTCCGCAAGGAGCTGCCGGCCGACGCCGAGCTGCGCATCGACTACAACCAGGGCATGGTCACCCACGACGCCATTCGCCAGCTGCGCGACGTCGAGGCCTTCAAGCCGACGTTCATCGAGCAGCCGGTGCCCGGTCATCACCGTGCAGCACTCGCCGAGATCACCCGCGCCCTCGACACGCCCATCCTGGCCGACGAAAGCGTGTTCACTACAACCGACGCCCTGCAGGTCGCCTCAGGCCGCATGGCCGACCTGGTGTCGATCAAGATCATGAAGCACGGCGGCATGCTGGCCGGCCGCAAGATATCGGCGATCTGCGAGGCCGCCGGCATCGCCTGCTACGGCGGCGACATGTTCGAAACAGGCATTGCCCATCTTGCCGGCACGCACGTGATTGCGGCCACGCCCAACATTTCGCTCGGTTGCGAATTCTACCAGGCCAAGTATTTCCTCGAGCGCGATCTTTTGGCCGAGCCGTTCCCGATCGAAAACGGCCGGGTGATTGTGCCCAAAACGCCCGGTCTCGGCGTCAAGGTCGACGAGGACAGGGTCAAGCACTATGCCGTCGAGACGCTGAAATAAGGCAATTGGCGCGCAACTTGCGTCGTGGCTGCTTGACGGGGGTCGGGGGCGGAACCAGACTTTTTGAAGGAGGGGGCCAACATGAACATCAATCGTCGTAACATCGCCGCAGCGGGCGCCGCCGCAGCAACACTTGCAGCCGTAAGTGCCGTTCCGGCACGCGCGCAGCCCAAGAACGAATCGACCTGGGACCTGATCAAGCGGACCGGCAAGGTGCGCATGGGCGTGTTCGAATATCCGCCCTACTTTCTGCGCGACAAGGCGAGCGGCGAGTGGGTCGGCGCCATGGTCGAGATGGGCAAGGATATCGCCAAGGAACTCAAGGTCACGTACGAGCCGGTCGAGGTTGGCGGCTTCGCCGAGGCGGTGCTGTCGCTGCAGGCGGGCAAGGTCGACATGAACTTCGGCCTGCAGGCCACTCCGCTGCGTGCCACCTCGATCGACTTCGCCGGGCCGATCTACTGGATTGAGTGGGTGACGGTGAACAACCCGAAATTCCACGGCAAGGTGTGGGCCGACTACAACAAGACCGACGTCAAGGTCGCGGTCATGACCGGCACGTCGGACTCGCTGTTGCTCAGCAAGATGGCGCCCAAGGCCACCAAGATCGAAATGCAGGACATCGCGCAGGTGGCGCTCGCGGTCTCCTCGGGCCGCGCCGACGCCTTCACCACCACGGTGCTGGCCAGCATGGTCATGAAGACCAAGAACCCCGGCCTTGGCGACTTCGTCAATCCGACACCGCGCGTGGCGCTGCCCGGCTATATCGGCCTGCGCCTGGAGGACGACCAGCGCTGGCAGAAATTCCTCAACCGCTGGGCAGAGTGGAACATCCTGCTCGGCCATAACGAGACGCGCATGAGGGCCTCGCTCAAGACAATGGGCATCGAAGAGATTCCCTCGACCGTCTCGTTCTCGCCTAACTGATGGCCAAATCCGTCACCGTGATAGGCGCCGGCATCGTCGGCGTCTGTTGCGCGCTTCATCTGCAGCGCGAGGGCTTCAAGGTCCGGCTGGTCGAAAAGGGCGAGCCGGGCAAAGCCGCGTCGTTCGGCAACTCCGGCAGCTTCGGCACCGCCTCGTGCGTGCCCTTCGCCATGCCCGGCGTGCTGAAGAAGGTGCCGAAGATGCTGTTCGACAGCGAATCGCCGCTGAAGCTGCGCTGGAGTCACATGCCCAAGGCGTTGCCCTGGTTCCTGCGCTTCATCGCGGCGTCCCGGCCCTCGCGCGTCGAGGAGATTGCCGCGGCGCGCAACTCGCTTCTCGTGCACACCCACGCCGGCTACGCGCCGCTGATCGAAGGCGCCGACGCCACCAAGTGGGTCGCCGACGACGGCCTGATGATGACGTTCGAAAGTGAGGCGGCGTTCGAGGGCGCGGCCTATGCGCTCGACCTCCGGCGCCGCCACGGCGTGCACATGGACATCCTCGACGGCAATGAGGCCCGCCAGATGGAGCCGGCGCTGTCGGACAAAGTCGTGAAGGCGGTGTCGCTGCCCGACGTCAACCGCACCATCGATCCCTGGCGCCTCTGCGACGCGCTGGCCAGGGACTTCGTGCGCCGCGGCGGCGAGATCGTGAACGCCGAGGTCAAAGGCTTCGAGATCGGCGGCGAAGGACCGACCAAGATTGTCACCGACCGCGGCCCGCTCGATGTCGAGACCGTGGTGATCGCCGCCGGCGTCTGGTCGCGGCCGCTCGCCAAGCAGCTCGGCACCTCCGTACCGCTCGAGGCCGAGCGCGGCTACCACCTGATGTTCGCCAACCAGGACTTTGCGCTCAGACGCGCGCTGGTATCGGCCGACCGCAGCGTCTCGCTCGCCCACATGCATGAAGGCATTCGCGCCACCGGCGTCGCCGAGTTCGCCGCTCCCGACGCACCACCCGACATGCGTATCGCCGACATGGTGATGCGGCATGCCAAGGCGCTGGTGCCGGGGCTGAAAGGCGAGCCCGCCTCGCGCTGGATGGGGCCGCGTCCCTCGCACCCCGATTCCAAGCCGGTGATCGGCCGCTCGCCACGCCACGCCAACGTCTTCTTTGCCTTTGGACACGATCACCTTGGCCTGACGATGGCCGGCATCACCGGCAAGCTGATCGCCGAGCTTGCGACGGGCAAGCCGACGACCGTCGATCTGGCGCCGTTCCGACCCGACCGGTTCTGATCTTCGGCAAGGAGAGGGGCAGATCGATGCCGTACAAGTGGGACTTCAGCCTCGTCTTTTCCTACACGCATTTTTGGCTGAAGGGACTCGGCGTTACCCTCGCCTACTCGGTCGGCACCGTGCTGGGCGGCCTGATCATCGGCGTGATCCTCGGCATGTTGCTGCTCTACCGCCGCAAGTGGGTGACCCTGCCGATCCACGCCTACGTCGAGGTCTTCCGCTGCACGCCGCTGCTCGTGCAGATCGTGTGGTTCTACTACGCGTTGCCGATCGTGCTGGCGGTCGAGCTGCCGGCCTGGCTGGCGGCGGGGCTGGGCCTCACTCTTTATATGGGCTCGTTCTCCACCGAGATCTTCCGCGGCGGCATCATCTCGATCGACAAGGGCCAGTGGCAGGCTTCCCGCGCGCTCGGCATGACCAACCTCGAGATGATGCGCCACATCATCCTGCCCCAGGCGATCAAGCGCATGGTGCCGCCGTTCGTCAATCAGTCGGTCATCCAGCTGAAGAACACGTCGCTGCTCTACGTCGTGGCGGTGCCCGACCTGATGTACACCGGCTCGATCGTCGTCTCCGACACTTTCCGCCCGCTCGAGGTCTATACCAGCGTCGCGGCGATGTACTTCATCATCCTCTATCCACTCACCTTGTGGGCGAGCCGCATGGAGGCCCGCGTTGACCAATAAGGCGGGCTCCGGCCAGGTCATGGTGAAACTCGACGGCCTGCGCAAAAACTATGGCACCGTTGAGGCGGTACGCGGCGTGTCGCTCGAGGTCCATCGCGGGCAGGTCGTGGTGATCATCGGCCCGTCGGGATGCGGCAAGTCCACGCTGCTGCGCTGCCTCAATCTTCTGGAGGCGCCGTCGGCCGGCACGCTCCAGGTCGGTGGTCGCACCATCGACTTTGGCGCAGGTCATACGACGCCGCGCGGCCGCGATCTGGCGCGCTTCCGCGCCCGCATCGGCATGGTGTTCCAGCAATTCGACTTGTTCCCGCACATGACGGCGCTCGGCAACGTGATGTCCGGGCCGACGATCGTGAAGAAGATGCGTGCGGCCGAGGCCGAGGCGATCGCCCGCGATCTTCTGGCCAAGGTCGGGCTGGCAAGCTTCGGCGCACGCTTCCCGCGCGAGTTGTCGGGCGGCCAGCAGCAGCGGGTCGCTATCGCCCGCGCCATGGCGATGGCGCCGGAAATCATGCTGTTCGACGAAGTGACGTCGGCGCTCGATCCCGAGCTGGTGGGCGAAGTACTGGATGTCATGAAGCAGCTCGCCACCGACGGCACGACCATGATCGTGGTGACGCACGAGATGGCCTTTGCGCGTGACGTCGCCGACGATGTCGTGGTGATGGATGCCGGCCAGGTGGTCGAGCAGGGCCCGGCGGAAGACGTCTTGCTGCAGCCAAAGAACCCGCGTACGGCGTCTTTCCTGTCGCGCTTCCACAGCACGATGAGCGAGCGCAAGGGGTAGGACGATCTCCCTCCCCAGTCTTCTGGGGAGGTGTCGGCGTCTTACGCCGACGGAG
>PLYQ01000133.1 GCA_003153415.1 Rhodospirillales bacterium | reverse complement strand
GCCGGGCAGGTGTGCCAGTCATTGATGGTGGTGTGGAACTGGATGCCGGGATCGGCGCAGGCCCAGGCGGCATAGGAAATCTTGTCCCACAATTGGCGCGCCTTCACGGTTTTGGCGATCTTGCCGTTGCCGCGGTTGGTCAGATGCCAGTCGCCGTCTTCCAGCACGGCATTGAGGAAGGCATCGGTGACGCGCACCGTGTTGTTGGAATTCTGCCCCGAGACGGAGGTATAGGCTTCGCTGTCCCAATCGGTGTCATAGGTGCGGAAATCGATATCCTCAAAGCCCTGGCGCGCGAAGCTGATCACCCGCTCGATCAGATTGTCGGAGATCAAGCTCTTGCGCGCCGCCTTGATTTCGCGGCGCAGGGCGGGATTCTTCTGCGGATCGTAGCAGTCGCCGCCCGAGCCTTCGCAATTGACGCAGGCTTTCAGCACCGCCTTCAGATGCCGCTCGGTCAGCTTGGAGCCGGTGACCAGGGAGGCCACCTTCTGCTCCTCGATCACCTTCCAGTCGATGAAATCCTCGATGTCGGGGTGGTCGATATCCACGATCACCATCTTGGCGGCGCGGCGCGTGGTGCCGCCCGACTTGATGGCGCCGGCGGCGCGGTCGCCGATCTTCAGGAAGCTCATCAGGCCGGAGGAACGTCCCCCGCCCGACAATTTTTCATCCTCGCCGCGCAGGGGCGAGAAATTGGTGCCGGTGCCAGAGCCGTATTTGAACAGACGCGCCTCGCGCGTCCACAGATCCATGATGCCGCCTTCGTTGACCAGATCGTCCTTGACGCTCTGGATGAAGCAGGCATGGGGTTGCGGCCGTTCGTAGGCCGAGTCGGAGGGGTAGGCGACGCCGTCGCGGTGATCGACGTACCAGTGGCCCTGGCCTGGACCGTCAATGCCGTAGGCCCAATGCAGACCGGTATTGAACCACTGCGGCGAGTTGGGCGCGCAAATCTGCGCCGCCAGCATGTAGCAATGCTCGTCGTAGAAGGCGCGGGCGTCCAACTCGCTGTCGAAGTAGCCGCCTTTCCAGCCCCAGTAGGTCCAGGCGCCGGCCATACGTTCGAACACCTGGCGCGCGCTGCTCTCGCCGCCGTAGCGTTGCTCGATCGGGAGTTCGGCCAACGCCGCTTCGTCGGGCACCGAACGCCACAGCCACTCCGGCACGTCGCTCTCGGCGACTTTGCTGAGGCGCAGCGCCACGCCGGCGCGGCGGAAATATTTCTGCGCCAGAACGTCGGCGGCGACTTGCGACCATTCTGCCGGAACGTCGATCGCGGCTTGCTGGAAGACGATCGTGCCATCGGGGTTGCGGATTTCCGAGTCGGCAGCACGGAACGCCATCGCGACGAATGGCGATTTTCCTGCTTCCGTGTATCGGCGCTCAAAGCGCATCGACGATCCCCCGTGCCCAATTCCCGTCATTTGTTCCTGTCGCGGGAGCGCTCGATCGCAATCGAGTACGCAGATGTAGGCACTTGGTGATAGTAAATTACAAAATCTTGTGTGCGCAACTACATTTTGTAGATCATCGTGTTGATGATACTAGATGATGCATGTGGGCAACAGGGTCGGAAATCGCTCGAATCGCATGACGACGAACGACGCGAATCGCCCGCGCACAGCCGTCGCGTTGCGCGTCCATAAGCGCCCGCGTACAAGCGGCGCGATGCTTTCGAGAAGAGTGGTTGGCTCATGACATTCGGCACGTGGCTCTTCACCAAAATGCGCGGCGAGCAGGTCGGCACCGATGCCGAGGGCAATCGCTACTTCCAGGACAAGAAGATTTTCGCTGGTCGCCGGCGCAAGCGTTGGGTGATGTATAACGGCGAGGCCGAAGCCTCACGCGTGCCGCCCGACTGGCATGGCTGGCTGCACCATACGACCGATTCTCCGCCGCCGCCCGGCGGCTTGCCACGCAAGCCGTGGCAGAAGGATCACGAACGCAATCACAGTGGAACGGACTTCGCCTACCATCCGCCGGGCAGTTCGCTGGCAAGCGGTGCCGACAAGCCCAAGCCGGCCTACGAGGCGTGGCGTCCGAGCTGAGCAGGGAGAAGGGCGTGGGCCGCAATATCGTCGAGACGATCGTAGGCGCATTGGTCGTGGTGGTGGCCGGCGTCTTCGTTTTCTACGCTTTCGCCAAGTCCGATCGCAGCGGCTCCGACGGCTATGAGATCGTCGCGCGCTTCGACCGCATCGACGGCCTGAAGCGCGGCGCCGACGTCACCTTGAGCGGCGTCAAGGTGGGCACCGTCACGGGCTCCGAGCTCGACAAAAAGACCTATCAGGCGGTGGTGCGCATGACGGTCGCGTCCGGCGTCAACCTGCCGGCCGATACCAACGCCAAGGTTGTGAGCGAATCGCTGCTGGGCGGCATGGTCGTGATTCTCGAGCCGGGCGCCGACAAGCAGCAACTGAAGGCCGGCAGCGAGATCCAGAACACGCAAGGCGCGGTACCGTTGGCGGAGCTGATCGCCAAGTTCATGTTCGGTGGAACGGGGCAGAAGTGATGAACGCGCGCACGCCCAAAGCGCCGCCGGTCTGGCGGCAGTCCGACGGCAAGCCGGTGTCCTGCCTCGAAAAGATCAAGGTCTTGAACCAGAACATCCAGGAAATCGAAACCCTCTGCGCCGATGCGCTGGAGGACGGAGTCCTGATGGGATGCGACGCCGGTCAGATCAAGGCGGCACTGCACGAGCTGATCGAAGGGCTCGCACCTCCTCGCGCCAAGCCCAAAGACTGAGCGTGCGCGGCTTGATGCTTCTCGCGGTCTTTGCCGCCGGTATTGGCGCGGCCGCGGCGCAACAACCTCCAGCGGCGAGCAATGCGATGTTGCGGGCGATCCCCGACGGTCCGGGCAAGCGGGTCGCCGAGCTGCAGGGCCTCGACAAGGTGACCGCCCGCACCCAGCGCTTCTTCGCGCCGGTGGGTGAAGTGACGCGTTTCGGCACGCTGGAGGTCAAGGTCGGCGACTGCCTGGTCAACACGCCGGATGCGCCGCCGGAGTCGGCCGCCTATCTCACCATTGTCGATCGCAAGCCGGGCCAGGCCGAAGAAAAACTGTTCGCCGGCTGGATGTTCGCCTCGACGCCGTCGCTGTCGGCCCTCGACCACGGCGTCTACGACGTGCGCGTACTGGCCTGCAGGATGGCACAGGGATCCTCAGCCCCCAGCTCGCGCTGAAATGCCGCCGGCCGGTCGATGGCGTCGGCCAGCAGCTCGCGGAAGGCCTCGCGTGGTACTTCGATCGCTCCGAAGCTTCGCAAATGTTCGGTCATGAACTGGCAGTCGAGCAACCGGAAGCCGCCCTTGATCAGCCGCGCCGCCAGATGGACCAGCGCCACCTTCGATGCATCGCGCTCGCGGCTGAACATGCTTTCGCCGAAGAAGGCGGCGCCCACCGTCACGCCATAGAGGCCGCCGACCAGCCGGCCGTCCGCTCGGCATTCGACGCTATGGGCATGGCCGCGCGCGTGGAGTTCGGCATAGAGATCGAGGATCGGCTCGTTGATCCAGCTCTCGGGATGGCCGGGGCGGGGCTCCGCGCAGGCCCGCATGACGTCGAGGAAGGCCGTGTCGGCCGTGACTTCGAAATGTCCGGTCCGCACGGTGCGGGCCAGCCGGCGCGGCAGGTGGAAGTCGTCGAGCGGCAGCACGGCGCGCAGGCGGGGATCGAGCCAGTAGAGCTTGGGATCGTCGCGGCGCTCGCCCATGGGAAAGACACCGATGCGGTAGGCCTGCAGCAGGAGGTCGGGCGTGATCTCCAGCATGTCGGCCGCTACTTCTTGAGGCCGACCAGCTTCTCCAGCCAGTGAATATCGTACTCGCCGTCGATGAATGCCTGCTGGCGAATGATGCGCTGGTGCAACGTGATGGTGGTGTCGATGCCGCCGATGACGAATTCCTCGAGCGAGCGGCGCAGCCGCATCAGGCACTCGTTGCGCGTCGGGCCGCTCACGATCAGCTTGGCCACCATCGAATCGTAGTAGGGCGGCATGACGTAGCCGGTGTAGAGGCCGGAATCGACGCGCACGCCGAGGCCGCCGGGCGGATGGTAGTCGGTGACGCGGCCGGGGCAGGGCACGAAGGTCTCGGGGTGCTCGGCATTGATCCGGCACTCGATGGCGTGGCCCTGGATGACGATGTCTTTCTGGCTCAAGCCCAACGGGCCGCCGGCGGCGATGCGGATCTGCTCGCGCACCAGGTCGATACCGGTCACCGCCTCGGTGATCGGGTGCTCGACCTGAAGGCGGGTGTTCATTTCGATGAAGTAGAATTCGCCGTCCTGGTAGAGGAACTCCATGGTGCCGGCGCCGCGGTACTTGAGCTTGCGCACCGCCGCCGCCGCCAGCTCGCCGATACGGTTGCGCTGCTCGGCGTTGAGTGCCGGCGAGGGTGCTTCTTCCAGCACCTTCTGGTGCCGGCGCTGCAGCGAGCAGTCGCGTTCGCCGAGATGCACGCCTTCGCCATGGCCATCGCCCAGCACCTGGATCTCGATATGGCGCGGCCGCGGCAGGTACTTCTCGAGATAGACCGAGTCGTTGCTGAAGGCCGCCTTGGCCTCGGTGCGGGCAAGCGAGAAAGCCTCGGCGGCGCCGTCCTCGTCCTCGACGACCTTCATGCCGCGACCGCCGCCGCCGGCCACCGCCTTGATCAGCACCGGCCAGCCGATCTGGGCGCCGAGTGCGGTGATCTCCTCGACCGATCCGACCGGGCCGGGCGAGCCGGGGACCAGCGGCAGTCCGAGTTTCTTGGCGGTCTGCTTGGCCACGATCTTGTCGCCCATCATCGCAATATGCTCGGGCGTCGGCCCGATGAAGGTGAAGCCATGGGCTTCCACCGCTTCGGCAAAGCGGGCGTTTTCCGACAGGAAGCCGTAGCCGGGATGGATGGCGTCGACGCCGGTGATGGTCGCAGCCGACAGGATCGCCGGAATGTTTAGGTAGCTGTCGCGCGCCGGGGGCGGGCCGATGCACACCGATTCGTCGGCCAGCCGGACATGCATGGCGTCGCTGTCGGCCGTCGAATACACCGCAACGGTCTGGATCCCCATCTCGCGGCAGGCGCGATGGATTCGGAGCGCGATCTCGCCGCGGTTGGCGATCAGGACCTTTTCGAACATCGCGCCGGACCGTCTCTTATTCGACGATCATCAGCGGTTGTCCGAATTCCACGGGCTGCGCATTGTCGATCAGGATCTGCGCCACCGTGCCGGCCTTGGGNNGGATTGAAGGTCTTCATCGCCTCGATGATCAGAAGCGTCTGGCCCGCCGTCACCTTGTCGCCGATCGACACGAAGGCCGGCTTGCCGGGCTCGGGTGA
The DNA here is from genome assembly GCA_003153415.1 of Rhodospirillales bacterium. Lineage (GTDB taxonomy): Bacteria > Pseudomonadota > Alphaproteobacteria > Reyranellales > Reyranellaceae > Reyranella. The sequence goes on along the minus strand of PLYQ01000133.1, from coordinate 12,958 downwards.
TAAGTAAGCCGTGCCGACCATCGGTGACTTCACCGCGCCGGGGTGCTTGGCGTGGTCGTTGGCCGGAGCGGCGGCCGGGCTTGCCGAAGGTGCGGACGCCGCTGGTGCAGGAGCCGCCATTGGTGCCGGGACGTAGGTCACGGTCGGCTTGGCGATCCGGATGCGTTGCTCGCCGTCGGCCAGTTCGATCTCACCGAGATGGGTTTCCTCAAGCAGCTTCGCCAGTTTGCGGATGAACTCGGTATCCATCTCGAATTTTGCCATGGAGAAACGCTCCCGGATGAAAATCAGCGTGCCAGCCGGCGCGCCAGCGCCTGAAGGGCGAGAAGGTAGCCCTGGGTGCCGAGCCCCGCGATCACTCCGATCGCGGCCGGGCTTATATAGGAGTGGTGGCGGAAGCTTTCACGCTTATAGATGTTGGAAAGATGGACCTCGACGGCCGGCAGTTCGGCGGCATTCAACGCATCAAGCAGGGCCACAGAAGTATGGGTGTAGGCGCCGGCATTGATGACGATGCCGCTGTTCTTTTCGCGCGCCGCCTGAATGAGGTCGACCAGCACGCCCTCGTGGTTGCTCTGGGCGAATTCCACCGTGAGCCCGAGGCGCGTCGCCTCGGCCCGGCACGCCTTTTCGACGTCGGCCAGGGACTCGCGGCCGTAGATTTCCGGCTGCCGCTTGCCCAGCATGTTGAGATTGGGCCCGTTGAGCACCAGCACCGGCTTGAGGGCCGGCGGGCGCCGGGCGGCCTTCGCAGCCACGCCTGCCTCCCCAGTACCAGAATAGCTATTTCACAACTCGCGGGCCTTATAGCACGGCGAGTCTGGCTCACAAGGCAGGGGTCAGGGGCTGTCGCGAAGCCCCTTGGCGTGGGCAAACAGCCGGTCCGACAGCGTGTCGAAGGCCCGACGCTCCTCGCCGCCGAGCGCCTTATAGAGTCGTTCCTCGTAGCCTAGCGCTAGGGGCACGATGCGGGCATGCATGGCCCGCCCGCGGGCGCTCAGTCTCAGGGAGGCGCGGCGGCGGTCGGTGAGGTCGGTGGCGCGCTCGACCAGGCCGCGTTTCAACAGCCCTGCCACCGCCCGGCTGACTGCCACCTTGTCCATGACGATGCGCTGCCCCACCTCAGAGGCGGTGAGCGGTGCAAAGCGGCCGAGTGCGGCCATGACCCGCCATTGCGTGACGCTGAGGCCAAACGGCTCGGCATAGAGATCGTGCAGCGATTCGCTCACCAGCTGGGCCAGGACGGACAGCCGGTAGGGCAGAAAATTCTCCAGTTCGAGGGCTTGCAAAGCGTTCGGCATAATAGTTACATATGAAACCAATTAATCCCCGACGTCAATTGGGAGGTCAATATGGCCGTGATAGCTGACCCCAAGTCGTTCGAGATCGATCCCGTCAATCCCATGGGCACCGACGGCTTCGAGTTCGTCGAATACACCGCTCCCGATCCGGCAGCACTCGGTGCGCTGTTCGAGAGCATGGGTTTCGTGCGTGTGGCGCGTCATCGTTCCAAGGACGTCTCGCTGTTCCGCCAGGGCGACGTGAACTTCATCGTCAACGGCGAGCCCGAGAGTTTCGCCCAGGGCTTCGCCCGCGTGCACGGTCCCAGCGTCTGCGCCATCGCCTTCCGCGTGAAGAACGCCGCCCGCGCCTACAAGCGGGCTCTGTCGCTCGGCGCCTGGGGTGTTGAGAACAAAGTCGGCCCGATGGAGCTCAACATCCCGGCCATCAAGGGCATCGGCGATTCGCTGATCTACCTCGTAGATCGCTACGGCGAGCGGGGCAGCATCTACGACGTCGATTTCGAGTTCCTGACCGGAGTCGACCACACTCCGAAAGGCGTCGGCCTCACCTATATCGATCACCTGACGCACAATGTGCATCGTGGCCGCATGGACGAGTGGTCGTCATTCTATGAACGGCTCTTTAATTTCCGCGAGATCCGCTATTTCGACATCGAGGCCAAACTGACCGGGCTGAAGTCCAAGGCGATGACCAGCCCGTGCGGCAAGATCCGCATCCCGATCAACGAAAGCACCGACGACAAGTCGCAGATTCAGGAATACCTCTCGGCCTATCACGGCGAGGGCATCCAGCACATCGCGCTCGGCACCGGCGGCATCTACGAGACGGTCGAGACGCTCAAGAAGAAGGGCGTGCCGTTCCAGACCGTGCCCGACACCTATTACGAACAGATCGACCAGCGCCTGCCGGGCCACGGCGAGGATGTCGCGCGGCTGGCCGCCGACCGTATCCTTATCGACGGCGCGCCGACTCAGGGCGGCGGGCTGCTGCTGCAGATCTTCACCCAAACCATGATCGGCCCGATCTTTTTTGAGATCATCCAGCGCCGCGGCAACGAGGGCTTCGGCGAGGGCAACTTCCGCGCCCTGTTCGAGTCGATCGAGCTCGACCAGATCCGGCGCGGCGTGCTGAAGGCATAGGAGGAAACCATGACCAAGAACTGGATTCCGTTGCGTCAGGTCGAAGGCACCGCCTCGCGCCAGGCCCATGTCCGCCTGCCGGCGGGCACCTACGAGCGCGAGATCAGCAAGGAGGGCTTCTTCGGGCCCTCGGCGCAGTTTCACCACAAGCACAAGCCGACCGACTGGGTCGAGTTCGACGGACCGATCCGTCCACGCGCTTTCGACCTCAACAAACTTGCCGCGGCCAAGACCGATCCTTGGTCGGCCGAACTGGTCATGAGCAATCCCCACATGCAGATGCGCGTGTGGCGCCTCGAGTCTGCGATGACCGGGCTGGCGCGCAACAGCGACGGCGACCAGCTCCTGTTCATCCACGAGGGTGCCGGCGACCTGTTCTGCGACTACGGCCACCTTGAATATCGCGACGGCGACTATCTCGTGATCCCGCGCGGCACCATGTGGCGACTGTCGCCCAGCAAGTCCACTTTGTTGCTGATGGTCGAGGCGACCAACGAGAGCTTTACGTTGCCGGAGAAGGGCCTGGTCGGCCGTCACGCCATCTTCGACCCGGCGATGCTCGACACACCGCGCATCGACGAGGCCTTCCGCGCCCAGCAGGACGAGCGAACCTGGAAGGTGTCGGTCAAGCGGCGCAACCAGCTCTCGATCGTGACTTTCCCGTTCAATCCGCTCGATGCGGTAGGCTGGCATGGCGACCTGAGCGTCGTGCGCATCAACTGGCGGGACATCCGGCCGGTGATGAGCCATCGCGCCCATCTGCCGCCCTCGGCGCACACCACCTTCATCGCCGGCCGCTTCGTCGTCTGCACCTTCGTGCCGCGGCCGTTCGAGAGCGATCCGGAGGCGCTGAAGCTGCCGTTCTTCCACAACAACGACGACTACGAAGAGATCATCTTCTATCACAAGGGCAGTTTCTTCAGCCGCGACAACATCCATCCCGGCATGATGACGATCCATCCCACCGGCTTCACGCACGGGCCGCACCCCAAGGCCTTCGATGCCGCCACCAAGGGTGGCAGGACGGAGACCGACGAGGTCGCGGTCATGATCGACACGCGCGACGTCGTCGATGTGGCGGCAATGCCGGCGGGTGTTGAGTTCGAGGGTTACGTGAAATCGTGGCGGCCGACCGAGATCAAGCAGGCGGCCGAATAATGAAGCTGGCGTCCCTGAAGGAAGGCGGCCGCGACGGCACGTTGATCGTGGTCGACCGCGAACTCAAGCGGGCAGTAAAGGCAACCAACATCGCGCCCACGCTGCAGAAGGCGCTGGATGACTGGGCAGTCGCGGCACCCAAGCTGCGGGCTCTCTCCGAGCAGCTCCGCGACGACAAGGCGCCCGGCTCGTTCGGACTCGATCCGACGGCGCTCGCCGCGCCCTTGCCGCGCGCCTATCAATGGGCCGACGGTTCGGCCTACGTGGTCCACGTCGAACTGGTGCGCAAGGCGCGCGGCGTCGAGATGCCGCCGTCCTTCTGGACCGATCCACTGATGTATCAGGGCGGTTCGGACTCCTTCATCGGGCCGAACGACGAGATCGAGGCCGGCGACGAGGTCTGGGGGATCGATTTCGAGGGCGAGATCGCCGTCTTCCTCGACGATGTACCGATGGGCATTTCGCCCGCCGCCGCGCGCAAGCACATCAAGCTTGTCACGATCTTGAACGATGTGTCGCTGCGCAACCTGATCGTCACGGAGCTGGCCAAGGGCTTCGGCTTCTTTCACGGCAAGCCGGCCACGGCTTTCGCGCCCGTCGCGGTGACGCCGGACGAGCTAGGCGACGCCTGGGACGGCGCCAAACTCAGCCTGCCGCTGATCTCGACCTTGAACGGCAAGAAATTCGGCCATCCCAACGCCGCCACCGACCTCACCTTCGACTTCGGCCAGTTGATCGCCCATGCCGCCCGCACGCGCCATCTCGAGGCCGGCACCGTCGTCGGCTCCGGCACCGTGGCCAACCGGGACGCGGGCGCCGGCTGCTCCTGCATTGCCGAGCGCCGGGTGCGCGAGACCATCGACGGTGGCAAGCCGCTTACGCCTTTCATGAAATTCGGCGATCACATCCGCATCGAAATGCTCGACCGTGCCGGCAAATCGATTTTCGGTGCCATCGACCAGATGGTCGTGCGCTACACGCCGCCCGCGTAACCCGCTATGGTCGCCGGCGGAGGCGGCCCATGAAGCTCATTGGCTATTTTCGTTCGTCGGCGGCGTTTCGCGTGCGCATCGCGCTCAATCTCAAGGGCATATCGGTCGAGCACGCCTCACGGCACCTGCGCAAAGGCGAGCACACGGCGCCGGACTACGTGGCGATCAACCCTCAGAAGCTGGTGCCGGCGCTGGTGCTCGATTCGGGACAGGTGCTGACGCAATCGCTCGCTATCCTGGAATATCTCGAAGAAATCCATCCCGCGCCGCCGCTGCTGCCCAGGGATCCGGTCGACCGTGCGCGCGTGCGCTCGCTGGCGCTGATCCCGACCGCCGACATCCATCCCATCCAGAATTTGAGAGTGATGAATTACCTGCGCGAGAAGTATGAGCAGACGGAAGAGGGCGCGTTCGCCTGGTCGCGCCACTGGGTGGAGACAGGCTTCGATGCCTACGAAGCCTCGGTGGCGAAGGATCCCAAGACCGGCGCCTTCAGCCACGGCGATCAGCCCACCATGGCCGATCTCTGCCTGGTGCCGCAGATCTTCAACGCCGGCCGCTTCAAGGTTGACATGACGAGGTATCCGACGATCCGGCGCATCTACGACAGCTGCATGAAGCATCCGGCCTTCGACGCCGCCCAGCCCGCCAAGCAGCCGGACGCCGAGTCGTGAAGAAGCGCGTCATCGCCGCCGCCGTCGTCGTCGCGCTGGTCGGGATCGGCGTTGCCGCCGTGCCGCTGGTGGAGAAGCACGCGGCAAGCCGGATCAAGGCGGAGATCGAGCGCGACGGCATGGTCAAAGTCGCCGAGGTCGAGGTCGGTCTGTTCGACCGCCGCGTGGCGCTTGTCGACCTTCAGTCGAAGCGGTTGGGCGGTACGCTGAGCATCCGCCGTTGGGAGGCATCGGGCCTGGCCTGGCCGCTCGGCGAATTGTTGCAGGGGCGCACGCCGCTCACCGGCTTCCGCCTGGGAGATCCGCTGCAGGCAGGTCGCATCGAGCTCAGCGACGTTCGAATGGCCGATCCGGCGGGAGGGGCGACCTGGAGCATCGGTTCTCTGGTCATCGAGGGACTCGATCTCGGTCGCTACGACGGCAACGCCGCGGGTCCCTATTTCTACACGACGCTGGTGGCCCGCATCGCGGGCGCGCTGTCGTTCCGCCGACTGGAGGAAAGGAACGTCGTCTATTCCGCGCCCGTCACTGGCGACACCACCGGCATCGGGGCGTTGATCGCCGACCACTTCGAGCGCGGCAGGATCGGATCGATCGGGTTGGCCAATCTGGAGGCGACCGCCAAGGACGGACACGAACCTGTCTTCAAGATGGCTGAAGCCAAGGTGACAGGTCTCGACCTCGGCCGGGTCCTTGCGGCCATGTCCGTCGCTTCATGGAGACCTGGATCTCCGATAGGCCGCCTGGGCCTCGAAGCTGCGAGCGCAACGGGCTTCGGCGGTGAGCTTTTCTTCCGCTACGGACTCTCGCTCGGCAGCATCACGCACGAGACCGTCCGCGAAAACGCCGAGGTCAGCCGCTCGCAGGTGCGTATCGACGGGTTCGTGCTCTCGCCGCCGCTGCGTGGCTTGGAGAGCCTGCAGGTGCGCCTCGCGTTGCAGTCGATGGGGCTGAAGGAACTGAAGCTCGGCTTTGACTGTGCAGGCACGGAGGATCGCGGCAAGAACGAAGTGACGATCGATCGCTGCGCGCTGGAAGGCGTCGATCTCGGTGAAATCAATCTCACGGGCAAGCTCGTCCAGCTCGACCCGGTGTTCTGGGCGGCGCTGGACAGCGGCGACACCGGCATGCTCGCGACTACCAAGGCAGCGCTTGGCTCGGCCAAACTGGTGCTCGCCGACAAGAGCCTGCTCGATCGCTCGCTGAAGGTGCTGGCCATGACGACAGGCCAGCCGGTGGCCGTGACGCGGGCCAATCTGGCGCGCGACATCCGGCGCTATCAGCCGGCCGGCGTGCTGATCACCGAGGATCTGACGAAGCTGCTCGACACGGTGGCGCGCTTCGTCGAGCAGGGCGGCAAGCTCACCTTCGATGCCAAACCGGAGCTGCCGTTCGGCATCGACAAGATCCGCCTGCTGCAGAATCCCGGGCCGGACCTCGTCGAGGTGCTGGGCCTCTCGGCGACGCTAGCCCGGTAGAGGGGGTGGGGCGAAAAGTGAGAAAGAATCTCGAAAAAGCCCGTGCTGTCAGCATTATATGTTTCTCATCGGCGTGAGAAACCGATGAGAAATCCGTGAGAAACCTGATGTGCTGTAGGGCTATTTCTGGGCTGCCGCGAGCGTTCCCGCGTCGGCCGCGCTAGCCCTTGCGGGCGTCGGCGATCAGCTGCTTCAGCGCGTCGGCGTCGACGGCGCCCGGCACGAACTGCTTGCCGATGACGAAAGCCGGCGTGCCGCGCACGCCAAGTGCGGCAGCAAGTGCCGAGTTGCGCTCGATGATCTGCTTCAGCTTGGGATCTTCCATGTCTTTCTGAAGCTGCGCCACGTCGAGGCCCACTGAACGGGCGATCTCCATGATGCGGTCGCGGTCGAGTTTGCCGCTGTATTCCATCAGCGCGCTGTGGAGCGGGCCGTGCTTGCCCTGGTTGCGTGCGGCAAGGGCTGCAAACGCCGCGATGCGCGACGGCTCGCCCAGGATCGGCAAATCCTTGTAGACGATCTTCACCTTGCCATCGGCCGCCACCACCGACTTCACCGCGGAGTAGGCGCGCTTGCAATAAGGGCATTGGTAGTCGTTGAAGTCGACGATGGTGACGTCGCCGTCGGGATTGCCGGAGATCGGACTTTCGGGGTCGCGCAGCAACTCGTTCTCGTGTTGCAGCATCGCCTTCTGCGCGACGGTGTCGCGCTGGCTGTCCTGCTTGCGTTCGAGTTCCTGCATCGCCTCGACCAGCACCTCGGGATTGGCCATCAGGTAGGCGCGGATGCTCTTGCCGAGCGCCGCCTTGTCGGGAGGAGCGGTCGCGTCCGACGTGATAGCGACGCGGGCGGGGGCGGTCACGCCCGCGGCGAGGAGCGCGCCTGCCACGAGCAGGCCGCCGCACAGAAGCAGAAGGAAGGAACGCATTGTCCTGAACTCCACGAAAGCGGCTGAAGGGGCGGTTACTTGCGGGGCCGCGAGTTGATATAGGCCTTGATGTCCTGCGCGCGCTGCCAGGCGGGAGTGCCGGGCTGCAGAGTGCGTTCGGCGGTGGCGGCATGGGACTGCGCCTCGGCGCGCTGACCGCGCAGGATCGCCATCTCGGCGCGGGCGAGCGAGGTCATGCCGGGATTGTTGAGCTTTGCGTAACCCGACGCCATCAGCCGCCACAGTTCGAAACTGCCCATTTCGGTCTGTGAAGCCATTTCGAGATTGCGCACCGCCTCGCGGTCGTTGTCCGGCTTGTCGGTTTCGAGCAGGGCACGCGCGTAGTCGATCTTCAGGATCGCGACGCCCGGCAGGAGCTGCACGGCGCGACGGTAGGATGCGATGGACTCCGCGGCGCGGCCGTTCTCAAAAAGCATCTGGCCGCGCAGTTCGTGGAAATAAGGGTCGTTGGGATATTCCTTCAGGAGCCCGTCGATGGTCAGCAAGGCCGAACCCAACGCGGCCTTGCGATAGAGCGCGATGGCGCGGGCATAGCGCGCCGGCACCGACCGATCGGCTTCGCTGAAGCGCTGCAGCGTCGCTTCGGGCGCGATGAAGCCATAGAGCTTAGCCACCATGCGGTGATGCATGTCGAGGAACTGCGGCGTGTCGGGCGTGTTGGCGTAGGGCGAATGCGCCGCTGCCTCCTCGAACGACGTGATGCGGTCCTGGGTCAGCGGATGGGTCCGCAGATAGGGAATCTGCTGCCCCATGTACATGCGCTCCTGCTGCTGCAGGAGCTTCAGGAACTCGGCCGTGCCCTTGGGCGACTGATGGGTGCGGTCGAGGAAAGTGATGGCCGCCTGATCGGCCGAACTTTCCTGGGTCTGCGTGTACTTCAGGAAGGACAGCAGCGAGCCTGGCACGGGTGTGCTGCCCGGGCCGGTCGGGCCGGGGCCGCCGGCGCCACCGCGCGACACCGCGCCGCCCGCCATCGCGCCGGCGCCGAGAATGGCTTCGAGAATCTGCATCGTCGTCAGGTTGCGCAATTCCTCCTGCTGGCGCGCCAGGTGGCCGCCCGCGATGTGGCCGGTTTCATGCGCCAGTACGCCGATCAGCTGGTTGGGCCGTTCAGTGCGCATGATCAGGCCGGTATTGATGAAGATTCGCTGGCCGCCGGCCACGAAGGCGTTGAGTGAGCCGTCCTGGACGATCATGATCTCGACGCCATTCGGGTCGAGCCCCGCCGCCTTCCAGATCGGCGTGACGAAGACGCGGATGGTGTTTTCGATCTCGGCGTCGCGTATGAGATTGAGGCGTTGGGCTTGCGCGGCACGAAGAGGCGCCAGCGCCACGAGCGCGATACAGAAGAGGGCGAAGATGCGTTTGGACACGGCGGGCACGGGTTGCAGGCAGGCTATGAACGCCGGGCCGCGACGTCAATTGCGCAGCCTGGCGCTGGGGGCCGTGTTTTTGCTGGCAGCTTGTGGCGGAAGTGAGACGGAGTCCGAAAACCTGACCAACCCCTCCGGCGTCAGCCCCCACCGGGCAAATCTCAATGCCCTGCTGCGCGGGGGGGTGGCATTCGCTGCGGTGTCGGCCGACGAGAGCCGGGCGGCTGAGGCCGGGCGCGATATCCTGCAGAACGGTGGAAACGCCACCGACGCCGCAGTCGCCATGTATTTCGCCATGGCCGTCACCCTGCCGTCGGCGGCCAGCCTCGGGGCGTCGGGCGCCTGCGTGGTGCACAATTCCAAGACCCGCGGGGCCGAGGCCTTCGTCTTCGCCCCGATCGCAGCACCCGGCCCGATCAACGGCGTGTCGTTCATCGTGCCGACCGGCGTGCGGGCGATAACCCTGATGCATATTCGCCATGGCCAGTTGCGCTGGGAGCAGGACGTCAGCCTCGCCGAGCGGATGGCCCGCAGCGGCGTGCCGGTGTCGCGCGCACTTTCGCGTGATCTTCAGGCCGGCGCGTCACTCTTGGGCTCCGACCGGGAAGCGCGCCGTATCTTCGGCAAGGGCACCGGAACGGCGGTGACCGAGGGTGAAAATTTGGTGCAGACCGAGCTCGCCGCCACTCTGGGTGTCCTCCGTCTGCGCGGCGGCCCTGAGTTCTTCCAGGGTAGCTTCGCGCGAGTTCTGTCGGAGCAGATCGCGTCGATGGGCGGCAGCCTGCCGGTGGAGATGTTGCGTAATTCAATCCCGCAAACCGGCCCACCGGCGGGTGTGAGCCACGGCGGCTATCGCGTCTATGTCGCCCCGCCGCCGATGGTCGGCGCCAGTGCGCTCGCCGGCTGGAACGGCCAACCGGGGCCGCCGGCTTCGGGTGCACCGACCAATTCGAACGGCATCGCGGGATTCGCGGCGATTGACGCGAAGGGCGGTGCCGCCGCCTGCAGCATGTCGATGGGCCAGCTCTTCGGCGCCCGCGTCGTGGTCCCCGGCACGGGTATCCTGCTGGGCGCGCTCACCGCCGACAGCAGCGCTGTCAGTCCGCTGGTCATCGGCAATCCCGGCAACGGCGAGGTCATGTTCGCCGGAGCCGGCGGCGGTTCACCCAACGCCGCCTATGCGACCGGCGCCGTGGCGCGCGCCGCGATCCAGGACAGAAAGCTCGTGTCAACGGTCCTCACCGCGCGCGGCGGGCAGGGCGGCTACGTCAACGCCATTGCCTGTCCCGACGGCATCCGTAGCGGCGGCTCGACCTGCCAGAGCGGAATCGATCCAGCCGGAGCGGGGCTGGCGCTGCTCGCCAACCCGCGCTGAGCGCGCCCGGCATGTCGCACAAGGTGTCGCGCCGAGCGGGCGCGGTCGATCCGTTCATCGTCATGGACGTGATGGCCGCCGCCGCCGCGAAGGAGGCGTTGGGCGAGAGCGTCATCCATCTGGAGGTCGGCCAGCCCAGCACGCCTGCGCCTGCGGGAGCGCTGGTCGCCGCGCATGCCGCTCTCGACGCCGACCGCATCGGTTATGTCGCGGCGTTGGGCATCCCGAGCCTGCGCGAGCGCATCGCGCGGCACTATCGCGATGCCTATGGCGCGCACGTGCCGGCCGAGCGGGTGATCGTGACGACCGGCTCGTCCGGCGGCTTCCCTCTGGCCTTCCTGGCAAGCTTCGACGCCGGCGACAGAGTGGCGCTGGCCGCACCTGGCTATCCCGCCTACCGCAACATCCTCGCGGCCCTCAATCTCGAGGCGGTGGACCTGCCGACCTCCGCCGCCGACCGCTTCCAACCTACGGTCGAGGCCCTGGAGAAAGCCGGTCCCATCTCCGGCCTGATCGTGGCGAGCCCGTCCAATCCCACCGGCACCATGGTGAGTGGCGCCGAACTCGGCGTCCTGGCCAGGTGGTGCGACGAGCGGGGCGTGCGGCTGACCTCCGACGAGATCTACCACGGCATCGTCTACGACGGGCACGCAGCGTCAGCGGTCGAGGTCTCCGATACGGCCATCGTGGTCAACAGCTTCTCGAAATACTTCTCGATGACGGGCTGGCGCGTCGGCTGGCTGGTCGTGCCAACCGACCTGGTGCGGCCGATCGAGCGGCTGGCGCAGAATTTCTTCATCTCGGTGCCGACGCTCAGCCAGCATGCAGCACTCGCGGCCTTCGAGTGCCGAGACGAGCTCGACGGCCATGTCCGCCGCTACAAGGCCAATCGCGACCTGCTGATGAAAGGCCTGCCGGCCGCCGGGCTCGACCGGCTGACGCCGGCGCAAGGCGCCTTCTATATCTACGCCGACGTTTCGCACCTGACCAACGACAGCCGCGACTTTTGCCGGCGCATGCTGCAAGAGGCGGGAGTGGCGACGACGCCCGGCGTCGACTTCGACCGCGCACGCGGCGCGGGCACGTTGCGTATTTCCTTCGCCGGGTCGACGGCCGAAATGGAAGAGGCCGTGCGGCGGCTCAAGGCGTGGCAACGAAAGTGATCGCGTGTGTCCCTAGTGCAGCTTGCGGCGGTCGCGCGTCGGCGTGACGGCGGCTGCAGCGAGCGGGCGGGGCTCGACGGTCGGCACCGGGCCGGAGTGGTGCCCTACCAAGTGCCAGCCGTCGCTCAACCGCACGAAGCTATTGGTCGCCATGAGCTGGCCCTCGGCCAGAACCTCGCGGCAGACCACGAGGGCGAGACCGGGCCGTCCGACCAGCCATTCGTCGACGCAGCGTACCTTGGGCGACTGCGGGTGCTGCAGGATGGCGCGCCAGCTCGCCATGATTTCGCTTCGCTCGTGCAAGGGCGCCCGGCCTGGATGGAGGCAGACCATGGCGCCGCTTGGCGCCCAGATGAGGTCCATCGCCGGAAGATCGCGATCGTTGAAGGCGCGATAGAAGGCACGGTTGGCCGCCAGGACGGCGTCGCGTTCTTCTTCGTCGAACTCCGCCAGGAGCGGCGGCAGGCGGGGCGGGCGGCGGGGCATTCGACCCTCGAAACTCGGTGGTTGCGCGGACTAGAATTAGCCGACACAGAAGACCCGTCCAACCGCCGAGAACACCATGTCCATCCCCAAGCTGGAATTTCCGCCCTTCCATCTGCCGCACGAGGCGGAGGTGCTGCGGGTCGAGGTGCGGGCGTTCCTCAAGGCGACGCTGCCCAAATTTAAGACCGAGGACCGCTTCTCGAGCTGGAACACGCGCTCGCCGGAGTTCAGCCAGGCGTTGGGCAAGAAGGGCTGGATCGGCATCAAGTGGCCCAAGCAATATGGCGGCGGCGAGCGCAGCTTCCTCGACCGCTACGTCGTCACCGAGGAGCTTCTGGGCAACGGCGCGCCGGCCGGGGCGCACTGGGTGGCCGACCGCCAGTCCGGCCCATTGCTGCTGCGCTTCGGCAGCGAGGAGCAGCGCCAAGCCATCCTGCCGCGCATCACTGCCGGCGAATGCTTTTTCTCGATCGGCATGAGCGAGCCCGACTCCGGTTCAGACCTCGCCTCGGTGCGCACGCGCGCCGAGCCGGTCCCCGGCGGCTTCAGGGTCAATGGCACCAAGGTCTGGACCTCGGGCGCGCACCGCAATCACTACTGCATCACGCTGGTGCGCACCTCGGGCCAGCACGGCGATCGCCATAAGGGGCTGAGCCAACTCCTGGTCGACCTCAAGAGCCCGGGCATCACGATCCGGCCGATCATCAACCTTGCCGGCCGTCATGACTGGAACGAGGTGACGTTCAGCGACTGCTTCCTGCCCGAGAGCTGCCTGATCGGCAACGAGGGCGACGGCTGGCTGCAGGTGACCAGCGAGCTGGCGTTCGAGCGCAGCGGGCCTGAGCGCTTCATGCAGAATTTCCACA
>PLYQ01000185.1 GCA_003153415.1 Rhodospirillales bacterium | reverse complement strand
ACTTCTGCAACAAAATCGGCACAAACCGGACCTCCCGGAATGTCCGCTGTCGGATCGCTATCAGGGGCAAAGCAGACATTGAACAAGCCGCGCTCAACAGGCTCGATTTATGAGTACACGCCCTAGACGGCGTTGGGCATCTTCCGCTCGGGCCCGAGCTCGTAGCACTTCACGGTCACGGACTTCGGCCCGAGATCGCGCAGGCCCTTGAGGAAGACCGTCATGTGCGGTGTGTTAAAATGGTCTTTTAGCGTCTGCTCGTCCTTCCAAAGTTCGCGCACGCGCATCAGGTCGGACTCGAGCAGGTCGAAGGCGTAGTCGTAACCGGCGCAGCCCGGCTCGGCGCGCGAGGCCAGGATCATTGGCCGGGCGACGGCACGCACTTTCTCAGTCTGCGCCGGATCGAACCGGGCCTCGGCAAGCACGACCAGCATGGGTTTCTCCGTCATCGTTTCCTTCATAGATTCCGCAGGCGTTTGCCTACGACGACAGGTCAAGCTTCGCGGCTAAGGACCACAATAGGTCTTTCGCGGGATACGGACGTAGGTACGATTCAGGACTCGCTCCCTGAAAGCGGCGCGCCGTGGTGGCTGGCAGCCGAGATGTTCGAAGCATTGGTCGCTGGCGCAGCGGCTCGAGCACCACAGCAAGTTGGAACCGACGAGCGGCTGCCGGCTGTGGTGGGCCTCGAAGAGCCAATTCGGATATGGCCGCCTGAATTTTGAAGGCAAATTGTGGCAAGCGCATCGTGCCGCATGGGTCTGTGCTCGCGGACCGATCCCGCCGGGCATGCTGGCCTGCCACAGTTGCGATGTGCGGGCCTGCATCAATCCCGACCATTTGTTCCTTGGCACGCATGCGGACAACATGGCCGACATGATCTCCAAAGGACGCAAGCGAACGCCGGCATCGCCTTTGCGGTCGCCAACACTCGGAGAGCCGGTGGTTCTCGGACCGGCGCGCGGGCCGGACCATCTGCGCATAGTATTCCGCGGTGTCGAATTCGTGGCCGAGCTAGTCGCGGTCGAACCGGTGGCGCCAACCGACAAATAGGGGCTTGACGTTCTGCCGTATTTAACCTACTTGTTAAATATGGATGTGCTCTCGCAAACCTTCTCAGCCCTTGCCGATCCCACCCGCCGGGCCATCCTGGCGCGTCTGGCGACAGGGGCGACGACGGTGGGAGAACTCGCCGAGCCGTTCGACATGTCTCTGCCGGCGGTGTCGCGCCATCTCAAAGTGCTGACCGACGCCGGCCTGATCGAGCGCCATACCGAGGCGCAATGGCGGCGCTGCGAGCTACGCGGCGAGGGTATGCGCGCCGCCGCCGACTGGATCGAGTTCTACCGCCAGTTCTGGGAGAAGCAGCTCGACAGGCTGGACGACTTCCTCAAGCGCACTGCACCCAAATCTACGAAAGGAAAGAGCCGTGCCCGACGCAAGTCTTGATACCAACATCCTGCGCATCACGCGCACCTTCGACGCCACGCGCGAGCGCGTGTTCGACGCCTGGGCGAAGCAGGAACACTTCGTGCAGTGGATGTGCCCGCCCGGCGTGGAGGTAACGGTGTGCGAAATCGACGTGCGGCCCGGCGGCGCCTGGCGCGTCGGGGGCCGTCACGACGGCGGTGGGCGTGTCTTCGCCTCGTCGGGCAAGTATGTCGAGGTCAAGCGGCCCGAGCGGTTGGTCTTCACCTGGGCGCATCATGCGGATGGCGACTTCGCCAAGCCGCGCGGCCACGAGACGACGGTGCGCATCGAGTTGCGCGCGCTCGGCAACAAGACCGAGCTCAGCCTGATCCACGGGCCGTTTGTCGACACGCCGAGCATGGGCAACCACAATGCCGGCTGGACCGGTTCGTTCGACAAGCTGGAGGTATTTCTCAGGAGGCCAGCATGACTCATTCAGTCGTTTCACACGCGCAATGGCTGGAAGCGCGCAAGGCGTTCCTGGCCAAGGAAAAGGAGTTCACCCACCTGCGCGACGAACTCGCCGCCAAACGGCGCGAGCTGCCGTGGGAGCGCGTCGACAAGGCCTATGGCTTCGACGCTGCCGAGGGCCGGGTAAGTCTGGCGGACCTATTCGGCAAGCACAGCCAGCTCCTGGTCTATCATTTCATGTATGGGACCGACTGGACCGAGGGCTGCCCGAGCTGCTCGTTCTGGGCCGACAACTACAACGGCGTCGACATCCACCTCGCCCATCGCGATACGGCGCTGGTCGTGGTCTCGTTGGCGCCGCTGGCCAAACTCGATGCCTACAAGAAACGCTTGGGCTGGAGCTTCCGCTGGGTGTCGTCGGCGCCGAGCGACTTCAATGTCGATTTCAACGTCACCCTGCCGGTGCCGAAGGGCGACAAGGCCAACTACAACTACGACACAGTCAATTTCGGCACCGGCGAGGCGCCGGGGCTGAGCGCGTTCCGCAAGGGCGACGACGGCGCGATCTACCACACCTATTCGACCTACTCGCGCGGCCTCGACATGTTCAACGGGACCTATCACATGCTCGACCTCACCTCGAAGGGCCGCGACGAGGCAGGTTTGCCGTGGCCCATGGCCTGGGTGCGCCGCCACGACAGCTACTGATCACCAAGGAGGAACTCATGGCTGCGATTCGAATCCACGGGCTGACACCTAGCACCTTCACCCGCACGGTGCGGCTGGCTTGCCACGAGAAGGGCATCGACTACGAACTGGTGCCGACCTTTCCGGGCCAGATCGATCCCCTCAATCCCTTCCGCAAGATCCCGGCGATCACTCATGGCGATCTGGTGCTGTTCGAGTCGACAGCGATCCTGCGCTACCTCGATCGTGCATTCCCCGGCCCCAAGCTGTGGCCCGAGGGCGCCGTCGAGGCCGCAATCTGCGACCAGTGGAGCAGCGCCGTCTGCGACTCTCTCGTGAACGCCGCCCTGCGCTACATGGCGGCGCGCTTTGGCTTCCTGCCGGTGCCGGCAGAGATGGTACAGAAGTACCTCGACAAGACGGCTGAGGTGGTGCCGATCTTCGACCTGCAGCTGGCCAGCCATCGCTATCTTGCCGGCGACCAGTTGACGGCCGCCGACCTGTTCCTGGCGCCGGTGCTCTTTTACTTTCCCGGCATACCCGAGCTGAAGGCGATCGCCGACTCGGCGCCCAATTGCGCACGCTGGGCGCGCGAGATGGCGGGACGGCCGAGCATGCAGGCAACCGAGCCGGCCGACAAGCCGAGGCTCGCCGCCTGAGTTTTTCTGATTTTTCCCAGTCCCCGAGTTGAAAACCCTAGGCGAAGCCTCACCTAATTGCCTAGGCTGGACCTACAATTCAGGGGACTCGACCGATGACCCATACCGCAACCTGGCACGGCCAGGTGATCGCCAAGAGCGACAAGACCCTCGAAGTCGGCGGCTACGTCTATTTTCCGCGCGACACCGTGCGGATGGAGCTGCTCAAGCTGACGCCGAAGACCGCGAGCGATCTTGAGTGCCCGCACGGTGTGCAGTTCTACGACGTCGTTGAGGGCAGTGCGCGCAGCCCGCGGGCAGCGTGGTCGTATCTCTCGCCGCAGCCCAAGATGAAGCCGGTCGATCACTGGGTCGGCTTCTGGGAAGATGTGGAGATAAAGTAGCCAAATACGCCCGGGCAGCTACTTGACGGGCGTGATCGCCGTGACCGTGAGCGGCGTCGTGAAGCCGATCACCACGTCGCCGGCTTTGGTCTTCTTCAGAAATTCCTGCTTGGCGGGCGTATTGGCGGGATAGGTTCGCACCACGCCGCCGCGGCCGTCGATCACCGACACTTTGTTGGCGGCGAGGTCGACACCGACCACCGTCAGGGTGAACCGGCCGGACTCGATGTCCGCGGCATTCGGATCCATCGACTCGCGGCGGGCCTGCTGGGAGCCCGGACCCTTCTGACGCAAGTTCAGAATGGTGACCACTTCGGAGTAGGTGATGTCGGCCATCGAGCCGTCCTGGAAGCGATCGAGGTTGCCGACCCCGTCGGCGACAGCGACGTTCACCAGATGGCCGTTGGACGTGGTGAAGGCGACGGTGCGTGTGTCGTTGTCGATCGTCTCGATCTTGGCGCGTACGGTGTTCGTGCTGTTGAAAGCGAGACCGGCCCGTGGCACGGCCTGGATGGCGCCCTGCGCCGACGACGGCTGCACGGGCAGGCTGATGCCCACTGCCAGCATTGCCGCGAACATTGAAAAGCTTGCGGCGCACTTGATCGAATGGAGTGTCATCGGCTTGTACCCTCGTGAAATCCTGACGCGCCGGACAATAACGATCCGGCTCGTCCGTGCAACCTCGAAGGATCGCCCGATTTCTCAGGTCAGATGGGCGAGGACGGCCTTNNCCGGCGGCGAACTTCCTTGCATAGCTCGGCGGCAGGACGGCATCGCGTTCGCCCCACAGGATGAGGGTGGGCGCGGCAATCAGGCCGAGGCGCTTTTCCAGCTTGGTGTTGCCGAGCGGCCAGAAGGCGCGGGCGGCAGCCTCTGAGGCGCGGGTCATCTCGATCGGCCATTCGACCGAATTGGCGCCCTCGGGCACCGCCACCATCGCCTCCCAGTGGCTGCCGTCGGCGCACATCAGGCCGGCCACCTTGTCCTTGCGCTGCGCCCACGGATCGGCGGCGGGCTCGGCTTCGTCGAACAGGCCGAACGGCGCGATCAGAACCAGCCTGGCGACCTGGCCGGGGAAGATGGCCGCCATTTCGGCTGCGAACGCGCCGCCCACCGAGGCGCCCACGAGATCGGCGCCGTCGAGCCCCGCCTTGTCGATCAGCTGGCGCACTGCCAGTACCCAGTCGAGATGGCTGTCGAGCACGGTGTGACCTGTGGCGCCGGGATAGCCGGGCAGCGAGGGCGCGATCACCGTGCGTGTCTTGGCGAGTTCGTCGAGGAAGGGCAGCCAGCGCGGCAGGCCGCCCAGCCCGGCGAGGAAGCCGAGCTTGGGGCCCTGGCCCTTGGTCCAGATGCGGCAGGGGAAGCCGTTGACCTCGACGACTGTCTTTACTGGATCGGACACGCGGTTACTCCGCGGCGATCATCTGCGGACGGAACGCCGGCACCGACGCGCGCTGTCCCTTGGCCATCGGCTTGGGCCACCATTTGTCTTCCCAGTCGCCGAACAGGTCCTTCACCTTGGGCATCACCTTCTCGGCGAACAGGCGCGTGTTGTACTTGGTGGTGTCCTTGCTCATGTTGCCGTACTGCAGCAGCAGCATGAGGTGGCCGACATTGAGGCTGGTAGCCACGTGGCGGACTTGTTCTACGACCTCGTCGGGCGAACCGATGATGACGTAACCGCCGTCGACGATGTCCTTCATGTTGGTGGCCTTGAGCGCCGCCTTGGTCGCCGGGTTGGCCAGATTGGCCGCCTTGGTCATCATGCCCTCGATGCCGGCGCGTTGCGTGCCCTCGGTGGTGTAGCCGGGCGGCAGGGCGAAGCGCGGATCGACGTGCAGGCAGCGGCCGTAGAAATACTCAGCCGGCTCGCTGTAGAGATCGAGCGCCTGCTGGCGGCTCTCGGCGACGCCGACGAACTGCAGGAAACCGGCGCGATAGGGATTGCGATCCTTGCCGAGCTTGGCCATCTCGTTCCAGAAGCCGTTCATCGTCGTCAGCCCGGCCTTGTAGCCGTAGTACGAGAGATAGCAGTAAACGTAGTCCATCTCCGCGCACCACCGCCACGTCTCGATCGAGCCGCCGCCCGGAATCCAGATCGGCGGATGCGGGTCGTTCTGGATCGGCCGCGGCCAGATGTTGACGTAGCGCTGCTGATTGAAGCGGCCGGAGAAGGCGAAAGTGTCCTTCTCGGTCCATGCCTTCTTCACCAGGTCATGCGCCTCGAGATAGCGCTCGCGCAGGCTGCTCGGGTTCTGGCCGTAGGCGTAGCAGGTGTCCATCGGCGAGCCGACCGGGAAGCCCGCGATCAGGCGCCCGCCCGAGATGCAGTCGATCATGGCGAATTCTTCGGCCACGCGCGTCGGCGGATTGTAGAGCGCCAGCGAGTTGCCCATGACGCAGAGCGCGGTGTCGGTGGTGCGGCGCGCCAGCGAGGCGGCGATCAGGTTGGGCGAGGGCATCAGCCCGTAGCCGTTGGAGTGATGCTCGTTCACGCAGACGGCGTCGAAGCCCACTTCGGCGGCGTACTCGAGCTCATCCATGAAATCGTTATACATGTGGTGCGCCCGGCGTGGGTCGAACAGCGACGAATGGATGTCGACCCACACCGAGGGATGCTTCTGGTTGAAGTCGTCGGGAAGCTCTGTGTACGGCATCAAGTGAAACCACATGAGCTTCATGCTGCGTCCTCCCTGGACTCGGACCGCTTCGGGTAAACGACCGTTTACCTGGGGCGAAGGTGCCCGGACTCAAAGGGGCGTGCAATGTGGGACTTTCGCGGGCGGTGGGTAATTTTATTGTTTTTCTCCTGCATCATTCGTTCCGATTCGTATTTTGTGCATTGCACTCTCGCTCCTGCAGCAATAGTTTCGCTGCATC
The DNA here is from genome assembly GCA_003153415.1 of Rhodospirillales bacterium. GTDB lineage: Bacteria > Pseudomonadota > Alphaproteobacteria > Reyranellales > Reyranellaceae > Reyranella. The sequence goes on along the minus strand of PLYQ01000185.1, from coordinate 7,671 downwards.
GCAGGAGGCATTGACCATGTCCGTTGTCGCTTTCGCGGCCCGCCCGCATCCGACGGCCAATCAGCCGAAGAAGGATCTCTACGAGATCGGCGAAATTCCGCCGCTCGGGCACGTGCCGAAGAACATGTACGCCTGGGTCATCCGGCGCGACCGTCACGGTCCGCCTGAGCAGTCCATGCAGCTTGAGGTCGTGCCGACCCACACGATCGGCGAGGACGAGGTGCTGGTCCTCGTGATGGCCGCGGGCGTCAACTACAACGGGGTGTGGGCGGGCCTCGGCCTGCCGATCAGCCCCTTCGACGTCCATAAGCAGCCGTTCCATATCGCGGGCTCCGACGCCGCCGGCATCGTCTGGGCAATCGGCGCCAAGGTGAAGCGCTGGAAGGTCGGCGACGAGGTCGTGGTCCACTGTAACCAGGACGACGGCGACGACGAGGAGTGCAACGGCGGCGATCCGATGTTCTCCACCAGCCAGCGCATCTGGGGCTACGAGACGCCGGACGGCAGCTTCGCGCAGTTCTGCAAGGTGCAGGCGCGCCAATTGATGAAGCGCGCCCTGCATCTCACCTGGGAGGAGAGCGCCTCCTATACGCTCACCCTCGCCACCGCCTACCGCATGCTGTTCGGCCATCGCCCGCACATCCTGCGGCCCGGCCACAATGTGCTGGTGTGGGGTGCGGCGGGCGGCATCGGCTCGATGGCCGTGCAGCTCATCGCCACGGCGGGCGCCAATGCGATCGGCGTCATCTCCGATCCGTCGAAGAAGGATTTCGTGATGTCGCTCGGCGCCAAGGGCGTCGTCAACCGCAACGACTTCGACTGCTGGGGCCAGCTGCCCGACGTCGACGATCAGAAGACCTATGCCGAATACATGAAGAAGGTGCGCAAGTTCGGCGCCGCCATCTGGGAGATCACCGGCAAGGGCAACGACGTCGACTTCGTGTTCGAACATCCCGGCGAGCAGACCTTCCCGGTGTCGTGCAACATCGTGAAGCGCGGCGGCATGGTGGTGTTCTGTGCCGGCACCACCGGCTACAACCTCACGATGGACGCGCGCTTCGTGTGGATGCGCCAGAAGCGCATCCAGGGCAGCCACTTCGCCAACCTCTTGCAGGCGAGCCAGGCCAACCAGCTGGTGATCGAGCGCCGCATCGATCCCTGCATGAGCGAAGTCTTCGACTGGGCCGACATCCCGAAGGCCCATACCAAGATGTGGAAGAACCAGCACAAGCCCGGCAACATGGCCGTGCTGGTCTCGGCTAAGCGGCCGGGCCTGCGCACCCTCGAGGATGCGCTCGACGACTGACAGTCTCGGCGTGAACTACGGCTTCTTGGCGACCAGCGGGCAGCCGCCTTCGTCCATCGGCCGGAAGGCCTCGTTGCCCGGCACCGTGGCGACCATCTTCACCAGGTCCCATTCGCCCTTCGACTCTTCGGGCGTCTTGGCCTGCATCAGGTACATGTCGCGGATGACGCGGCCGTCGGCGCGAACGCTGCCGTTCTTCGTCATGAAGTCGTTGATCGGCATCTTCTTCATCTGCGCCATCACGGCCTTGGCCTCGTCGGTGCCGGCGGCCTTCACCGCCTTCAGGTAGTGCAGCACGGCGCCGTAGGTTCCGGCCTGGATGAAGGAGGGCGGCCGGCCCCTCTCCTTGGTGAAGCGGTCGGTGAAGGCGCGCGCCTCCGGAGTCATGTCGTAGTAGAACGGGCTCGAAATCAGCGAGCCCTGGGCGATCTTCAGTCCGATGGCGTGGATGTCGGGGAACTGGGCCAGCGGTGCGCTGATCTTCATGCCCTGCTTCACCAGGCCGAACTCGGACGCCTGCTTGATGCCGTTTACGATGTCGTTGCCGCCATTGGCGAACATCAGCCCCTTTGCCTTGGAGGCTTGTGCCTGCAGAACATAGGAGGAGAAGTCCGCCGTGTTCAGCGGATGGCGCACCGAGCCCAGCACCTTGCCGCCCGCCGCCTTGATGAAGGTGGTGGCGTCGGCTTCCACCGCCAGGCCGAAGGCGTAGTCCACGGTGATGAAGAACCAGGTATCGCCGCCCATCTTGCTCAGCGCATTGACGATGGTCTTGCCCTGGCCATAGGTGTCGTAGATCCAATGGATGCTGTGCGAGGTGCAGGATTTGCCGGTCAGCTCCGAGGTCGCCGCCGCGGTCGGCATGACGAGGCGGTTCTTCTCCTCGGCGACCTTCACGAGCGCGAGCGCCAGCGCCGAGTTGGGGATACCGAGAATCAGGTCGACGTTCTCGTCGTCGTACCAGCGCTTGGCGATGCCGGCGCCGACATCGACCTTGTTCTGGAAATCGGCGGTCACCAGCTCGATCGGCTTGCCGAGCACCGAGCCGCCGAAATCGGCGATCGCGAACTTCACCGAGGCGACGTCGCCCGGGCCGGTGTTGTCGGCGTAGACGCCGGACATGTCGTCCAGCACGCCGATCTTCACGGCGTTATTCTGGGCCGACGCCGTGGCGCCGAACAGGCAGCAGGACAGCAACGCCGCGATGGCGGCCTTTGTGTATCGCATTGTTTCCTCCCGGTCGTTTTTGTTGCGACGATCTTAGCACAGTACCGGCCATCGCCTAGGGAAGCAGCGACTTGACCGTCCGCCAGCCGCCCGACACTGTTTCCCTTGAAGACGAGCCGATGAGACTCGTCGCATCCGGGAGCAGAAAATGAACAACACATCAGCCGTCCTCACGGGCGCATTGCTTTCGGCGGTATGGCTCATTCCGGCCGCGATGGCCCAGCCGGCGGCCTGCGTCACCCAGAACATGGCAGTGCCTCCCGGCGCCAACACGAACGACAAGGCGGCGCCCTTCTTCATCGATACGACGGGGCTGGACTTCAGCACCAAGCCGCCGACGCGCGATCCGAAGAACCCCAACTATCCGCGCGCGATGGAGCTGCCCGACGGCACGCTGCCGCCGGCCGGCGCCGAGGGCAATTTCATCATCGGCCCGACCCGTGCGCCCGCGCCAGAGACCGTGGCAAAGGACGGCGTTCCGAAAGGCACCACCGTCTCGTTCACCATCTCGTCGAAGGAGAGCGTGATCTACAATCCCGGCCTGATCCGCGACGACGTAGCAGGCTGCGGCAACAGCTCGATCATGTCGACGACGACGGTGCCGGGTGACAAATCGCACATGATCGTCACCACCAGCCATCCCGGCACCTGGACGCGCACGATCGAGGTCTATCTCCCGCCCAACTATGTGCGCGGCACAGTGGCGCCGTTCATCGTGCTCGGCGACGGCGGCTCGACTGCCTGGAAGGACATGAACCTCACGCTCGACAATCTGATCCAGCAGAAGCGCGTGCCGCCGATGATCTCCATCCAGATCGGCAATGGGGGGCAGGACGCCCAGGGCGCCCAGCGCGGGCGCGAATACGACACGGTGTCGGCCACCTATGCGCAGTTCGTGGAGCGCGAGGTGCTGCCGCTCGTCGAGCAGAAGACCGGCGTGAAGCTGACGAAGGACCCCGAGGGCCGCGCGACAATGGGGCTGAGCTCGAGCGGCACCGCGGCCTTCACCATGGCGTGGTTCCATCCCGAGCTCTATCACCGGGTGCTGGCCTATTCGCCGACCATGGTGAACCAGCAATGGCCGTGGGATCCCTCGCTGCGCGGCGGCGCGTGGGAATATCACAGCGCCTGGGCAGGCCCGGCCGGCCCCAACCTCACCGTGAAGGCCGGCGTGCTCACGCCCTCCGAGGCGCCAGGCACTCCGCTGATCCCGAGTGCACCGGCCAAGCCGATCCGCTACTGGTTCGAGATGGGCGACCAGGATCTCTTCTATCCCAACCCGACGATCCCCGACGGCATGCACGACTGGACGCTGTCGGCCGAGCTCATGGCCAAGGTGCTGGCCGACAAGGGCTACCACTACCAGTTCCTGTTCGCGCGCAACGCCAAGCACGTCGACCGGCCGACCGTCGCGCAAACTTTGCCGTCGGCGCTCGAATGGCTGTGGAAGGGCTATCCGATTCCGTAGCCACTCCCGTACTCTGGGGAGCCGTGTCACGATGGCCGACCCGAGTTCCCCGGCACAGGAGTCTTCGATGTTGCTGAACGCCCTTTTTCCCACGCGCGACATTGGCACTGACCCCGCAAAGATCCGGGACTGGGCGCAAGCCGCGGAAGGCCTCGGCTACCACTGCATCGAAGTTGCCGATCACGTATTCGGCGCGGCGCCGCGCGGCGATTGGAAGCCTGTCTACAGCGAGCTCGATCCTTTCCACGAGACTTTCACGACGATGGCCTTCCTCGCGGCCGTCACTAAGACGATCAAGCTGTGCAGCGGCGTGCTCATCCTGCCGCAGCGGCAGACCGGGGTCGTCGCCAAGCAGGCGGCCGAGGTCGACATCTTGAGCGGGGGACGGTTGCGTCTGGGAGTCGGCGTCGGCTGGAACCACGTCGAGTACGAGGCGCTCGGCACCGAGTGGAAGACACGCGGCGCGCGGCAGGCCGAGCAGATCGAGGTGATGCGGCGCTTGTGGACCGAAGACCTGGTCACCTTCGCCGGCCGGTTTCACAACCTGGTCGATGTCAACCTGCTTCCCGTTCCGGTCCAGCGCCCGATCCCGATCTGGTTTGGCGGATCGTCGGACGCCGTCGTCAAGCGCGCCGCCCGTATCGGCGACGGCTGGATGCCGATCCTGGCGCCGGCGCAGGCCGAGCCAAAGCTGGCGATGCTGCGCGAGCATCTGAAGTCATTTGGACGCGATCCCGCCGCCTTCGGGCTCGAAGGATGGCTGCGCATGGACGAGCCCGACCCGCAGCTCTGGGCCGCGGCCGCGCAAGGCTGGAAGCGTCTTGGCGCCCAGATGGTGATGCTCTATCCCATGTACCGGATGCCGAAGCTCGATCAGCAGATCGAGACCTTGCGGCGCTTCAAGGAAGTGGCGGCCGGGTAGAACGAGACTGGCAAAGCCCAGCAACACGACGGAACAACAATAGTCAGCCGAAGGAAACGTCACGATGTCCGAACCGCTTCCCGCCTTGTGCCTGATCGCCATGCCCGGGCGCCGCCGCCGCACCGTCGAATTGGCGCAGGAGACCGAACGGCGCGGCTTCGCCGGGATCTACGTGCCAAGCCCGACGGGCGGCATGTCGACGTGCGAGGCGCTGTCGTGGAACACCGCCTCGATCACCTTCGGCACCGCCATCGCGCCGATCTATCAGCGCACCATCGTCGATTTCGCGCAGAGTGCCGCGATGATGCACGAGGTCTCGGGCGGACGGTTTCGGCTGGGCATCGGCATCGCACATGGGCCCTCGTACGTACGGATGGGCGTGACGCCGGGCAAGCCGCTGGCCGACACGCGCGGCTTCATCGAGAAGTTGCGCGCCGAGACCGGATTCGGTCCCCTGCCGCCGATCTACGTCGCGGCGCTGCGCAAGAAGATGGTGGCGCTGGCGGGCGAGTTGGCCCAGGGCGTCATCTTCGCCAACGTCTGCCTGTCGCACATGGCCGAGTCGCTGGCGGCGCTGCCCGCGGCCAAGCGCAACGCTCCAGACTTCTTCATCGGTAACATGCTCCCGACCTGCATCAACGACGACGTGGCGGCCGCCCGGGAGGTGAACCGGCGCACGCTCAGCAACTACGCGTTCCTGCCGAACTATCGGAACTATTGGAAAGAGGCGGCCTACGTCGAGGAAATGAACGCGATCGAGAAGGCGATTGCCGAAGGCCGCCGCGACGACGTGCCGAAATACCTCACCGACAAATGGCTCGCCGACAACACGCTGTTCGGGCCGGCGGCGAAAGTGCGCGAAGGCGTCGCCCGCTGGCGCGCGGCGGGTGTGCACACGCCGATCCTGGTGCCATCCTCGGCGGGCGGCAACCAGATGAAGGCGATCGAGGAAGTCTTCGCCGCGTTCGGCTGACGGAGGTTTTTGTCGGTGGCCACTATGGTGCACTAGAATCATGCTGCTCCGCGCGATCCTTCTCGTTGGCCTGCTACTTCCCGCTGCCGTCCGCGCCCAGCCCGCGACGCAGGAGGTCTTCGCCTTCGTGTTGCTGGGCGAGGGCAGCGACGGCGCGCCCGTGCCGATGGTGCGCACCGTGGTCGAAGGCGGCACGTCCTGTCCGACCCTGCGCAATGCTCCGGGCGCGGCGCTGCCCGCGATGAGTGAGCGACAGCGGCCGGAAGGCGGCCAGTTCGACCAGGTCATGGTGTGCGAGGCGCGCTATCCGGTGGGTGTTGCGGCGAGCGTTGAAGTCGCCGGGCGTCGCATCGACCTGCCGCCTGTGACGCTCGGCACGCCGCGCCGCGTCGTGCTGCTGGGTGACAGCGGCTGCCGCGGCCAGGGCGTGCGCAAGCCGCAGACTTGCGTCGGTGACGGCTACGACAAGATGTGGCCGTTCGGCACGATCTCCTCGGCGGGCGCGCAGGATCGGCCCGACCTCATCGTGCATGTCGGCGACTACAATTATCGCGGCACGCCGCGCTCCATAGTGCTGCCGGCGCGCGTCACCGGCTACGCCCGGGATCTGACGGTGAACGTCTTCGACACCGGCGACCTCGACGATGAAGACGACGAGCCGCGCTACCCGATCGGCCCCGGCTATTGGAGCCAGAACATGCAAGGCAGTCTCATCCCCGACAACTGGCCGGACTGGCGCAACGAATTCTTCGTCCCGGCGTCGCGACTGCTGCCGATGGCGCCGTGGCTATTGTCGCGTGGCAATCACGAGCTGTGCAGTCGCGCCGGCCCCGGCTGGTTCTATCTGCTCGATGCCGCCTCGCCGCTGCTGGGACCGGGCCAACGCCAGGGCGCCTGCCCGCCTCAGACGCCAGCCGGCTGGCGACCGGGCGCGTGGCCCAAGCCGCCCGCCTTGCCCTTCGGAGGTCAGCATTTCCCGACGCCGGTCAATCCTCCGTTCCGCCTGAAGCTCGGCGCGCTCAGCATCGTGGCGGTCGACTCGTCCGACGCCGGCGACTCCGAGCTCTACGATCTTGCACGCTACGTCGATACCTACCGATCGGTCGCTGCCATGCTGGCGCAGGATCCGACGCCCGCCTGGATCGTGACGCATCGCCCGATCTGGGGCGTCGTCAAGAAGGACAAGGGCAGCCCGGCCGGCAACGCGCCCTACGGCTTCATCAACATCACGCAACAGACGGCGGTGGCGACAGTTTTCCCAAACGGCATGCCGTTGAACGTTACCGCCGTCATCGCCGGCCACATGCATCGCTTCCAGGCCACCGGCTTCGGCAGCCGCCATCCGCCGCAGCTCGTGGTCGGCACCGGCGGCATGGAGCTCTCGAGCGTTCATCCGGTGCCTGCGCCGGACGATCCCAAGCGGCCGATCCCGGTGCCAGACTTCGCCGGCACGGTCGGCTATGTCGTCGGTCTCAAGGATTTTGGCGCGATGGTGGTGACCCTGGGCGAGGGCGGCGCCTGGACGAGCACTCTATACGGCACGGCGGGCGAGACCCTGGCGACCTGCGATTCGCGCTGGCCCCGTCAAGGGAGTGGACGATCGGTCTGCATCTTGAGGTAGCCGGCCGGCGTCCAAGGCACGACGGCCATTGACTGCTTCGGGTCAGGCCAAGGCCAAATACTGATCAGGCAATAAGACCGCTTTGCCCTTGCAAGCGGAACTCCTTCCTCGCCCAGGTAGCGCCGGCTTAGTGCCGATTTTGTTGCAGAAGTCG
>PLYQ01000076.1:1353-11357 GCA_003153415.1 Rhodospirillales bacterium | reverse complement strand
GGACCGAACACGGCGGTGTCGCCGATGCCCGAGGACTTCATGTAGGCTTCGGCGCGCTTGGCGGTCGAGCGCGGGCAGCGGGCGTAGAGCTGGCCGGTCGAGGGCTCGACGACGTCGCAATTGATGATCAGCGTCGTTTGTGCCGTGAAGGGATCGAGCACGGCAGTCGAAGGGTCCGGCATCAGGATCATGTCGGACTCGTTGATGGCCTTCCAGCCGGCGATCGAGGAGCCGTCGAACATCACGCCATCGGTGAACGAATCTTCCTGGGTAGCAGAGGCCATGCGGGCCGTGTGCTGCCACTTGCCGCGAGGATCGGTGAAGCGGAAGTCCACAAACTTCACGTCCTTTTCCTTCATCATCGCGAGAACTGCTTTGGCGTCCATTTGTCGTACGTCCCTCTCTTGTGGTTGACCCTGCCCCCAAGGGCTTTTCCTCATACGGCGGCGTCGCCGCGCTCGCCAGTACGAATTCGGATTGCGTCGTCTATGCGCGAGACGAAAATCTTGCCGTCGCCGATGCGGCCGGTGTGGGCCGAACTGCGGATTGCCTCGACGGCCTTCTCGACCATTTCGTCTTCGATGATGAGTTCGATTTTTACCTTGGGCAGGAAGTCGACCACGTATTCGGCGCCGCGGTACAACTCGGTATGTCCCTTCTGCCGCCCGAAGCCCTTGGCCTCGAGAACCGTGATGCCCTTGAGCCCGATTTGATTGAGGGCGTCTTTGACCTCGTCGAGCTTGAAGGGCTTGATGATCGCTTCGATCTTCTTCATTTGCTAGAAACACTCCGCGCGCCGACACCGGCGCTGCCGCCGAAGGCAGCCCGGTTGCGCCTTTGGGAGCAGCTTTCATGCCAGAGATTTCCACAAGTCCGAACACGGAAATCCGACCTCAACTGACTGTTGATTAGGCTAAATGGACAAATAATAGGCGAAAAACTGCCTCCAAACGGTTCATGGAAGAGATTGACGATGAAGTCCGCCAATTCGCTGATGTCCAGCCTCGGAACGACGGTCTTCGAGGTGATGTCAGGCCTCGCCCGCCAGCACCAGTCGGTCAATCTCGGCCAGGGGTTTCCCGACGACAAAGGTCCGGAAGAGGTCCGCAAGGCGGCGGCCGACTACCTGATGGACGGCCACAACCAGTATCCGCCGATGATGGGCATCCCGGAACTGCGCCAGGCCGTCGCCGAGCACGCCAAGCGCTTTCAGGGGCTGGAGATCGACTGGCAGAGCGAAGTGCTGGTGACCTCGGGCGCCACCGAAGCGTTGGGCGATTGCCTGTTCGGCTTGATCGAGCCGGGCGACGAGGTCGTGCTGATCGAGCCGCTCTACGATTCTTACCTGCCGATCGTGCGGCGGGCAGGGGGCATTCCCAGGCTTGTCCGTCTCGAGCCGCCGACCTGGCGTCTGCCGCGCGAGGAACTGGCTGCCGCGTTCAGCGATCGCACCAAGCTCATTTTGTTCAATACGCCCATGAATCCCTGTTCGAAGGTGTTCGATCGCGAGGAACTGCAGTTCATTGCCGACCTGTGCCTGAAGCACGACGCCTTCGCGGTGTGCGACGAAGTCTACGAACACATCATCTTCGACGATCGCCGGCACCTCTCGATCATGACCTTGGCGGGCATGCGCGACCGCACCGCCCGCCTCGGCTCGGCCGGAAAGAGCTTCAGCGTCACCGGCTGGAAGGTGGGGTACGTCACGGCGGCGCCGGAAATGCTGAAGCCGATCGCCAAGACCCATCAGTTCATGACCTTCACGACGCCGCCGAATTTGCAGTGGGGTACGGCGACGGGGCTTAGGCTGGGCGACGACTACTATTCGGGTTTGGCGACCGACATGCAGCGCAAGCGTGACCGCCTAGCCGTCGCGCTGGGCGACATCGGCTTCGACGTGCTGCCTGCACACGGTACGTACTTCGTGACGACCGACTTCCGGCCGCTGGGCTTCAACGGCACCGATGAGGACTTCTGCCGGCACATCACGGTCGAGGCCGGGGTGACGGCCGTGCCCGTCAGTGCCTTCTACGACGACCCGGCCAAGGCGCCCCGGCACTTCGCCCGGTTCTGCTTTTGTAAGCACGACACCACGCTGGACGCCGCAATCGAGAGGTTGGGACGGCATTTCCGCAGGTAAAAGCCCGCTTTGGCGGCGCTAGACTGCAATTGTTACATTTTCTTGGGCATCGACTGCAGAATTGGCTTATATTACTGCAGTCCGATTGCTAAANNCGCCGCCTGCGCAGCGAGCGGACCAAGCAATTGATCATCGAGGCCTTCCTTGCCCTGCTGCGCGACGACCCGCAGATGCCGACCGCCGTGCAGATCGCCGAGCGGGCGGGCTATTCCGTGCGATCGATCTTCGAACGGTTTCCCGACCTCAATGCGCTGCGCGTCGCGGCGACCGACTATTCCCTTGCCCAGGCGGCAGCGCTCGCGCCGGCGCGGCATGTCGACGGCGATCGCGCCACGCGTCTGCGGTCGCACGTCATTACGCGAGCCCACACGTGCGAACGCGGCATTGCGCTGTGGCGCGTGCTGCTCGCCAGCCAGGACGAATCGGAAGAACTGAGAGCGCGGGTTCGGGTGGCGCGACAGAGGACGGTCGACCGCATCGAGTTGATGTACAAAGTGGAACTGTCGATGCTTTCCGAGTTGCACCGCAAGGAAATCCTGATCGCGCTCGAGGCCGTGACGGACATGGAAAGCTGGGCACGCATGCGCGAGCTGTACGGCCTGTCGTTCGAAGAAGCCTGCGCCGTCTGGATCAGCGCCATCGACCGGCTGCTACTGCCGACGCCCGCTGGCGCTTGATGCGGACACTCCGACTGTGAGCGCGCGCCCCATCGAACTTTCCTCGAACTCATCGAGTGGCGGGTCCGCTCGGATCGACGGCCGTCGCCTGCGCAGCGAGCGGACCAGGCAGGCGATCGTCGACGCGTATCTGGCGCTTCTGCGCGAGAACCCGCGAATACCCACGGCCAGTCACATCGCCGAGCGCGCCGGTTATTCGGTTCGGTCGATCTTCGAGCGTTTTCCCGACCTTCATGCATTGCGCGTGGCGGCGACCGACCACGCGTTCATCGCGGGAAACGCCCAGGCAGCGCCTCGTCATGTCGACGGCGACCGGCAGACCAGGCTGAGGTCTCAGGTCGAAACGCGTGCCCAAACCTGCGAGCAGTGGTTGCCGCTGTGGCGTGCCTTGAACACCAACCAGGGCGATTCGGCAGAACTCAAGCTGCGGATTCGGCTGGCGCGCGACATGATCCGCGGTCGCCTCGAACTGATGTACAAGCCGGAGCTTTCGACACTGTCCGAGCCGGAGCGCAGGCAAACCATGATCGCGCTCGAGCTTCTGACAGATTTCGAGAGTTGGGGCCGCATGCGCGAGCTTTCCGGACTGTCGGTGAAAGAAGCCTGCATGGTGTGGATTCATGCCATCGACAGCCTGCTGCCGCCGACGCCGTCCGTGACATGACTTTGGAGAGCAGGCCGCTCGGGGCCTCTCCGGCCGACACGCCCGTCAAGATCGACGGCCGGCGCCTGCGCAGCGAGCGGACCAGACAGCTGATCATCGAGGCTTACCTCGAACTCCTGCGCGAAAGCCCGAAAGTGCCGACGGCGTCGCGCATTGCCGAGCGTGCCGGCTATTCCGTGCGGTCGGTGTTCGAACGCTTCCCCGACCTGCTCGCCCTCAGCCTGGCGACGGCCGATTTTGCCTTCGCGCAGGCCAATGCCCAGGCGACCATTCGAGACCTCGACGGTAGCCGTCGAGCGAGGCTGCGGTCCCAGGTCGAGACCCGAGGCGACACCTGCGAACGATGGTTGCCGCTGTGGCGCGCGCTCAATATCAACCAGGGATACTCTGCCGAACTCAAGACGCGGATCGAAACCGCGCGGGACATGGTCCGCGGTCGACTCGAGCTGATGTACCGGCCGGAACTCTCGACCTTGCCCGAGCCGGAGCGCCGGCAGACCGTGATCGTGCTGGAACTCCTGACGGATTTCGAAAGCTGGGGCCGCATGCGCGAGACCTATGGCCTGTCGGTGGAACAGGCCTGCATGGTATGGATCAGCGCCATCGACCGCCTGCTGCCGGCGACGCCGCCCGTCCCATGACTTCTATTGCTTCACCATCGAAGGATTCAGCGACCGACGGCTCCGTCAAGGTCGATGGCCGACGGCTGCGCAGCGAGCGGACAGAGCGATTGATCGTCGAGGCGTACGTGGTGCTCGTCCGGGAACGTCACAAAGTACCGCCGGCGGCACAAATCGCCGAACGCGCCGGCTACTCCGTGCGTTCGGTGTTCGAGCGCTTTCCCGACCTCAATGCGATACGCGTCGCCGCGGTTGACCATGCGATTGCCGAGAGCCTGGCGCAGAACGTGCCGATCGACGTCACTGCCGATCGACAGAGCCGCATCAGGTTGCAAGTCGAGGTGCGCGGACGGGGTTGCGAGCGGTGGTTGCCGCTGTGGCGTGTTCTCAACACCGATTTGGGCGAATCGGCCGAGCTGGAAAAGCGGCTACGGATGATCCGTGAACTGATCGTCGTGCGGATCGAGACGATCTTCAGGCAGGAGCTCTCGCCCCTGGCGGATGCCGTCGAGCGCCGGAAGATCGTGATCGCTCTCGATGCGTTGGTGGATTTCGAGAGCTGGGGGCGCATGCGCGAACTCTACGGACTGTCGTTCGAGGAAGCGTGCAGCGTGTGGATTCACGCCGTCGACCGCTTGCTGCCGCCGACGCCGACCGCCCCATGACTCTGGTGACCCAACAGCCCAAGGCGCCCGCGACCGACAAGCCCGCCAAGGTCGACGGTCGGCGCTTGCGCAGCGAGCGGACCAAGCAGCTGATCGTCGAAGCCTACATCAGCCTGTTGCGCGAAGGTGCGAAGGCGCCGACGGCGACCCGTATTGCCGAGCGCGCCGGCTATTCCGTGCGCTCGATCTTCGAGCGCTTCCCCGACCTGCCGGCACTGCGCATTGCGGCGGTGGCTTACGCGGTCAGCGAGGCGGGCGCACGGTCGGTGGCGCGCAATGTCAACGGCGACCGCCAAGCCAGGCTCGCCTCCCAGGTCGAGACGCGGGCGCAAACCTGCGAATATTGGTTGCCGCTGTGGCGGGCACTCAGCAGCTCGCAGGACGACTCGGCGGAACTGCAGCAGCTCTTCAAGTTCGCCCGCGAAGCAATCCGCCGGCGGCTCGAGCTGATGTACAAGCCGGAGCTGTCGACGCAGTCCGAAGCGGCGCGCCGGCAAACCCTCGTTGCCATCGAGCTTCTGCTCGATTTCGAGAGCTGGGGCCGGATGCGCGAGCTCTACGGCTTGTCGTTCGAGGAGGCCTGCAAGACCTGGATCGACGCCATCGACCGCCTGCTGCCGGCCGCGGCGCCGGTTTCTTGACGCTCCGGGCGGCTGAGCGTAGGAAGGCGCGCTTCGTCGGGAGTGGGCCACGATGGCGGCCGTAGCTCAGTTGGTTAGAGCGCCAGATTGTGATTCTGGATGTCGCCGGTTCAATTCCGGTCGGCCGCCCCAATCCCCCGCGCGCCATGGCTGAACAGCCATCCCCGAAAGATCTTGTCCTCAACGACGGCTTGGCCCTTTTGACCTGTTCGGAAATGGCCAAAGCCGACTCGGCGGCCATCGCCGGCGGCGTGCCGGGCGCCGATCTCATGGAAGCAGCCGGCCGCGCCGTCGCCGCTGCAGTCCGCGAGCGCTATGACCCGCAGCCGGTGGCCGTGCTGTGCGGCCCGGGCAACAACGGCGGTGATGGTTTCGTCACGGCCCGCCATCTGCACGCGGCGGGGTGGCCGGTCCGCATCGGCTTGCTCGGCGAGCGTGATGCCTTAAGGGGCGATGCCGCCTGGGCAGCAGGCTTGTGGACGGGCGGACCCGTCGAAGCGCTTTCGCCGAAAATTCTCGACGGCAGCTTGCTCGCAATCGATGCCTTGTTCGGAGCCGGGCTGTCGCGGCCGATCGAAGGTCCGGCCGCCGAAGTCATTCGACATCTCGACCGCAGCTCGGTGGTGGTCGTCGCGGTCGATGTCCCGAGCGGACTGAACGGCGACAGCGGCGAGGTCATGGGATGTGCCCCGCAGGCAGATCTCACCGTGACCTTCTTTCGCGCCAAGCCCGGCCACTACTCGGTCGAGGGAATGAGACGCTGCGGCCAACTGCGCGTGGTCGACATCGGTATTCCGGCGTCGGTGCTCCGGGCGGTCGCGCCGCGGCAGTGGTTGAACGGTCCGGCGCTGTGGTCGCAACACCTGCGTCGCGATGCGCTCAGCGATCATAAGTACGCCCGCGGGCACCTAACGATCCTCGCAGGCGACACGGCGACCGGCGCAGCACGCCTCGCTGCTCTGGCGGGCCGTCGCGCGGGCGCAGGGCTTGTCACGATTGCCACGCCGGCGGCGGCGATGGCTGTGTATCAGGCTGCGGACCCTGGCAACCTGATTGCCAGGGTCGACGACGGCGCGGGGTTTGCGCGGCTGCTGGACGATCCGCGCTGCAACGCGATTCTGGTCGGACCCGGCGCCGGGCTGAACGAGCGTACGCGCGCCGCAACCCTGGCGGCGCTCGCCACCCGCCGGTCGGTAGTGCTGGATGCCGACGCCATCACCGTATTTGCCGAAGCGCCCCAAAAGCTGTTTGACGCCATCGCCGGCCCAACCCTGCTCACGCCGCACGAGGGCGAGTTCCGCCGGCTGTTTCCCGACTTGGCGACAGGATCGGGCAAGGTCGAACGTGCGCGGCAGGCCGCCCGGCGAAGCGGTGCCACGGTCCTGCTCAAGGGCCCGGACACGGTGATCGCCGCGCCCGACGGCCGCGCCGTCATCAATGTCCATGCGCCGGCGACCCTGGCGACGGCAGGCTCCGGCGATGTCCTGGCCGGGATCGCCGGCGGCCTGATGGCCCAGGGCCTGGCACCGCTGGCCGCAGGTGCGGCGGCCAGTTGGCTCCATGGCGAGTGTGGATATCGCTTCAGGCGGCCCGGCCTGATCGCGGAAGACCTGGTCGCCGAGCTTCCGAAAGCGCTCGAAGCGGCGCTCAATTGACCGCCCGGCGGGCGCGGGCTAAGAGGCCCGCGATTCGGCCCGCGATTTGGCCCTCGGGGCACGCCCGCAAGGCCCTCGTTGTTCGCGAGGCCGGCATCGGGCGGGCGTGGTGGAATTGGTAGACACGCGAGATTTAGGTTCTCGTGCCGCAAGGCGTGGGGGTTCAAGTCCCTCCGCCCGCACCAGACGGAAGTGGATGTGAGACAATGCAAGTAACGGAACTAGCGGCCGAAGGCCTGAAGCGGCAATTCAAGATCGTCGTTCCCGCCGGCGACCTGTCGGCGAAAGTCGATGAACGTCTGGCCGAGATGGCGCAGACCGCGTCGATGCCCGGTTTCCGGCCGGGCAAGGTGCCGGTCGGCCTGCTGAAGAAGCAGTATGGCCAGGCCTTGTATGGCGAGGCGCTGGAGCAGGCGGTCAATGCCAGCACCGCCAAGGCCATCGAGGATCGCGGGCTGAAGCCGGCGCTGCAGCCGCGCGTCGATCTCAAGGAACTGGTCGAAGGCAAGGACGTCGAATTCGAGGTCGCCATCGAGGTCCTGCCGGAGATCGGCAAGCTCGACTTCTCAGGCATCGAGCTAGAGCGCCTGAAGGCCGTCGTGCCGGACAAGGACGTCGACGATGCCGTCGAGCGCATCGCCAAGGCCAATCGCGAGCAGAAGCCGGTCGATCCGCCGCGTCCGGCACAGAAGGGCGATGCCATCAAGCTCGACTTCGTGGGTTCGGTCGACGGCAAGGAATTTCCCGGCGGTGCCGCCACCGACTACACGCTGGAGATCGGCTCAGGATCGTTCATTCCCGGTTTCGAGGACCAGCTGCTGGGCGCCGAGGTCGGCAAGGACATCGACGTGAAGGTGACGTTCCCAGCCGACTACGGCTCGGCTGAGCTAGCCGGCAAGGACGCCGTGTTCAAGTGCACGATCAAGGAGCTTCACGAGTTCGTCGACAAGCCAGCCGACGATGAGCTGGCCAAGAAGAACAACTTCGAGAACCTCGAGGCCATGCGCAAGGCCGTCACCGAGCGCATCGGTCAGGACTACGCGCAAGTGTCGCGTTCCATGATCAAGCGCCAGCTCCTCGACAAGCTCGCCGAAAGCCACACCTTCCAGGTTCCCGAGGGGCTGGTGGAGGGCGAATTCAAAGCCATCTGGCAGCGCGTCGAGGAGGCCAAAAAGAACGGCCAGAAGCTCGAGGACGACGAAGACAAGATGCGCACGGAGTACCGCGTGATCGCCGAGCGCCGGGTGCGGCTGGGCCTGCTGCTGGCCGATGTCGGCCGCTCCAACTCGATCGACGTCACACCCGAGGAACTCAACCAGGCGGTGATGCGCGAGGCCATGCGTTATCCGGGCCAGGAGCGCCAAGTGCTGGAATTCTACGGCAAGAACGCCGAGTTGAAGGAACAGCTGCGGGCGCCGATCTTCGAGGAAAAGACCGTCGACTTCATTCTCGAGCTGGCCAAGGTAGCCGAGAAGCCGGTTACCCCGGAGGAACTGCTTAAGGCCGCCCGCGAAGCCGAAGAGGACAAGACCGGGGAAGCGGCGCCTGCGGCACCTCCGGCGTCAGCGGCGCCGTAAACGGCGCCTTGGGCGGCGAATTGATCCAAGGCCGGCGGTCTTGAACCTGACCGTCGGCGCTGCCACCTTCTATTTGTAATTCACGAGAGGGCCCCGCGATGAGTCGCGACCGCGATCCGCAAGAAATCTACAATAACTACTATGTTCCCATGGTCGTCGAGCAGTCGGCGCGTGGCGAGCGCGGCTACGACATCTGGTCGAGGCTGCTCAAGGAACGCATCATTTTCCTGAACGGTCCGATCGAAGATAACGTGGCCGGCCTAGTCTGCGCCCAGCTGCTTTATCTCGAGTCGGAGAACCCCATCAAGGACATCTCCTTCTACATCAACTCGCCAGGCGGCGTGGTGACCTCGGGCCTCGCGGTCTACGACACGATGCAATATGTACGGCCCCTGATCTCGACCCTGGTGTTCGGCCAGGCAGCCTCGGCCGGGTCACTGCTGCTGATGGCCGGGGCCAAAGGCAAGCGCTTCTCGCTGCCCAATGCCCGCATCATGATCCATCAGCCCTCGGGTGGTGCGCAGGGCCAGGCGACCGACATCGAGATCCACGCCAAGGAGATCCTGTCGACCCGGGCTCGCCTCAATCAGATGTACGTTACCCATACCGGGCGGACGATCGAGGAGATCGAGCGGGCCATGGAGCGCGACAAATTCTTCTCGCCGGCCGAGGCCAAAGCATTCGGGCTGATCGACGATGTGCTCGAAAATCGTCCGGTTCCGACCATCCAGGCCGCTGACTCATAAGCGGCAGCCGCGACCAATTGGTTCCCGTTCGCCTGCCGACACACCATATTTTGATGTTGTCGCGGTTAGGGGCGCGAGTTTAACATAGTCTTGCGGCGGGCTCGCAGTCGGCGGGCCCCCAAGCGGAGGTGCGTTACTGACATGCCAGCCGCCAAATCCGGGGGCGACTCCCGCAATACCCTCTATTGTAGCTTCTGTGGCAAGAGCCAGCATGAGGTCCGCAAGCTCATTGCCGGCCCAACCGTGTTCATCTGTGATGAATGCGTTGAGCTCTGCATGGACATCATCCGGGAGGAGAGCAAGACCACCCTGGTGAAGTCCAAGGACGGCGTGCCGTCGCCCAAGGAGATCCGCCAGATCCTCGATGACTACGTGATCGGCCAGGACAAGGCCAAGCGTATCCTCGCTGTTGCAGTGCACAATCACTACAAGCGGCTGAGCCATGGCGGCAAGGCCAACGACGTCGAGATCGCCAAATCGAACATCATGCTGATCGGCCCGACGGGCTGCGGCAAGACACTGCTCGCCCAGACCCTGGCGCGGATGCTGGACGTGCCGTTCACCATGGCCGACGCCACGACGCTCACCGAGGCAGGCTATGTCGGCGAGGACGTCGAGA
>PLYQ01000076.1:0-1325 GCA_003153415.1 Rhodospirillales bacterium | reverse complement strand
GCGCAAGCATCCTCAGCAGGAGTTCCTGCAGGTCGACACGACCAACATCCTGTTCATCTGCGGCGGGGCCTTCTCGGGCCTCGACAAGATCATCTCGCAGCGCCGCCAGGGCACGTCGATCGGCTTCGGTGCCGAGATCCGCGGCCCGGACGACCGCCGCACCGGCGAGGTGCTACGCGACCTCGAGCCGGAAGACTTGCTGAAATACGGCCTGATTCCCGAATTCGTCGGCCGCCTGCCAGTGGTCGCCACGCTCGAGGACCTCGACGAGGGCGCCCTGATCGAGATCCTGACCCGGCCGAAGAATGCCCTGCTCAAGCAGTACCAGCGCCTGTTCGACATGGAGAGCGTGAAGCTCAAGTTCTCCGACGACGCGCTGCGCGCTGTCGCGCAGAAGGCGATCCTGCGCCGGACCGGCGCGCGCGGCCTGCGGTCGATCATGGAGACGGTGCTGCTCGACACGATGTACGACCTGCCGTCCCTCGACGGCGTTGACGAGGTGGTCATCAACCGCGAAGTCATCGAAGGGCGGGCTCAACCGCTCTATGTGCATGGGGAGCGCAAGGAAGGGATCGCGGCGGCTCCGGCCTAGGTTTTGCAGCGTCGGCGGCGCCTGCCGTCGGCTATCCCGGTGGGTCTTGAACACAGCCCTGTTCAAGCCAATCTCTGCAACTGAGTGCGCGTGGCTTCTCGCCGCGGACTGCCCATCAAGGGGGGCGCGGCGGAGGTACGAGGCAGCTCTAACAGTATAGTGCGAGGCATCATGAACGCCCCCATCCAAGGAACCGTCTACCCCGTCCTGCCGTTGCGCGACATTGTCGTGTTTCCCGGCATGATCGTGCCGCTGTTCGTCGGCCGCGAGAAGAGTGTCAAGGCGCTCGAAGAGGTGATGAAGGACGACAAGCAGATCCTGCTGATCGCCCAGAAGAACGCCACCCAGGACGATCCCGGCCCGGAAGACATCTACACCATCGGCACGCTCGGCACGGTGCTGCAGCTGCTGAAACTGCCCGACGACACCGTCAAGGTGCTGGTCGAGGGCGGCAAGCGCGTGCGTATTACCGGATACACAGACCGCTCCGAGTTCTTCGAGGCGCGCGCTGTCGAGATGGAAGAGTCAGCGGTTGAATCCCCCGAGCTGCTGGCCGCCGCGCGTACCGTGGTCTCGGATTTCGAGAACTACGTGAAGCTCAACAAGAAGGTGCCACCCGAGGTCGTCGTCTCGATCAACAAGATGATCGAGGAGCCGGCCAAGCTCGCCGACCAGATCTCTGGGCACCTCGCGCTAAAGGTTGCAGACAAGCAGCAGCTGCTCGAGCTCGACT
>PLYQ01000181.1 GCA_003153415.1 Rhodospirillales bacterium | reverse complement strand
CGATGGCATCGAGCCGCTCGAACAGGGCGGCCGTCGCACGGCTGTTGCGGAAGTCGACCGACAGCGTGACCCCGGCCTGGGGAAAGCTCATCAGGCCAGCCGGCCTGCGATCGCCGAACGTCTTTAGCACCGCCAGGAAGGAGCCTTCGCCCGATTTCGCGATGGCATCGAGCATCTCCTGCGTGGCTTCGCGGCCCGCCGCCCGCGGCACGACACTCTGATACTGGAAGACGCCAGATGGCCCGTACATCCGGTTCCACTCCAGGATGCCGTCAAGCGGATAAAGGAACGGCTCGAAGTGCACGAGGCGCCGCCCGGCCCGGCGTTTGTTCAGCGCAAAGTAGAGCGAATTGAAGGGCCGCAAGGTGAGGCCGTTCACAAGCGAGACGGGTGGCGTCAGCGGCATCCGAAGTTGCCGCTCGCGCCGCGCCGGACCGCCCTGTCGTTCAGTCGGGTTGGCGCGCATGAACAGGCCGCGCAGTGCACCAACCGACGTGCAGTCGATCCACGACACGGTGTGTTCCCAGTCAGCCTCCGACCCGTCGGCCAGCGCAAAGAACTCGGGCAGTCCGGAATAGGTGACGGTCTCGGCTTCCAGCCACGGGCCGGAGACCGGGCGAAGCTGCAATTCGGCTTGAGTGATCACGCCGGTCAATCCCAGGCCGCCGACGGTCGCGGCGAAGCGTTGCGGCTCGAGATCGGGCCCGCAGTCGGTCGTCTCGCCGTCGCTGCGCACCAGGCGCAGCGTCCGGACATGCTCGCCGAACGTGCCCACGCGGTGATGGTTCTTGCCGTGCACGTCGTTGGCGATGGCGCCGCCCACCGTCACGAGCTGCGTGCCCGGCACCACCGGCAGGCTCCAGCCGCGCGGAATCGCCAGGCGTTGGATGTCGCGCAGCACGACACCCGCTTCGCACACCAGCACGCCGGTGGCTGCGTCGAAGGCGATGAAACGATCGAGCCGAGCGGTACTCCACAGAACGCCGTCGGGATTGAGGCAGGCATCGCCGTAGCTGCGGCCCATGCCGTAGGCGATGCCGGGGCGATGGCCGACCAGCTCGGCCGCGACGCCGTCGCGGTCCTTCAGTTCGACCACTTCATGGGGGAGGGCACTCAGTCGTCCCCACGACGAGACGGGTTTCATGAGCACACGTCGCGAGAACGGCGGAGTGCAGGAAGTGTTGCCAACGGCACCCACTAGCTTTGGCTATTGTTTCAGCCGATGAGTATAAGCGAAACTGCAGGGAATGGGAGCGGCATCGATTTCGACATCTGCTTATGAGCTGTTGAGGCTTGTGCGCCCGAGGCAGTGGATCAAGAACAGCTTCGTTCTGGCGCCCCTGGTCTTTGCCCGCGAGTATCTCTACGCCGGATCGATCCGCAACGCCGTGCTCGCCTTTGCGCTGTTCTCCGTAGCTTCATCGGCGAGCTACATCGTCAACGATCTCCACGACATCGAAAGCGACCGGCTTCATCCGATAAAGAAGGACAAGCGGCCGCTCGCAGCTGGAACCGTGTCGCCGCAGGCGGCGCTGATCGTTCTGGGCATCCTCTATTGCGTGCTGATGGCGGGCTGGCTGTGGTCGCCGCGCGCCATGATCCCGATCTGCGGCTATGTCCTGCTGAACCTGGCCTACAGCTGGTGGCTCAAGGACCAGCCGGTCCTCGACATCTTCTCCATCGCCAGCGGCTTCGTGCTGCGCGTCTATGCCGGTGCCGAGGCGCTGGCGGTGCCGCTGTCGAGCTGGATGGCGATCACCACCTTTTGCCTGGCGCTCTATCTCGCGGCCATCAAGCGGCGTCAGGAACTCGCCAGCACCGGTACGGCCTCGCGCGCGGTGCTGCTGAAATATTCGGCGGCGCTGGTCGACCGCTACGCCGAGATGGCGGCGACGGGCGCGTTGATCTTCTACAGCCTGTTCGTGATCTCGACCAACCCCAGGCTCGTCGTAACCATCCCCTTGGTGCTGTTCGGCCTGTTCCGCTACTGGTACGTGGTCGAAAGTCGCGAAGGCGGGGAGTCGCCGACCGACGTGGTGCTGACCGACTGGCCGATGGCGATCGTCGTCGTCTTGTGGATCGGAGCCTGCGTCGCGGCGCTGATGCCGTGAGGCACGTTCCCGTCCTCATCGCCGGCGGCGGCCCGGTCGGCATGACGCTCGCCCGTACGCTCGCTTTGTTCGGCGTGCGCTGCCTGCTGGTCGAGCGCAACGCCGCGACCACGCGGCATCCCAAGATGGACATCACCAACGGCCGCTCGATGGAGCTGTTCCGGCGCCTGGGCGTCGCCGAAAAGCTGCGCGCCGTCGCCGTCCCCGAGGCGAACAACTTCGACATTTCGTGGATCACCTCGCTGACACCACAATCAGGGGGCCGAGAATTGCACCGCTTCCGCTATCCCAGCGTGGTCGAGAAACGCGCCGAGATCGTGGCGCGCAACGACGGCACCCAGCCGCGCGAGCCCGCCATGCGCGTGAGCCAGGTGGTCATCGAACCGGTGCTGCGCGACGCCATCCTCGACCATCCGCTGGTCGAGGCGCGCTGGGGCGTGGCCTTCGAGGATTTCACCCAGGACGAGACGGGTGTGACCGCCACGCTCAGGACCGTCGAGACGGGTGCCGCCGAGACGGTGCGCTGCGATTTCCTGGCCGGCTGCGACGGCGGCTCGAGCATCGTGCGCGACCAGCTCGGCATCGGACTGGAGGGCAAGGCAGCGGTTGCGCACCGTTACATGGTCCATTTCCGCTCCGAGGCGCGCGAGGTCCTGCAGCGCTTCGGCATCGCCTGGCACTACCAGAGGGCCACGGGCACGATCATCGCGCAGGACGACAAGGAGATTTGGACTCTGCAAACGCGACTGCCTCAGGGAGCCGATCCGGCCAGCCTCGACCCGCACCGCATGCTGGACGATTTCGCCGGCACGAGCTTTCCGCGCGAGATCCTGGTCGCCAATCCGTGGTTCACGCACCTGCTGCTGGCCGACCACTATCGAGGTGGCCGCGTGTTCCTGGCGGGCGATTCGGCGCATCAGTACATTCCGACCGGCGGCTACGGCATGAACACCGGTATCGGCGATGCCGTCGATCTCGGCTGGAAGCTCGCGGCGGCGCTCAAGGGCTTCGCCGGGCCGGGCCTGCTGGGATCTTACGAAAGCGAGCGGCGGCCGGTCGGCTATCGCAATCGTCTGGCGTCGGAGCGCCACACCGGCGTGCGTCTCAAGATCGCCGAGCTCTATCAGAACGAACGCGATCCCGACGCACTGGGTCGCGGCATCGCAGCCCTTGGCAATGCCGAGAACGAAAGCTGGGGTGTCGAGTTCGGCTATCGCTATGACGGCGTCGTAGGCGATCCCGTCGTCTACCAGCCGACGACGGCGCCCGGTGCGCGCCTGCCCAGCACCTTCCTGCGCGACGGCAGTGCGCTCTACGAAGGGCTCGGCCCGTGGTTCACCCTGCTGCGCTTCGGCAATGCCGATCCGTCGCCTCTCATTGACGCGGCCCCGGCGCCGCTCGAGACGGTGGTCGTCGACGAGCCGGCGCTGGCCTCGATCTACGAAGCCAAGCTCGTGCTGGTGCGACCCGACACCCACGTTGCCTGGCGCGGTGATTCCTGCCGCGATGGCACGGCGGTGTGGGTCAAGGTGCTCGACGGGAGGCTGGCGTGAAAGTCGCCATCATCGGCGGCGGCATCGGCGGACTGTCGGCGGCGTTGCAGCTCCTGAAGGCCGGGTTCGACGTCCATGTCTACGAGCAAGCGCCGCGCATCACCGAAATCGGCGCCGGCATCCAGATCAGCCCCAACGCCTCGCGCCTGCTGCATCGCCTCGGCCTGCGCGCCGCCATGGATGCGGTCGGGGTGTTCCCGCGCGCCGTCCATCAGCGGCGCTGGGACGATGCCCGCACCCTGCAGCGTGCACCGCTCGGGCCCGAGGTCGAGACGACCTTCGGCGCGCCCTACTATCACTTCCATCGCGCCGACCTCGCCAATCTGCTGGCCGACGCTCTGCCGCGCGAGCGCCTCCACGTCGGCCACAAGCTGGTCGGGTTGGAGCAGAGAGGTGAGCGCGTGACCGCGCGCTTCGAAAACGGCGTGTCGACCGAGTCGGATCTGCTGATCGGTGCTGACGGTATCCATTCCAAGGTGAGGGCGCTCGCCTTCGGCCCCGAGAAGCCGCGCTTCACCGGCTGCGTGGCCTGGCGCGGGCTGGTGCCGGCCGAGCGCATCGCCCATCTCGATATCGAGGTGGCGTCGCACAACTGGATGGGGCCGGACGCGCACTGTGTGCACTACTGGGTCTCGGCCGGGCGGTTCTTGAACGTAGTGTGCGTCGTCGAGCACGGCACCTGGACGTCCGAATCATGGACCGACAAGGGCGACGTGGCCGAGGTGCTCGCCCGCTACGAAGGCTGGCACCCGATCGTGCGCGGCCTGATCGGCGCCTTCCCCGAAACTTTCATCTGGGCGCTGCACGATCGCGCCGAGCTGCCGCGCTGGAGCGACGGGCGGGTGACGCTCCTGGGCGATGCCTGCCATCCCATGCTGCCGATGATGGCGCAGGGCGCGGCGCAGTCGATCGAGGATGGCGCCGCCCTCGCTTCGCTGCTGCAGGCGATGCCCGACGACGTGCCCGGTGCGCTGGTGCGCTACGAGACCCTGCGCAAACCGCGCGCGACGCGCCTGCAGGAGGCAAGTGCCGCCAACCGCAAGCGCTTCCACCTGCACGACGGTCCCGAGCAGCAGAAGCGCGACGCGGCGATGGCCAACTCGGGCGACCGTTCGATCGCCAACATCGGCTGGCTCTACCAGCACGATGCGGCCGACGTGAGTTAGATCTACTGCCGCTTCGGCAACTTCGCGAGCTCGGCTGTCATCGCCCGGTCGATCACCGTGAACAGGTAGGCGTCGGGCGCCAGCGTGCAGCCGCCGCGCACCAGCAGGGCGAGCTGGCCGCCGCGCTCGTCGTCGGGGATCACCACGCCATGATGGCGCGCCGCGTGTTCGGCAAGATAGATCGCCAGAATTTTTCGCGGCTCGGGCTGCATGGCGTGCGCGTCGCGGCAGGTGATGTAGGCCGCCTGGTCAAAATTGGTCGGCGGCACCTGAGCCTGGGCGGCGGTCGAGACGGCGAGCAGGGCGGCAACGACAAGGACTTTGCGGATCATGGCGGGGCTCCCTGCTTACTTGTTGCTGTTGCCGAGGGCGGTGCCGCCGAGAAAGCCGACCGCGCCGCCGATCAGGCCGGCGCCGACCACCGTGCCGAAGCTGCCGCCCGCGACCAAGCCGATGCCGCTGCCGAGCGCGGCGCCGGTGAGCGCGCCCTTCTCGCCGGGCGACATGTTCTGGCACCCGCCGCCGACGACGGTCGCGGCGGCGAGTATCAAGGCGATCGTTGTCTTTCGCGCTGTCGTCATCCGCATGGCGCTCCCCCTCGGAATTCGACACTCAGACTAGCGCTGCTGTCGCTTCGGCGTCCAGCTTGCTACAAGCACGAGACTTCATGTCGAGGACGACTTGACTGGAAGGGAGGACCTATGCTGCGCCGCTTATTCCTCGTCGGCCTTGTGGCGAGTGGTGTCGCGCTGGTCACCGACCTGCGGGCCTTCGCGCAATCCGATCCGTTGCCGTCGTGGAACGCCGGACCTTCCAAGCAGTCGATCGTCGATTTCGTGAGCCGCGTCACCACGGCTGGCGGACGCGACTTCGTGCCCGTCGCCGAGCGCATCTCCACTTTCGATAACGACGGCACGCTGTGGACCGAGCAGCCGATCTACGTCGAGGTGGCGTTTGCCATCGATCGCGTGAAGGTGCTGGCGCCGCAGCATCCCGAGTGGCAGACGCTCGAGCCGTTCAAGTCGGTATTGGCCGGCGACATGGCCGGCCTGATGGCGTCGGGCGAGAAGGGCATGTTCGAGCTCATCGCCGCCACCCACGCCGGCCTCACCACCGACGCCTTCACCCGCGTCGTCACCGACTGGATCGCGACGGCACACCATCCGCGCTTCAAGCGGCCCTACACCGACCTCGTCTACCAGCCGATGCTCGAGCTGCTGGTGTATCTGCGGGCCAACGGCTTCAAGACCTTTATCGTCTCGGGTGGAGGCATGGACTTCATGCGTCCGTGGACCGACAGGGTCTACGGCATCCCGCCCGAGCAGGTCGTGGGCTCGTCAGGCGCCACCAGATACATCCTGCAGCCCGATGGTGTGCCGGTGCTGATGAAGGAGCCGAAGATCCAGTTCATCGACGACGGCCCGGGCAAGCCGGAGGGCATCAACCAGTTCATCGGGCGGCGGCCGATCCTGGCCTTCGGCAACTCCGACGGCGACCAGCAGATGCTGGAATGGACGGCGGCCGGGGCGGGCGCGCGCTTCATGGGCATCGTCCATCACACCGACGCGGTGCGCGAATATGCCTACGACCGGCAGTCGCCCATCGGCAAGCTCGACAAGGCGTGGGACGAGGCCGTCCGGCGCAAGTGGACGGTCGTCGACATGAAGGCCGACTGGAAGGCGATCTATCCGTTCGAGAAGGGTCAATCGCCGGCGAGTGCCACGCCGCCGCAGCTTGCCAACCCGGCCTCGAAGAATTGCGTCGAGAAGGGTGGGACGTTGCGCATGGAACGTCGCCCCGACGGCGGGCAATTCGGCGTGTGCGTCTTCACCGACAACTACCAGTGCGAGGAATGGGCGCTGTTCCGCGGCGAGTGCCCGATCCCCGGGCTGCGCGTGACGGGATACATAACGGCAGCCGGGCGCTACTGCGCCATCACCGGAGGACGTTACACAGTGGTCGTGCAAGGCGACGCCGCCACCGAGCGGGGCGCGTGCGCGCTGCCCGGCGGCAAGGCGTGCGACGCGGACGCCTATTATGCCGGCACCTGCAACAGGTGAGAGGGATCTGGCGCCGACAGGAGTCCGGTCTCAGTCGGCGGACTGGATGCGCTTCACCACGTCCTGCAGCTTGCGATCGGTCACCAGCACCGGATAAAGCGGTGCCAGGGCATCGGCGAAGGACTTCTTGTCGACATCGGTGACGAATTGCGCGCCGCCGGCGTCGGCCGTCAGGCGTGCCGAAGTCTCATGCTCCTCCCACGCCTTGCGCATGTAGGGCACCGAGTCCCGGGCGGCGGCGCGAATGATCCTCTGGTCGTCCTTGGAGAATTCGTCCCAGGTCCTCTTGGAGAACACCAGCACCCCGGGCGCCATCGAGTGCTCGGTCAGGCTGTAGAACGGGGCCACCTCGTAGTGGCGCGAGGTGACGTAGCCGGACAACGTGCTCTCTGCCGCGTCGATCACACCGGCCTGAAGCGCACGGTACGTCCGGGCGGCCGACATCGTCGCCGGCTCGGCCTCCATCTCCCGCACCATGGTCGCCAGGATATCGGACTGCTGGACGCGGACCTTCATTCCCTTCATGTCGGCGACATTCCTGATCGGCTTGGTGGCACCGTAGGAGCGCGAACCCATGTCGTAGAAGCAAAGGCCGATGATGCCGTGGATTTCCATGTCGGCCAGGATCTTGTCGCCGATCGGACCGTCGAGAACGCGCCGCATGTCCGCCGTCGACTTGAACAGGTAGGGCAGCGAGGGAACGACGGCCGACGCCACGAGGTGGTCGAACACCGCCAGGTTGACGCGCGCCATGTCGAGCGTGCCGTTCTGCAACTCGGCGATCGTGTAGTTTTCCGAATCGTGGTCGTTCTGCCCCAGGAGCTCGATGCTGTGCCGGTCGCCGGTGCGTTCACGGACCAGCTTGTCCATGTGGGCCACGGCCTGAACCGTCGGATAGTCGGCCGGGTAGATGTCGGACGAACGCAACGACTTGCCTTGAGCGGCGCTGCCGGCGAAGACCGCAAGCACGATGAGAACTCTGATCGGGAACATCGCGAATCTGCCCTTCCTGCGGCCTCGGCTTCCGGGCCGGAAAACAGCTACTGCGCAGAGGTAACGCCAGGCATCGATCGAAAGTTGCAGATGTTCATTAATTATCTACCTATGCGGGAGATAATTGCACTCCGGATTCGCGCGCTGGCTCAACCCCTTGCCGGAATTCGGCTTGGCGAAGTGCAAACAACTAGGCGGCGTGCAAACATTTGATGCGACTGCAGTAAGCTTCGCTGCCTCTCCCTTGAGCGAGGGACAGGAGACTTGAATGTGGCCCGACGGAGAAACGCCCATGATCGAAGTGAACGGCCTGGCACACGTCATCCTGACCGTGAGCGACTGGCCCAAGGCGCGCGCCTTCTACGCCGAGCTGCTGCCGTTCCTCGGCATGAAGAAGGTCTATGACGGCAACAACTTCCTCTATCACGTGGGCGGCCGCACGGCGCTCGGCATCCAGCGCTGCGCGGAGGAGCACGAGGGGGCGCGGTTCGTGCAGAACCGGATCGGGCTCCATCACCTCTGCCTGCGCGCCCGCACGCGCGAAGACGTCGACAAGGTCGCGGCTAAGCTCCGCGCGATGGGCGCCGTCATCGACCGCGGGCCGCTCGAGGGCGACTGGGCGCCGGGCTACTACTTCGTGGTCTTCGAGGATCCCGACGGCATCCGGCTCGAAGTGAATTTCATTCCCGGCAAGGGCCTGCTCGCCACCGACCCGCCGCTCAACCCCAGCGCCGATCCCGACTGGGACCAGAACACCGGGCCGCCGCGCTTCTGATAGACGCCGGTTCGAGTATCCAACGAAACAAGTCGGACGGGCGCTTGGCGCGGCCTGCTGCGGTAGGCTGGCCGCCGCACAGCAAGGATTGCCCATGCCCGCTCAGCCCCGAAAGCTCACCGACGTCCCTGAAGTCACAGCCTATGTGCTTGCCCACGCGGCAGGTCTTGTCTGGGCCTTCACCGTCAATCCATTTATCTATCGCGCCATTCTCGCGTCAAAGCCGCGCGACATGATGGTGCCGAGCCTTGCGCTCGGCATCGCGCTGTCGGCCGTCGTGCTGCTGCTTTTCCTGTTGCTGCGCAAGCTGATGGCGGGATCGACCCTCCCCGGAAAGTTCACCGACCTTCCCGAGATCGCCGCCTATGTGATTGCCCACGCGGCAGGTCTCGCCTGGGGCATGACCGTCAGCCCGTTGATCTTTCGCAGCCTCCTCGCGCACGGGCCTCGCCTTCTGATGTTGCCCAGCAGCATTGCGCTCTCGATCGCGGTGGCAGGCGTCGTGCTGCTGATCTTCCTGTTCCTGCGCCGGATGATGGCGGGACCGGGGGCGCCGACGTAAAATCATGCTTCCTCCCCTTCGCGGAGTCCGCGAAGTTGGCGTTTGGCCGCGCAGCGGCCAAAGCGCCGAGGTGTCGCGTCATACGCGACGGAGGGGTGAGAGCCACGGAGCCAGCACCTCGCTTCTTACTGCACGGCGCGGCGCCCGCGCTTCGGCCTTCGGCCTGCAGCGCTACACGCCGCCAGGCGCTCCGTTAGCACGGAGCGCCTAAGGCTTGATATTCGCCGCCCGGATCACCTTGCCCCACTTCTCGGTCTCCGCGGCGAGCAGACAGCCGAACTCGGCGGGCGTCATCGGCATCGGCACGCCGCCGAGATCGAGGATGCGTGCCGCGAGCTTGGGATCGGCAAGAGCTGCGGTGACCGCCTTGTTGAGCTTGTCGACGATCGCGGGCGGCGTGCCCGCCGGCGCGCCGAGGCCGGCGAAAGCGCTGTTCTCGAAGCCCGGCAGGAACTGGCCGATCGGCGGCACGCCGGGCAGCAGCTCGAGCGCCTTGGGCGTCGACACGCCGAGCGCCCGCAGGCGGCCCGCCCTGATGTGATCGATCGACGACGGCAGGTTGTCGAACATGACCTGAACCTGGCCGCTCAGCAGGTCGGCCAGCGCCAGCGGCGCGCCGCGATAGGGCACGTGCTGCATGTCGATGCCGGCCATCATCTTGAACCACTCGCCCGTGACGTGCGCCACCGACCCGGTGCCGGCCGAGCCGAAGTTGACCTTGCCCGGGTTGGCCTTGGCGTAGGCGATGAATTCGGGAACGGTCTTGGCCGGAAACGACGGATTGACCTCCATCACCTGGTAGACGCGGTAGATGCCGGCGACCGGCGCGAAGTCGCGCAGCAGGTCGAAGCCGAGCTTGTCGTAGAGCGTGCTGTTGATCGGGTTGTTGGCGCCGATCACTAGAAGCGTATAGCCGTCGGCCGCCGCGTGCGCGACCCCGTCGGCCGAGATGTTGCCGCCGGCGCCCGGCTTGTTCTCGACGATGAACTGCTGGCCGAGCTGTTCCGTCAGCGATTGCGCAATCAGCCGCGCCAGGATGTCGATCGCCTGGCCTGCGGCAAAACCCACGACCATGCGCACCGGCTGGGCCGGATAGGATTGCGCCCGAGCGACGCGCGAGACAGCGAGGACCGTGGGCAGCGCAAGCGCGCTGGCGACCAGTTGCGGGAACTGCCGGCGGCGAAGCCTCATCGGGTCCTCCCATCGCCGGTCTTTTGCCGGCCGTCGGCGAGCCTACAGTGCCCGCGCGAGGCTTGTCACTTTGGCGCGGCCAGCCCCAGGGCAGTGAGGGCCACGACATCCCGGGTCAAGGTCCCCGGGTCAAGGTGCCAGGGCGCCCCAGCTCGCGACCCGCTCGATATGGATGGCGATGACGGGAAGCTTCTCGATCTGCATGGCGTCGAGCTGTCGGTAACGCGATCGCAGCAGCGATTGTGCCCGGTCGTGCTCGATGCCGGCGGTCAGGATCTCCGCCCGTCCGTGCAGCATGACCCAGGCGAGGCGCCGCCAGTCTTCGTCGTAGCGGTCGAACACGATGGCGACCTGCGGATTGTCGCTGATGTTGCGCAGCCGCTTCAGCGGGCGGCCGCGATCCTGCTTCGGCTTCCCGTCGATGGTGATGTAGACCACATCATCCGCGAGGCTGAAACAGACCGGAACGACATGCGGCATCGCGCTTGCGTCGGCGGTCGCCAGATGACCGACCCGTTGCCTGTCGACAAAGTGACGCTCGCGAGGCGATATCATGCAAGGTCTCCAAGGGGCCGCAGACTGTAGCAGAGCGCAGGGTCGTGTAGAGTGACGGCATGACCGCCAACAGAGGACTTGGACAATGAGCAGCTCATCCGATTACACCCCGCCCAAGGTCTGGGCCTGGAACAAGGAGAACGGCGGCCGCTTTGCCAACATCAATCGTCCGATCGCGGGGCCCACGCATGACAAGGAGCTGCCGGTCGGCCGTCACCCCCTGCAGCTCTATTCGTTGGGAACGCCGAACGGCCAGAAGGTCACCATCATGCTCGAGGAGCTGCTGGCGCTTGGCCACGCCGGCGCGGAGTACGATGCCTGGCTGATCCGGATTGGCCAAGGCGAACAGTTCGGCAGCGGTTTCGTGACGGCCAACCCCAACTCCAAGATCCCCGCCCTGGTCGACCGCAGCGGGCCCGCACCTATCCGCGTGTTCGAGTCGGGCGCGATGCTGCTCTACCTCGCCGAAAAGTTCGGCGCGTTCCTGCCCAAACAGGCTGCGGCGCGCGCCGAATGCCTGTCGTGGCTGTTCTGGCAGATGGGAAGCGCGCCCTACCTCGGCGGCGGCTTCGGCCACTTCTATGCCTATGCGCCGACGAAGATCGAATACGCCATCGACCGGTTCGCGATGGAAACCAAGCGCCAGCTCGACGTCCTCGACCGGCGGCTCGGCGAGAGCAGCTATCTGGCCGGCGACGATTACACCATCGCCGACATCGCGGTGTGGCCATGGTACGGCGGTCTGGCCAAGGGGTTGCTTTACGGAGCGGGCGAGTTCCTGTCGGTCGAGGACTACAAGAACGTCCAGCGCTGGGCCGATACAATCGGCGAGCGCCCGGCCGTCAAGCGCGGGCGCATCGTCAACCGCCTTCAGGGCGATCCCAAGGCCCAGCTCCATGAACGCCACGATGCCAGCGACTTCGACTTGAGGACCGAGGACAAGCTCGCGGCCAAGAGCTAGTCGGAACCCGCTCTAGCGCGCCGCCGCGGCAGCCAGCACGAGTTCGGCGCACTTCTCGCCGATCATGATGGTGGGCGCGTTGGTGTTGCCGCTCGTCAGTGTCGGCATGATCGAGGCGTCGGCGACGCGCAGGCCCTGCAGGCCGTGCACGCGCAACTGGGAATCGACCACGGCCATCGGATCCGAACCCATCTTGCACGTGCCGACCGGGTGGTAGGTCGTCTCGGCGTTCTTTCTCACCCAATCGAGCAGCTCGTCGTCCTTCTGCAGATGCGCGCCCGGCGCGATCTCCTCTCCGGTGACCTCGCGCAGCGGCGACGTCGCCATCAGCTCGCGGCCCTTGCGGATGGCGGCCAGCACGCCGGTCCGATCGTGCTCGGTCGACAGGAAATTGAAGCGGATCGCCGGCGGCTCGGCGGGATCCGAGGACTTGATGTGGATCGAGCCCGTGCTCTCGGAGCGCAGCACGTTCACGTTCATGGTGATGCCCTTCCGCTTCGAGACGCGCCGCTCGTGGCCGACGATCTCGTACAGGAAGGGCGCGATCGAGAACGTCGCATCCGGTGTCTCGAGCCCCACGCGCGTGCGGAAGTACAGGCGGATCGGCACCGACGTCGAGGCGAGGAACCCCTCGCGAAACAGCACGTACTTCAGCGCCTCGCGCGCCAGCCGCCAGCCGCGGGCGTTGTCGTTGAAGGTGAGGTTCTTCTCCGTGATGGCGAACTTCACGCGCGGCGAATAATGGTCGCGCAAATTCTCGCCGACGCCGCCGAGCTCGTGCACCGGCACGATGCCGAGCGCGCGCAAGCGGTCGGCTTGGCCGATGCCGGAAAGCTCCAGCAGCTTCGGCGAGTTGATCGAGCCGCCCGAGACGATCACTTCGCGGCTGGCCCGCGCCTTGCGCTGCACACCGCCGACAGAATAGCGGACGCCAACGCAACGCTTGCCCTCCAGGATCAGCGACCCGGCCATCGCGCCGCGATCGATCGTCAGGTTCGGTCGCGCGCGCGCCGGGTCGAGATAGCAGAAGGCCGTGCTCTGGCGGCGGCCCTTGGCGATCGTCACCTGCGACATGCCGATGCCTTCCTGCGTGGCGCCATTCTGGTCGGGATTGTAGGGCAGGCCGATCTTCTCGGCGGCCGCGATCATCTTCTCCAGCAGCGGCACCTTGTGGCGCGGCGTGTGGGTGACGCGCAGCACGCCCTCGCGGCCGCGATATTCGTCCGAGCCGCCGTCGAACCGTTCCATGCGCTTGAAGATCGGCAGCACGTCCTGGTAGCTCCAGCCGCGGTTGCCGAGCTGCGCCCAGTGGTCGTAGTCCTGCGCCTGGCCGCGGATATAGACCATGCCGTTGATCGAGCTCGAGCCGCCCAACATCTTGCCGCGCGGCACCTCGATGCGCCGCCCGCCCGAGCCCTCGTCCGGCTCCGACGAGTAGCACCAATTGACGGCCGGATCGTCGATCATCTTGGCGACGCCGACCGGCACACGCGACCAGAAGAAGTTCGAGCCTTCGGTTCCCGCTTCCAGCAGAAGCACCCGGTAGGCGCCGCTCTCCGTCAGCCGGCTGGCGACGACGGCTCCCGCCGACCCGGCACCGACCACGATGTAGTCATAGGCGGAGTCGTTGGCCATCGCGCATCCATTCCTTTTCCCGGGAACGCCAGCGTAGCGTGCCCGCGCGAGCCTTGTCACTTTCGGGAGCTCGCCAAGCCGGCTAGATTTCCGGCTCGCGAGACTGCTGCGGGGGACACGCCATGGACTACTACGATCTCGGTGCCTATTCCCGTCCGGTCACCACCAAATCTCCGGACGCCCAGCTCTGGTTCGATCGTGGACTGAACTGGCTCTTCGGCTTCAACCATGCCGAGGCGATCAAGTGTTTTGGCAAGGCGCTCGAGCATGACCCCGCCTGCGCCATGGCGCACTGGGGCATCTCCTACGCGGCCGGCCCGAACTACAATCTGCCCTGGCATCTCTACGATCCGGTCGGCAAGCAACAGGCGCTCGCCGCCGCCTACGATGCCATGAAGGCAGCACTTGCCGCGGCCGGTGGTGCGAGCCCGGTCGAGCAGGCCTTGATCCACGCCCTGCCGGCCCGCTATCCGCAGCGCGAGACGATCGAGGACCAGTCCGGCTGGGACAAGGCCTTCACCCGGGAGATGCGCAAGCTGTTCAAGGCCAACCGAGGCGATCTCGAGGTGCGCTCGGTGTTCGCCGAGGCGATCATGAACGAGACGCCATGGCAGATGTGGGATCTCAGCACCGGCGGCGTCGCCAAGGACGCCGGCACGGCCGAGGCCGTCGAGGTGCTGGAGGAGGGCTTTCGCGACATCCCGGCGACCTGGGACCATCCCGGCCTGCTGCATCTCTATGTCCATCTCATGGAGATGTCGCCGTTTCCGCAGCGCGCGCTTCGGGTCGGCGACCGGCTGCGCGAGCTGGTGCCCGACTCGGGCCACCTGGTGCACATGCCGACCCACATCGACGTGCTGTGCGGCAACTACCGCGACGTCGTGCACTGGAACCAGAAGGCGGTCGAGGTCGACCGCAAGTTCCTGGCGCGCGAGGGCGCGGCCAACGTCTATGCCCTCTACCGCAGCCACGACCATCACTTCGTGGTCTATGGCGCCATGTTCCTCGGCCAGTACGCGCCGGCCATCGCCGCCGCCCAGGAGCTGATCGATACCACGCCCGAGGCGGTGCTGCGCGTGCCGTCGCCGCCGATGGCCGACTTCCTCGAGGGCTACCTCTCGATGAAGCAGCACGTGCTGGTGCGCTTCGGCAAGTGGCGCGAGATCATCGCCCAGGAGCTGCCCAAGGACGCCGCGCTCTACTGCACGACCACGGCGATGATGCTCTATGCCAAGGGCGTGGCCCACTCGGTGCTGGGCGAGATCGCCGAGGCCGAGCGCATGCGCTCGGCCTTCCGTGCCGCCCGTGCGCGCGTGCCCGATACGCGGCGCGTGCACAACAACACCATGGTCGACCTGCTGGCGATCGCCGAGGAGATGCTGACCGGCGAACTCGAATACCGCCGCGGCAATTTCGACGTGGCCTTCCGCCACCTGAGAAGCGCCGTCGCACTCGACGATGCGCTGCCCTACGACGAGCCGTGGGGCTGGATGCAGCCGCCGCGCCATGCGCTGGGCGCGCTGCTGCTCGAGCAGGGCCACCTCGCCGAGGCCGAGAAGTACTACCGCGAGGATCTCGGCCTGGACCCCAAGCTCAGCCGCGCCTGCTGGCATCCGGAGAATGTCTGGAGCCTGCACGGCCTGCATGAGTGCCTGAGCCGCCGCGGCGACACGGTGGAGGCGCCGTTGATCAAGGCGCGGCTCGATCTGGCGCAGGCGCGCGCCGATGTGCCGGTGCGGGCGTCGTGCCTGTGTCGTAGAGAGGCGGCATGAGCGGCGGCGATGCTCTCGACCCCGCGGGAGTCACGAAAGGGCTTCTACAAACACATGCTCGACGATCCGATAGGATTGGGCAACAAGGTCGAAGCCAACTTCCGGCATCGCGCTCGTTCGCGCCAAGTTTACCTGCGTCGCCATGTGTGCGCTTAGTCCCTCATCGATAGTACCCGCGCGAAGGAGCAGTGACATGAACGTCGCCTTCTCCGAGGTCAACGAGGAATTGATCAGCGCCAGTCGAAGTGCCGCTTGAACAGCGGTATCTTTCTCGATCCGCCTGAGCAATGCTGGTATCCAGCGCGAGAGCTGCAGCTGGTGCAAATCTAGGGGTAGGCGGGCTAGCAGCCAGCAAAGTGCCTCGATGATGTTGTCCGGTTTCGACAAGGCCGCGACTAACTTAAAATGTGTGGCGGCGTCGTAGTGAACGCCGTCAGCCTTCTCGCGAAGCAGATTCTCTAACTTTTCGTCAGGGTTGTGCAGCACAAGTTCGGCCAGCGCCGCCGTCGCGGCAAATCCTCGGGGTTCGCGACTGAACGTTGCAACGACTTCAGCGCGAAGGTCTACGTCGTCGCTGAACTGCTCTGCAAATACCTCCGCTGCGATCAAACCTCCCCAGTATTCCGGGTTGCCAACGCCTACGATGTGATTCCGAACGATTGTCCGTAACTCAGCGCTTTTCGGATCGAAAGTTGCCAGCGCCGTGGTCTGAGCATGCTTCGAGAGATGGCGACTCGATGCCATACTCTTGCGAAGGACGTTGAAAAGATACTCAGCATTAGGCTCATCGACGGTGAGCAGCGGCAATGTTGTCTCTGCCGATATCTCTAGCCGGTCGATCACTGCGCTGTCGCTGCCCAATGCTCGGGTGAATTCCTGCCAATGGCGCAGAATCCGTCGCAGATAGCGATTATCCTCCCGAGCTGAATCATCCCGCCGTTTCAGGGACATGGGCGGCTTTCGCGAATTCGCGCAAAAATTTTTGGAATCGTCGGAGGGTGTGTTGCGGATTGTGGGAAGGTTCGCGTGAAAGCGCGATGCGATCGGCGTCCGCGGCTTCCCACGCGGGTGGGAAGGTTGGGAAGCGTAGGGTTGCCGATAGTGTCGATCTCCAGCCGCGCCTCGATCGGGTCGACCCCGTCACCATGGAGGCCGCGCGCCTTCTCGAAATGGATTTCCAGGCGCGCGCCGTCTTCGGAGCAAACGGTTCGCCCTGTAAGCCGATTGTTGACAGTCGTAAGCAGAGAGCTTACATTGTCGCGCGATGATTCGAAGCTTCAGGAGCAAGGCCCTGGCCGAGTTGTGGGAGAGGGGCCGAACGGCGAAGATCGACGCGAGGATGCAGGGGCGGATTTTCCGGCGGCTCGACCGGCTGGATGTCGCCGCAAGGCCCGAGGAGATGAACGTCCCTGGCTTCGACTTTCATCCCTTGAAGGGGTTCAATCCGACGCGCTATTCGGTCCATGTCAACGGGCCGTGGTGCATCACGTCCGAATTCTCCGAAGGCGACGCGCTTCGCGTCGATTTCGAGCAGTACCATTGAGGAGAGACCGTTCATGACCACCGTCGCCAAGCGTCATCGAGCCCGCTGCCCGACGCACCCCGGTGCGCTCCTGCGCGAAGACGTGATCCCGGCAACCGGCCGCGCCAAGTCGGAGATCGCCGAAATGCTCGGCATCTCCCGCCAGCACCTTCACGACATCCTGCGCGAGCGCAAGCCGGTGTCGCCGGCCGTCGCGGTCCGTCTCGGCAAGCTGTTCGGCGACGGGGCCGGCGTGTGGACGCGGATGCAGGCCGCCTATGACACCTGGCACGCCGAGCGCGAGGAGGATGTGAGCCGCATTCCGACCATCCGCGCCAAGGCGGCCTGACGGGCGCCGTTGCGCACAACTTTGTTGCGTGGGGGGTGTGGCTGGATTCTGGACGAATCGCCTAAAACCCTTATGCCATCGACATCCAAGGCGTCCCGCGTAGCGGGACGTCGCGGGCGTCCAGACCGGTCTGGACGTTTTGGGACGCTTTTGACCCTCTCCCTTCAAGCCATCAAGCACCTCTCCCCCTAGCGGGGGAGAGGAACATGAGTTGGAGACGAGGGGTGAGTCCGCGGCGACGGAGTCGGAGAGGGGTCAGCCCTTGTTGGGATTGATCAAAAACTTCTCCCCCGTCGCGCGCTTGCCGTAGGCGGCGATGTTGGCGAGCTGCAGCGCCTCGGGCAGCGAGATCACCTTGGTGTAGTGGCTGGCGAAGGTGGTCTTGAGCTCGGCGACGACGCGCTCGCGCAGCGGCGCCTGGCCGGGCCGGCCGATCTTCTGCAGGAACGGCGTCAGCAGCCAGCCGCCGACGCCCCACATCATGCCGTAGTTGCGCGTCAGCTCGACCGGGCCGGTGTTGAGGCTGCCGTAGAGATAGACCTGCTTGTGCACGGAAGAGCCGTAGCGGCTGTACTCCTTGGCCGATTTGTTGATCGCGATCTCCATGGCGGTGAGGATCTGGCTGGCAAGCTTGCCGCCGCCGATCGCGTCGAAGGCGATGGTGGCGCCTGTATCGACCAGCGCCTGCACGAGGTCGTCGGTGAAGGAGGGCGCGGTCGAGTCGACCACATGCTTGGCGCCGATGCCCTTCAGCAGCTTGGCCTGTTCGGCGCTGCGCACGATGTTGACCAGGCCGATGCCGTCCTTGAGACAGATCTTGTTCAGCATCTGTCCGAGGTTCGAGGCCGCCGCGGTGTGGACCAGCGCCTTGTGGCCCTCGCGCTTCATGGTCTCGGTCATGCCCAAGGCGGTCAGCGGGTTGACGAACCACGAGGCGCCCTCGGCCGCCGTCGTGCCGGCCGGCAGCGGCTGGCAGTCGCTGGCCTTGAGCAGGCGGTACTGCGTGTACATCGCGCCGCCGACCATCGACACCGTCTTGCCCTTGAGCGCTTGGGCGGCCTCCGACGAGCCGGCCTTGACCACCGTCCCGGCGCCCTCGTTGCCGACCGGCATCGCCTTGTCGAGCCGCGCCGCCAGCATGGGCAGCGCCGCGGCCGGCACCTTGGCCGTCACCACGGTGCTATCGCCGCTGCCGGACGACTTGAAGGTCGCGGCGTCGGCGGGACCCAGCAGCAGGCCCAAGTCCGAAGGATTGATCGGCGTCGCCTCGACCTTGACCACGACCTGGTCGGGCCCGGGCTCGGGCACGGGAACCTTGGCCAGCGACAGTTCGAGTTCGCCGCTCTTGCTGATCTTGGAGCGCAGCTCCAGTGCAGTGTTGCTCATCTTGGTTCTCCTGTTTCAGCCGCGCCACGCGGCGCGCGTCGTGGAAAAGGCCAGCACGGCCGCAAAAGCGACGATGCCCAGCGCTACGAAGGAATAAAGACCTTGCACGCCCCAGCCCACAACGTCGAGCGCCAGCAGACCGCCGGCGACGGCGATGGTAATGCGCATGATGTTGGCCACCATCGGCCACACCATCTCGCCGGTGCCCTGCGAGGCGAAATAGAGCGCCATGGCCAGCCCGAACAAGCCGTAGGCGGGACCGACGATGCTGAGATAGGTGCGGCCCGAGGCCAGCGCTGCCGTGTCGCGCGTGAACAGGCCGAGCCACAGGTCGGGCCACAGCGCCACGACGATCCCGATCGCGGCGGCAATGACGCCCGGCATCAGCGCGCCGATCCAGGCCATGCGCCGGGCGCGCGCGTATTGCCGGGCGCCGATGTTGGTGCCGACCAGGGTCGTGAGCGTGGCGCCGACCCCGAAGGCGATCGGGATCAGCATGTATTCCAGCCGGCTGCCGATGCCGTAGCCGGCAATGGCGGCGTCGCCGGCACGGCCGATCAGCCCGGTGACGATCAGCACCGTGCCGTTGGTCAGGATGACCACGACGCAGGCGACCAGACCGACCTTCAGGATGTCGCGGAACGAGGCCCAACGGAAACCGCCGACCGGCCAATGCAGGCGCACCGCCGCCGTGCCGCTGAGCAGTTTCGCCAGCATCCAGATCGCCGCTATCGTGAACACGATCACCGCCGCCGTCGCGGGGCCGCGGATACCGAGCGCCGGCAGACCGAACCAGCCCAGCGTCAGCGCGCCGGCGAGAGGGATCTGCAGCGCCGCCGTGGCGACCAGCGCATAGCCCGGCGTCTTCATGTCGCCGGTGCCGCGCAGCACCGAGGCCATCGAGTTGGCGACCCACGGTGCGGCACAGCCGAGGAACAGCACCGTGGCGAAGGCCTCGGCGCCATCGAGCGCGCGGCCGCTGCCGCCCAGGGCGCCGTAGATCGTGCGGCCAAAACCCACGAAGACGACCGCAAACAGCGCCGCCATGCCGAGCGCGATGACCAGCGCGTGCGCCACGGCGGCTTCGGCCGCTGCGCGGTCGCCCGAGCCCAGCGCGCGTGCGACCGACGAGGAGATGCCGCCGCCCATGGCGCCGGCCGACATCATGCCGAGCGCCATCTGCGTCGGGAACACCAATGCAAGTGCTGCGAGTTCGACGGTGCCGAGCTGGCCGACAAACCAGCCGTCGGCGACGCTGACCAGGCTTTGCATGGCGACGTTCAGCACATTGGGCGCGGCCAGGGTGAGGATCGTCGGCACGATCGGGCCGGCCAGCATCATCTGCCGGCGTTCGGCGGGGGTCATCTAGTCGCTATCCTGATCACAGTCCTGGTGTCATCCCGAGCGAAGCGACGGATCTTTAAGGCCGCAGTAAAGGTCCCTCGCTTCGCTCGGGATGACAGCCTTGCTTTCAAGATGGCATTGTTTTCTGCTTCGACGCGCGAACTTTTCTCATGGGACGTATCACTCCGCCGCGAGCGGCGTCGGCGCCAGCCAGTGATCGAAGTCCCGCAGCGCCCGCGCGCTAAGCGCCTGCTTGCGTTCCTTGCCGCGGAACGTGCCGTCGATCGGTGGGAACAGGCCGAAGTTGACGTTCATCGGCTGGAACGTTGTCGCGTCGGCACCGCCGGTGATATGGCCCAGCAATGCACCCATCGCCGTGGTCGGCGGCGGCGGGCTGGGGGCGAGCCCGTGCTGCTCGGCGGCGGCGAAGCGGCCGGTCATCAGGCCGACCGCGGCGCTCTCGACATAGCCTTCGCAGCCGGTGATCTGGCCGGCAAAGCGGATCCGCGGCAGCGTCTTCAGCCGCAAGGTGGGATCGAGCAGGCGCGGACTGTTGAGGAAGGTGTTGCGATGAAGCCCGCCCAGCCGCGCGAACTCCGCCTTCTCGAGGCCGGGAATGGTGCGGAACAGCCGGACTTGCTCGGCGTGCTTCAGTTTGGTCTGGAAGCCCACGATGTTCCAAAGCGTGCCCAGCGCATTATCCTGGCGAAGCTGCACGACGGCCCACGGCCGCGTGCCGGTGCGCGGATCGCGCAGGCCGACCGGCTTCATCGGCCCGAAGCGCAGGCTCTCGGGTCCGCTGGCCGCGATCACTTCGATCGGTTGGCAGCCCTGGAAGTAAGGAGTGTTGTGTTCCCACTCCTTGAACTCGGTCTTGTCGCCGGAGAGAAGCCCCGCGACGAAGGCCGCGTACTGCTCCTTGTCGAGCGGGCAGTTGAAATAGTCGGCCACTCCGCCGCCGGGACCTTCCTTGTCGTAGCGCGACTGCTTCCAGGCGATCGAGCGATCGATGCTGTCGAGATGGACGATGGGCGCGATGGCGTCGAAGAAGGCGAGCGACTCCTCGCCACTGGTCTTGCGGATCGCCTCGGCGAGAGCGGGCGAGGTGAGGGGGCCGGTGGCCACGATCACGCTCTGCCAGTCGTCGGGCGGCAGGCCCGCCACTTCCTCGCGCCTGAGCTCGACCAGCGGATGGGCGCTGAGCGCTTCCTGCACGGCGGCGGAGAAGCCGTGACGGTCGACGGCCAGCGCGCCGCCCGCCGGCAGCTTGTGGGTGTCGGCCGCCCGCAGGATCAGCGAGCCGGCGCGCCGCATCTCCTCGTGCAGGAGGCCGACCGCGTTGTTCTGGGCGTCGTCGGAGCGGAAGGAGTTGGAGCAGACCAGCTCGGCCAATTGGTCGGTGAGATGGGCCTCGGTGCCGCGCACCGGCCGCATCTCGTGCAGGATGACGGGCACGCCGGCCTCGGCGAGCTGCCACGCGGCTTCGCTGCCGGCGAGGCCGCCGCCCACGATGTGCACCGTCTTTGTCTTGGCGCTTGACGTCATCCCATCCGACCTGAAACCGTGCGCCTCCTTACATGGGGGAGACAATCATGGCCATCAAGTTCCACAATCCCAAGTCGGTGAGCCTGGCGGGCAAATACAGCCTCGGCGCCGAGGTGCCGGCGGGCGCGCGGTTTCTCTACGTCTCGGGTCAGGTCGGCGTCGATTCGCGCGGCAAACTGCAGCCCACCTTCGAGAAGCAGGCCGCCCAAGTGTGGAAGAACATCGGGCAGATCCTGAAGAGCGCCGGCATGAGCTACAAGGACATGGTCAAGGTCACGACGTTCCTGACCGATGCCCGCTTCGTCGCGCCCTTCCGCGCGGTGCGCGACCAGTTCGTCACCGAGCCACCGTATCCCGCCTCGACGTTGCTGATCGTCGCGGGCCTGGCCGACCCCGCCATGCTGATCGAGATCGAGGTGGTGGCCGCGAAATAGGGGAGTTGCACATGGCAGAGCGAAAGCGGGAGCTTGTCGCACGACGCAGCGGCCCGGCCGGCGTGAACGAGGATCGGTGGTACCTGAAATTCGATCCGGCCACCGGGCTGGTCACTGTTGAGCACCAGTGGTCTCACCCGGAGGCAGGCAGCCTCGAGACGACCTCCGGCGCCAAAACGTACGTTATCGAGGAGTTTCTGCATCTGGCGAACCCGGAAGCAGGACCTGCCCAGGCGAAGTTGCGTGCGCTGATTGAAGGCGTGTTTGGAGGAGGTAATTCCTAGCAACTCTCTCAAGGTGGCACTCGCCCAGCTCAATCCCAAGGTCGGCGATGTCGCCGGCAACCTTGCCAAGGTGCGCGCCGCCCGTGCCGAAGCAAAGAAGCAAGGGGCCGAGCTGGTGCTGACTTCGGAGCTGGTGCTGTCGGGCTATCCGCCCGAGGACCTGGTGCTGAAGCCGGCCTTCCAGAAGCGCTGCCACGAGGCGGTCGAGGCGTTGCGCGCCGACACGATGGATGGCGGCCCGGCGCTGTTCGTCACCACGCCGTGGCGTGAGGACGACAAGCTGCACAACGCCATCATCTGTCTCGACAAGGGCGAGATCATCGGCAAGCGCTATAAGGTCGACCTGCCGAACTACGGCGTGTTCGACGAGAAGCGCGTCTTCGTGCCGGGCCCGATGCCGGGGCCGCTGGTCTTCCAGGGCGTGCGGCTGGGCGTGCCGATCTGCGAGGATGTCTGGACATCCGACGTCGTCGAATGCATCGCCGAGACCGGCGGCGAGATCCTGCTGGTGCCCAACGGCTCGCCTTACGAAGTGGGCAAGACCGATGTGCGCATGCAGCTCGGCGTCAAGCGTGTGATCGAAAGCGGCCTGACCTTCGTCTACGTCAATCAGGTGGGCGGCCAGGACGAGCTGATCTTCGACGGCGGGTCGTTCGTGCTGGGCGCCGACCGCCAGCTCAAGGCCAAGCTCGCCTCGTTCCGCGAGGAAGTGGCGACCGTCGAGTTCCGCCGCAATGGCCCAGGGAGCGGTGGGGGCTGGGAATGCCAGCCGACCAAGATCGCGCCCGAGCTCGAGGAGCTGGAGTCGATCTACCAGGCGATGATGCTGGGACTGCGCGACTATGTGAACAAGACGGGCTTTCCCTCGGTGGTGATCGGCCTGTCGGGCGGCGTCGATTCGGCGCTCACTGCCGCCGTCGCCGCCGATGCGCTGGGGCCCAAGCGCGTGCACACGCTGATGATGCCGTCGCCCTACACGAGCCGCGAGTCGCTGGAGGACGCCAAGGCCTGCGCCGAAGCGATCGGCATCAAGTACGATACCGTCTCGATCGAGCCGGCGATGGAAGCCTTTCGCAAGATGACCCTGCCGCTGTTCGGCAACCGCAAAGAGGACACGACCGAGGAGAACATCCAGAGCCGCGCCCGCGGTGTGACCTTGATGGCGGTGTCGAACAAGCTGGGCGGCATGGTGGTGACCACCGGCAACAAGTCGGAGATGGCGGTGGGCTACGCCACGCTCTACGGCGACATGTGCGGCGGCTTCAACGTGTTGAAGGACGTCTACAAGACGACGGTGTTCGAGCTTTGCCAGTGGCGCAACCGGCACGTTCCCGATGGAGCGATGGGACCGAAGGGAAAAGTGATTCCCGAACGCATCATCACCAAGCCGCCGTCGGCCGAGCTCAAGCCTGACCAGAAGGACGAAGACTCGCTGCCGCCCTATCCGGTGCTCGACGCCATCCTGAAGGGCCTGATCGAGCGCGACCTCGCCGCCGAGGATCTGGCGAAGGAAGGCCACGACCTTGCCGTCGTCGATCGTGTCTGGCGCCTGCTCGAAGGAGCGGAGTACAAGCGCCGCCAGGCGCCGCCCGGCGTCAAGATCACCTCGCGCCTGATCAGCAAGGAACGGCGTTATCCCATCGTCAACGGCTTCCGGGGTAGAGGGAAATGTTGATCGCCCAGATCACCGATATGCATGTGAGAGCAGAGGGCAAGCTGCTCTACGGGCGCATCGACACGCCGGCCTATCTGGCACGCGCTGTCGCGCACCTGAATGCGCTCGATCCGCGGCCGGAGGTCGTTCTCGCCACCGGCGACCTCGTCGATCGCGGCCTGCCCGAGGAATATGCCCATCTGCGCAAGCTTCTGGCGCCGCTCGAGATTCCGGTTCACTTCATCCCGGGCAATCACGACGCGCGCGATCCCATGCGCGCAGCCTTTCCCGATCATGCCTATCTGCCGCGCACCGGTTTCCTGCAGTACGCCATCGAGGGGCTGCCGGTACGGCTGATCGCGCTCGATACGCTGGTCGACGGAAAGCCGCACGGCGCACTCTGCTCCGAGCGGCTCGACTGGCTGGAGGCGCGGCTCGGCGAAGGCGACCGGCCGACCGTTCTCTTCATGCATC
Organism: Rhodospirillales bacterium; assembly: GCA_003153415.1. Taxonomy (GTDB): domain Bacteria; phylum Pseudomonadota; class Alphaproteobacteria; order Reyranellales; family Reyranellaceae; genus Reyranella. The sequence goes on along the minus strand of PLYQ01000181.1, from coordinate 15,076 downwards.
ATCCGCCGTTCGAATGCGGCATCTCGGCGTTCGACAATGCGCGCCTGAACGAAGGCGGCGAGCGCTTGTCGGAACTCGTCCGCCTACACGGCAACGTCGAGCGCGTGCTGTGCGGCCATGTCCACCGGCCGATCCAGGTGCGTTGGGCCGGCAGCATGGCCTCGATCGCGCCCAGCACGGCCCATCAGGCAACGCTCGACCTGCACGAGGGAGCGCCGCTGTCGATGATGTTGGAGCCGCCGGCCATGGCGCTCCATCAATGGCGGCCCGGGACAGGGCTCATTACCCACATCAGTTACATCGGCGCGTTCGACGGCCCCCAGCCGTTCCGCACACTGCCCACGTGACCGACTTCGCCCAACGGCTCTGCCTGCGAGGCCTCTTTAGGCGACTGGGCCCCGGATTCGTTACCGGTGCCGCCGACGACGATCCGAGCGGCATCGCCACCTATTCGCAAGCGGGCGCCCAGGCAGGCTTCGGCCTGCTGTGGACCGTGGTCCTGACCTGGCCGATGATGGTCGCAGTCCAGTCGGTGAGCGCGCGCATCGGCCGGGTGACGGGCCGCGGGCTCGCCGCCAGCATGATCCAGGTCTTTCCGCGGCCGGTGGTCACCGTCCTGGTAGCACTGCTGTTCTTCGCCAACACCATCAATATCGGCGCTGACCTGTCGGCGATGGGCGCGGCGGCGAAGCTGGTGACCGGCGGCAACCAGCATCTGTTCACGCTCCTGTTCGCACTGGGCTCGCTGCTCTTGGTCGTGTTGGTGCCCTATCACCGTTATGTCGGTGTGCTGAAGTGGCTGACCTTCTCGCTGTTCGCCTACGTCGGCGTGGTCTTCACCGTCCACATCGACTGGCGCAGTGTCGCGATAGGTGCGCTGTTGCCACGCTTCGAACTCACGGGAGAGTCGCTCACCCTGATCGTCGCCATCTTCGGCACCACGATCAGCCCCTACCTGTTCTTCTGGCAAAGCTCGCAGGAAGTCGAGGACGAGGAAGCCGACCCCGATGCCGCGCCGCTGTTCGATCATCCCGAACAGGCCAGCCGCGAGCTCAACCGCATCGGCTGGGAAACCTGGGTCGGCATGGGCATATCCAACCTGGTGGCGTTCTTCATCATCCTGACCACTGCGGTGACCCTCAACGCCTCGGGCCACACCGACATCCAGACCTCCGAACAGGCCGCTGCGGCGCTGAAGCCGATCGCCGGCGACTGGGCGTTCCTCCTCTTCAGCCTCGGCATCGTCGGCACCGGTCTGCTCGCCGTGCCGGTGCTGGCGGGCTCGGCCGCCTATGCCGTCGGCGAGGTGCGCGGCTGGCGGACCGGGCTGGAGCGCAAGCCCGCCGAGGCCAAGGCCTTTTATGCGATCATCGCGCTCGCCATTCTGCTCGGCATTGCCGTCGACCTCTCGCCGCTCGACCCGATCAAGGCGCTGATCTGGAGCGCCGTGCTGAACGGCGTCATCACCGTGCCGATCATGGTGGCGCTGATGATCGTGGCCTCGCACCGCGAGCAGATGGGCGTCTTCGTCGCTACCCGCGGCCAGCGCGTGGGCGGCTGGCTGACGGTGGCGATGATGACCGCCGCCTCCGTGGCGATGTTCGCCACGATTTAGGAGGACCTGCTAGTCCTTCACCGCCGGCAGCACGAGACGGTTCAAGACTGCGATCGGGATGATGCCCTGCAGCGCGCTGCGGTAGTGGGCGGAGCAGGCGTGGCGCGAACGTATGAGTGCGCGGCCCGCCGTCGCCAAAGTCGCCCGCGCGATGGGGCAGTATCTGCTGTCGCAGGGGCGTAAATTGCCGGGTTTCCTCGCGCAGCTTAGCGCGTAGAGTCCCTGGTGTTGCTCTAGGGGAGAATCGCCGTGACCAAATCCCGCTTCGTGGCCGCCATGCTGGCGGCCGCTGTCGTCAGCGCCGTGGCCGCCGTTGCCTTGGCGCAGGCTCCGCCGGCCAACCCGCCGCCACCGCTTCGTCTGGGGCTGGGCGACTTGATGACGATGCTGGTGCAGCCGCGCCACACCAAACTCGGGCTGGGCGGGCAGGCGCGCAATTGGGACTACGTCGCCTATGAGCTGCACGAGCTGGAGGAGGCCTTCGAGAGGGTCGAACGCGCCTCGCCGCGTTACCGCACTTTCTCGGTCACCGAGATGCTCGGCTTGACCAAGGAGCCGATGACGGCGCTGGAGGCGGCGATCAAGACGCGTGACGGCGCGCGCTTCGACGCCGCCTATCAGAAGCTCACCGAATCGTGCAACGCCTGCCATCGCGGGATGGACAAAGCGATGGTGGTGATCCAGTTCCCCAAGCTCTCGCCGTTTCCCGACCAGAACTTCACGGCGCAGAAACCCTGAGACATGCGCAAGGTCTTGTTTCTCCCCGGCTCCGGCGCCTCGCCGGACTTCTGGAAGCCCGTCGGATCGCGGCTGCCCGCCGAATGGTCGAGGCACTATTTCGGCTGGCCCGGGCTCGGCCATCAGCCGCATGACCCGGCGATCAAGGGCATGGACGACCTCGTCGCCATGGTCGTGGCCAGGATGGATGGCCCGGTCGATTTGGTGGCGCAGTCGATGGGCGGCGTGATCGCTGCACGCATCGCACTGGCCCATCCGCAATTGGTGCGCCGTCTGGTGTTGACGGTGACGTCGGGCGGTGTCGACATGGCTTCGTTTGGCGCATCGGACTGGCGGATCGAATATCGCAAGCTGTTTCCCGATGCTGCCGAATGGATCTACGAGCCCCGCGCGGCGGCACCTCTGCCGGTCGAGCACATCGCAGCACCGACGCTGCTAATCTGGGGCGATTCAGATGCCGTCAGCCCGCTCGCCGTGGGCCAGCATCTCGCGGCGCGCCTGCCCAATGCGCGACTGCATGTCCTGAAAGGCGGCCACCACGATCTCGCCTCCGCGCGGCCTGATGACGTGGCACCCTTGATCACCCGGCATCTCGATGCGGATTGACGAATCGCCGGACAGTTGAGACCCTTCGGCGATGCACAAATATGTCGTCCCGCCGTCGATCCGCGAACGTGTCATCCGCCTGCAGGGCAAACCCTTTGCCCTCGAGCGCATCGAGGCGGCGCGCACCGCCCTCGTCGTGGTCGACATGCAGAACTATTATGTAGCCGAGGGCTATCCCAACGAATCGCCCGTCGCACGAGCGATCGTGCCCAACATCAACCGTCTGGCGGTCGAGTTGCGCGCGGCAGGCGGGCGGGTCGTGTGGGTGCAGACCGACAGCGCCGAGGCGCTGGCCAAGTGGAGTAACCATCACAAATACAAGCTCACACCCGAGAGGGCGGCGACGAGGCTGCAGAAGCTCTCGGCGGCCGACGACGGCTTCAAGCTCTACAAGACTCTGGAGCCCAGGCCGGACGACCTCTACGTCCGCAAGATCAAGTTCAGCGCCATGATCGGCGATTCCTCGAACCTCGACCGCGTGCTGCGCGATAACGGGCTCGACGTGCTGCTGGTTGCCGGCACCAAAACCAACGTGTGCTGCGACTCGACGGCGCGTGACGCCTCGATGATGGAATACCGCGTCGCCATGGTGTCGGACTGCAATGCCACCCTGAACGACGAGGAGCACGCCGCCGCTCTGAACGGTTTCCAGATCTCGTTCGGCGATGTCATGACGGTCGACGAGGTGCTGCAGCGCCTGGCGCCCGCCGCCAAGCGCAGCGCGGCTGCTTCCTAGCTTCCGGGCACGATCCCGGGCTTCAGCCCGATGCAGTGATCGGCGATGGCTCCGGGCGTTGTCATCCAGACGCGGTCGAAATGCTTGTGCGCCGTGATGCGGCGGATAGATGTCGCGCAGGACGGCTGAGGCGGTGCGGCTGGCCCATGATGAAGGTGTGCAGCGAGAGCGCCAGCACCAGGGGGTGCTTCGACGCTCTGCTTCGAGCATCTCCTCGTACTGACGCAGCACGATCTCGGCATAGACCGGCGCGTCCTGGCGGAGGTGGATGACCGAGACGAAGTCGTTGGTCTCGACGGCATAGGGAACGTTGAGCAGCGGCCCGGAGCGCGTCTTCATCCAATGGGGCTGGTCGTCGCACGGCCAGCTCACGCAATAGCGATAGCCCGCCTCTTTCAAGAGATCGGGCGTGAGTTCGCTCTCGGCTTGGAGCGGAGTCATCCAGCCGCCCGGCGCCTTGCCTTCGTGCTTCGTGATGGCGGCCGTCGCTTCGGCGATCAGGGCGCGTTCCTCGGCCTCAGGCCTCATGCCGGGCTTCTCCGAGTTGGTGCGGCCATGCCCCATGATCTCGTCACGCTTGCGCTTGCCCAGCGCTGCCATGATCTGGGGATGCGTGTCGTAGAGGTACGAGTTGATCTGATGTGCGAGCGGAATGTCGAACTGGTCAGCCATCTCCAGCATGCGCCAGATGCCGACCCGGTTGCCATATTCGCGCCACGACCAGTTGCGTTGGTCGGGCATGGGTAGCGGATTGCCCAACGTCGGGCCTTCGAGGCCATAGCCGAAGGATTCGACGTTGATGGCGACCCACAGCGCCAGCCGCTTGCCACCCGGCCAGGAATAGTCCGGCCGCTCGGTGATCGGGACGAATTCGAAGCGGCCGTGCGTGGGAAGCGGACGTTTCATGGTTGGGCTGCTCATGGTTTCAGGTCGTTGAAAGTCGGCTGGCGACCGTCAGTGCACCATCGCCGCCGAGTCGGACGACGACAATCTCGACGGAGTCGGTACGGACGCTGATCAGCGTCTCGATGAAGACTTCATGCGTCACCAGGACAATCGGTCCCGACAGGTCTTGCTGGGCGATCCATCGACGCAACGCCGTCGCTTTTTCGGGGTCCCGCGCACTTCGGCCGCCCGCGCTGTCGCCCGCATAGGCATTCAGCAGGGGCTGCGGCTTCACGGCGCCGAGCTTCAGCAGCTCCGACGTCTCGAGGCAACGACACCATTGGCTGGAATGGACCTTCGCCGTCGCGATGCCGTTGGCACGGAAGAGGTCGCCGGCACGGCCGGCCTGCGCGCGGCCTTCGGCAGAGAGATTGCGTTGCGTGCTGCAGTCATCCAGCCGAAAGTCCGGCGGGTCGTAGCTCCCGGGAGCCAGCGCATGACGCATCAAGGCAACGTGACCGCCGGAACGCAGCGCCGCCCAGGCGGCGCGGTCGTCGGCGCGGGCGTTGGCGAAGGGCAGGACCGACAGGCCGGCAAGCAGAAGCCGGCGCGAGAGGGGCCCGCCCGGCCGCACTAGGGTTTGACCTTGCGCTTCAACATCATTTCGTAAACGCGCAGGACTGACGAACTGTCGTCCGGTCCCCAGCCCATGCCTTTGGCCAGGCGTTGCAGGTTGTGCGTCGAGGCGCCCTGCTGCAACGGCACGCCCAGTTCGTCGCCCAGCTCAAGCGCGAGATGCAGGTCCTTGTAGGCGAGGTCGAGCGCGAATGAGGGCGGCGAGTAGTGGCCGACAAGGGCGCGTTGCGTGAAGTTCCTGATCGCGTTGGAGTTGCCGCTGGAGGTGGAGATCACGTGCAGCAGCTTCTCGGGGTCGAGCCCATAGGTGGTGCCGAGCATCATGCCTTCGGAGAGCGCGGCCATGTTGCAGAACGACAACATGTTGTTCACCAGTTTCGCCACCGTACCGTTGCCGAGCGCGCCCATATGGATGACGTTGGCGCTGAACGACTGCAGCACGGGCAGGGCATCGTCGAACACCTTCTTGTCGCCGCCCACCATGATGGCGATGGTCGCGGCCTCGGCGCCGACGGTGCCGCCGCTCACCGGGGCATCGAGCATGGCGATGCCTTTGGCGGCCATCGCGGCGCCGATCTTCTTCACCATCGACGGGGCATTGGTGCTGAGATCGATGTAGGTCTGGCCCTTGGCGATGTTGGCCAGGATGCCGTTGTCGCCCAGGGTCACGGCCTCGACGTCCTTGGGCATGGGCAGCGAGGTCATGACCACGTCGGCGCCCTTGGTCACCTCGGCGATCGATTTGGCGGCCGTGCCACCGAGGTCGGTGCAGGTTTTGACTGCGGCCGGGTTCAGGTCGAACACCGCCACGGCATGATTGCTCTTCTTGATGATATTGCGGCACATGGGGCCGCCCATGTTGCCGACGCCGATGAATCCGACCTTCATGATTTCCCCCGCAAAAGTCCGTTGGGCTGACTATATACGACAGAATGGACGACGCTTCCCCCCGCGAGACCCGCGATGCGGATCGCGCCCGCGTGCTCCGTCGCATCAAGCTGGCGGCGACCCTGGTGCTGGTCGCCACGGCGAGCCTGTTCGTGGTGGCCCGCCATTTCGAACCGATGCATTGGGCCTGGGGCTACGTCGCGTCCTTTGCCGCGGCCGCGACCGTGGGCGGGCTCGCCGACTGGTATGCCGTGGTGGCGCTGTTCCGCCGCCCGCTCGGCCTGCCGATCCCGCACACCGCGATCATTCCGCGCAACCACCAGCGCATTGCCGACAATCTCGGCACCTTCGTCGAAACCAATTTCCTCGCTCCTGAGGCCGTCGACAAGAAACTCGGCGAGGTCGATTTCGCCGCCTTGATGGCCGACTGGCTGTCCGACCGCGACCGCAGTGCGGCACTGGCCGACTTCGTGTTGAAGCTCCTGCCGCAGACTTTGACCGCCATCGACCAGTCGGGTCTGCGCTCCTTCATCGGCGAGCGAGTCAAGGTGGAGCTCGAGAGGATCGAGCTGGCACCTCTGGCGGCCGGTCTTTTGACGGCGATCACGGAGAAGGGACGGCACCAGCGTCTGCTGAACGAGCTTTTAGGCGCGCTGGAGAAGCTGCTGACCAACCAGGAGGCACTCGACGCAATGCGCGAGAAGATCCGCAAGGAGCTGCCTGCGCTGTTTAACGTGTTTCGCTCCGACGCCTATCTCCTGCGCAAGATCGTGGCCTCGGCGACGGCTTTCATCGAGGAGGCGCGTGGCGATCCGGAGCATCCGCTGCGCCGCGAGTTCGACGGTTTCGTGACAAGCTTCATCCAGCGCCTACGGACATCCAAGGATTTTGCGCGGCGGGCGCAGGCGCTGAAGAGCGACCTGCTGGCGCGGCCGGAGATCGTCAAGCTGGCGGAAGGCGCGTGGGACAGCCTGCGTTCGTTCCTCGAGCACGACGCCGTGAGCGCGGACTCGCAGGTCCGGCGCGAACTCGAGGCCATGCTGGTCGATATCGGCGGGCAACTGTCGCGCGATCCGGCGATCCGCGCCGAGATCAACCGTGGCATGGTCCGCGTGCTGGGCGATTTCGTGCAGAGCCAGAAGAGCGGCGTCGGCCGCTTCATCGCCGACCAGGTGAAATCCTGGGACATCGACATGCTGATCGGCCGCATCGAACTTACCGTCGGAGCGGACCTGCAATATATCCGTTTCAATGGTGCCATGATCGGCGGGCTGGCCGGATTGGTCTTGCACGCGCTCGAGCAGGGGTTGAAGCTCCAGTTCTGATCGACAGCAGGAGGTTCGCATGGCCGATGCACCACAGAACTTCATGGACATGTTCCAAAAGCTCGGAGAGCAGCTCAAGGTCCCGTCCTTCGACATGACCAGGATCATGGAGCACCATCAGAAAAATCTCGACGCGATGACGCGCTCCTGGCAGGCGATGGCGAGCGGCGCCACGGCGATCGCGGCCAAGCAGCGCGAGATCTTCGAATCAGCGGTCAAGGACATCACCGCGATGGCCCAGGACTACAAGCCCACGGGTGCGCCCCAGGACATCTTCGCCAAGCAGGCCGAGTTCGCCAAAAAGGCGATGGAGGCCGCCATCGCCAACACTCGCGACCTTGCCGAGCTGGTGCAGAAGTCGGGCAACGACTCCCTCAAGATCATCCACGAGCGCATGCAGGAGTCCTACGAGGAGATCCGCTCGGGTCTGGAGAAGAAGTAGCTAGCGTAGCAGGTCGACCACGCTGGTCGTCTGATCGGCGCGGCCGACATTGAAGGCGGCTTCCCAGACCGCGATCTTTCCATCCTGCATCACCCAGACCTCGATGCCGAAGCCTTTCATCGGCGCGCCGGTTTCTGCATCTTCCCAGGTGCCGTTCCACACGTTCGTCAGCATGTCGCCGGCGAGCGAGCGCAATTGCTTGGTCAGCCGGTAGTTCCGTTGCTTCGCGCTGCGCGCTGTGAAGAACGCGCGGACCGCCTCCCGGCCGCGGAATTCGGGCACGTTGCCGAAACGCACCACGCAATCCTCGGTGAATCCGTCGGCGAGGGCCGGGATGTTCCACGGCATGAACAGCGACTCGACGTGCTTTATCAGCTTGAGCGCCTCCTCCATCGTCCGTGGATTACCGCTTTCTTCCTTGCGCAATATTTGAACGGCCATGTTCACCTCCCTTTGTTGCCGACTATAGTGCATTGGTGACGTGTTTGCAGGGGGAGCCCGCATGGACCGCTTCTGGCTAAAAAATTATCCGCCGGGCGTGCCGGCGGACATCGATCCGTCGGTCTATCCCAGCGTCGTGGCGCTGATCGAGGAGAGCTTCGCCAAGTATCGCGACGCCAAGGCCTATGTCTGCATGGGCAAGGCGCTGACCTTCGGCGAGATCGACGAGCTATCGCGCGCGCTTGGCGCCTGGCTACAGGGCAGGGGCTTGAGGCGTGGCGCGCGCGTGGCAATCATGATGCCCAACGTGCTGCAGTATCCCGTCGCCGTCGCGGCGGTGCTGCGGGCGGGCTTCATCGCCGTCAACGTCAACCCGCTCTACACCGCGCGCGAGCTCGAGCATCAGTTGAAGGACTCCGGCGCCGAGGCGGTGATCGTGCTGGAGAACTTCGCGTCCACGCTGCAGCAGGCGATCGCCGGCCCCACGCCGGTCGAGCACGTGGTCGTGGCGTCGCTCGGCGACCTGCTGGGATTTCCCAAGGGGCTGATCGTCAACTTCGTCGTCCGCAGGGTGCAGAAGATGATCCCGGCCTGGTCGCTGCCGGGAAATGTCGCGTTCAACGATGTGATCGCAGCAGGCCGTTCGCTCACGCTGGATCGTCCCGATCTCGGTCCCGACGACGTGGCGGTGCTGCAGTATACCGGCGGCACGACCGGCATCGCCAAGGGCGCAACGCTGCTCCACCACACCATCGTCGCCAACCTGCTGGCTTCGGAAGCCTGGATGCAGCCCGGCCTCAAGCGCAAGCATCTGACCGGCCAGTTCAACATCGTCTGCGCGTTGCCGCTCTATCACGTCTTCGCCTTCGTCACCTGCGGGCTTTTGGGCATGCGGACCGGCGCGCTCAACATCCTCATTCCCAATCCGCGCGACATGAAGGGCACGGTGAAGGAACTGTCGAAGTACCGAATCAATATCTTTCCCGGCGTGAACACGCTGTTCAACGGGCTGTTAAACCAGCCTGATTTTGCCGGGCTCGATTTCTCGGGCCTCGCCATTTCCAACGGCGGCGGCATGGCCGTGCAGGAAGCCGTCGCGAAGAAGTGGCTCGCCGTCACCGGCTGCCCGATCGTCGAAGGCTACGGCCTCAGCGAAACCTCGGCCGGCGTCACCTGCAATCCCACCGACTCGCTGGAATACACCGGCTCGATCGGCCTGCCGCTGCCCAATGTCGAGATCCGCATCCTCGACGATCAGGGCCACGACGTGAAGCTGGGTGAACCGGGCGAGATCGCGATCCGCGGGCCGCAGGTCATGCGGGATTACTGGCAGCAGCCCGAAGAGACGGCCAAGGTCATGACGCCGGATGGCTTCTTCAAGTCGGGCGACATCGGCGAGATGGACGCGCGGGGCTATATAAAGATCGTCGATCGCAAGAAGGACATGATCTCGGTCTCGGGCTTCAAGGTGTTCCCCACCGAGATCGAGGCGGTAGTGGCCAATCATCCGGGCGTGCTTGAGTGCGCTGCGGTCGGCGTGCCCGATGCCAATTCCGGCGAAGCCGTCATGCTGTTCGTAGTGAAACGGGATCCCGGCCTCACCAAGGAGGCGCTGGCGGCCTACTGCGCCAAGGAGTTCACCGGCTACAAGCGGCCGAAATACATCGAATTCCGCGACGAGCTGCCCAAGAGCAACGTTGGCAAGATCCTGCGACGCGAGTTGCGCGACGGGGCCCTGAAGAAAGCCGCCTGACCGCGTCCAACGAGGCCTTTAGCGGCGGCCACGATTGCCGCTATAATGCCCTCGACCGCCCCGGGGGGATTGCAATGGCTGCTGTTCGCTTGATTGTCCTGACATCGATTGCCGTGGCGATCTGCGCCTGCAACCAACCCGTGCCCGAATACAACCTCGTCAAGACACCGCCGGCCTACCGCGTCGCGCCGGACGGCCTGCGCATCGACAACGAGAACTATGTCCTCGATGCCGAAGGCTATCGCCTCGACGGCAAGGGCCAGCGCATCGGCATGGTCGACGTGCCGGCCAAGATGGACAAGGACGTCAAGGCGACCTCCAACGCTGTGGCCGGTTACTACATCAGCAGCACGGGTACCGCTGCGCCCGGCGCGATCGCCACTCCGAGCGAAGGCGCCGGGGCTGGCGTAGGTGCCGGGCCGGGTGCTGCATCTCCGATGCCGAGCGGCGTCACGACTCCTCCTCCGCCCGCCACGCGCTGAGCGGCACTACTCGATCTTGACGTCGGCGGCGCGGATAATTGGCGCCCACTTGGCAAGTTCGCCCCTGATGAATCGCGCCGTGCGCTCGGGCGAGGTGTCGGTCGCCGGGACGGCAGCGATGTCTTCCAGAAACTTGATGACGGTCTTGTCGGCCATGATCTTGCGCGAGGCCTGGTCGATCGTATCGACGATCGGCTGGGGCAGTCCGGCGGGCCCGAGGATGAGGTTGAAGGTATAGGCTTCGTATCCCGTCACGCCGGCCTCCGACATCGTCGGGATATCCGGCGCGATCGCGGCACGCGTGGCGTTGGCGAATCCCAGGATTCGCATCTTGCCGGCACGATGCTGCTGCAGGGTTGTGCCGAACGTCTCGAACATCCAGGCGACATTGCCGGCCAGCAGATCCTGCAGGGCCGGACCCGAACCCTTGTAGGGCACGTGCACCACGTCCATGCCGCCGACCTCTTTTTTGAAGTATTCGCCGGCAAGGTGGAGAATGCTGCCGATGCCGGACGACGCATATGAATATCTGCCGGGGCTTTTCTTCATCAAGTCGACCAGCCCCGCCACCGAATCCGGCATGGAGGGATGTGTCACGAGCACCGCCGGATTGACGCAGATCGACGAGATCGGCGTGAAATCCTTGATCGGATCGTAGGGCGGCTTGACGAAGGCGGTCGGATTGATGGCGTGCGTGGAGGACGTCGCGAACAGGAAGGTGTAGCCGTCCGGCTTGGCGTTCTTGACTTCCATGGCGCCGATCGAGCCGGCTGCACCCGACTTGTTGTCGACGATCACGGTCTGGCCGAGCAGCCCCGTCAGCCTCTCGGCGGTCATGCGGCCGATGGTGTCCGTCGGTCCGCCAGGCGGGAACGGCACCACGAGGCGGATCGTCCTTTCCGGATATTTGCCTTCGGCCCGAACGATGCCGGGCGCGGCGAGGGTGCCGAGGCCGGCGGCGAGTAGATGACGACGTTTCATTCAAAGACTCCCAGTTTACATGGCACTACTAACACGACCCCCGGCCGATGCGCGTCGGGGCCTGCTACCCGACGCGCCGAGTATTGCTAAGCGATCTTGACGTTGGCATCGCGGATGATCGGCGCCCACTTGGCGAGCTCGTCCTTGATGAACTGCGCCGTGCGCTCGGGCGTGGTGTCCGGCATCGGAATGGCGGCGTTACCCTCGAGGAATTTGCTGGTTGTGGGGTCGGCCATCACCTGGCGGCTGGCCTTGTCGAGCGTGTCCACGACATCGGGCGGCAGACCGGCCGGACCCAGGATGAGACTGAAAGTGTAGGCCTCGTAGTCCTTCACACCCGCCTCGATCATGGTCGGGATCTCGGGCGCGATGCCGGCACGTTTGGAATGGCAGAAGGCCAGAATACGCAGCTTGCCGGCGCGGTGCAGCGGCAGCGTCGTACTGAAGGTCTCCATGCTCCAGGCGATATTGCCCGCTATCGTGTCCTGTATGGCCGGCGCGCCGCCCTTGTACGGCACATGCACTACGTCCATGCCGCCGACCGAACGTTTGAGGTATTCCGCGGCGAGGTGAATGATGCTGCCGACGCCTGCCGAACCGTAGGAATATTTCCCGGGATTCTTCTTCATCAGCTGAACCACCTCCATTATCGAGGGCGGCAGCGCAGGGTTGGTGAAGAATACCAGCGGATTGACGCAGACCGAGCTGATCGGCGTGAAGTCTTTGATCGGGTCGTAGGGAGGATGGACGAATGCGGTCGGGTTGATGGCGTGCGTCGACGAGGTCGCGACCAGGAGCGTGTAGCCGTCGGGCTTGGCGCTCTTGACTTCCATGGCGCCGATCGAGCCCGCGGCGCCGCTCTTGTTTTCGATGATTACGGTCTGGCCGAGCTGATGGGTCAATTTGTCGGCGAACATGCGGCCGACGATGTCGGTGGCCCCGCCGGCCGGGAACGGCACGATGAGGCGGATGGTGCGGTCTGGATACTTGGTGTTGGCCCGCACAATAGCCGGTGTGGCGAGCGCGCCGAGTCCAGCGGCAAGTAGATGACGGCGTTTCATTTTATGACTCCCTGCTTGTCGTCTCCTATTTCAGTGTTTCATTGAACAGTTCGACCATGGCGTTCCATGACCGCCTGTCGGTCGCCTCGTGAAAGAAGAAGCCCGGCCTGCCCCAGGTATCGGCGGCGGGGTTGGCGAAGCTGTGGCCGGCGCCGCCGTAGAGCTGCAGGCGCCAGTCGACGCCGGCTGCTGTCATCTCGGTCTCGAAGGCGGCACGCTGCTCGGGCGGAATGATGGGATCGTCGGCGCCGATGCAGACCAGCACCTTGGCCTTGATGTTCTTCGCATCGTGCGGCCGCGCGGTGCCCAGGCCCGAATGGAAGCCGACGATCGTCTTCACATCGGCGCCGCTGCGTCCGATCTCTAGCGACGTCGTGCCGCCGAAGCAGTAACCAATGGCAGCAAGGCGCGCCGGATCGACTTCCTTCTGGGCCGCGAGCGTGGCCAGCGCGGCATTGCCCCGCAGCCGAATGCCGGTCGGATCGGCGAGCCAGGGCGGGATGTGCAATCTCGAGTCGGCCGGGTTGGCGAGCGGCTTGCCGCCGCCGTAATAGTCGATGGCGAAGGCGGCATAACCGAGCGACGCCTGGCGCTGAGCGATCTTCTTGGTGTGGTCGTTGAGCCCATTCCCTTCATGGCAGACGAGGACGCCCGGTCGCTTACCGGCCTTTGTCTCGTCCAAGGCATATTGGCCGATCATCCGTGCGCCATCGGCGGAGTACGGGATATCTTCGACCCGCATGGTTCCTCCCTGTTGATTGCACACTAGCTGAGTCAGCTTGACCCGCCAACGGCCCATCGTCACAAGTCGGCGGTCATGGCCGCCCCCATTGTTCGTTTTGCGCCGAGCCCGACCGGGTTGCTGCATGTCGGCAACGTGCGCGCCGCCTTGTTCAACTGGCTGTTCGCGCGCCGGCATGGCGGGCGCTTTATCCTGCGGCTCGACGACACGGACCGTCAGCGCAGCAAGCCGGAGTACGAAGCCGCTATCGAACGCGATCTCTCCTGGTTAGGCCTCGGCTGGGACATCAAGGAACGCCAGTCCGACCGGCTGGCGCATTACGACGCCGCGCGTCAGCGGTTGGTGGAGAGCGGCCGGCTCTATCCCTGCTACGAGACGCCGGAGGAACTGGAGTTCCGGCGCAAGCGTCTGCTCGCCCAGGGCCGGCCGCCGGTCTACGACCGCGCCGCTCTGAAACTCGATTCCGCTGGACGGGCAAAGCTCGAGGCCGAGGGCCGCAAGCCGCACTGGCGTTTCAAGCTTGCCTCCGAAGAGGTGCGCTGGGACGACCTGGTGCGCGGGCCCCAGCATGTCGACGAGGCGAGCCAGAGCGATCCCGTGCTGGTGCGCGCCGACGGCTCCTATCTCTACAGCTTCACCTCGGTGGTCGACGANNCACGTCACCAACACCGGCGCGCAGATCCAGATGTTCGGTGCCCTCGATGCCGGCGTGCCTCTGTTCGCCCATCTGCCGCTGCTGGTCGACGCGGCGGGCGGCGGCTTGAGCAAGCGCGCCGGGTCGCTATCGGTCGGTGAATTGCGCGATCGCGGCATCGAGGCGCTGGCCGTCGCAGCTCTCCTCGCCCGGCTCGGCACGGCCGATCCGATCGAGCCCGTGACCTCGCTCGACCCGCTCGTGGCGACCGTCGACTTTGCGCGGGTCGGCCGCGCCGCCGCGCGCTTCTCGGAGGAGGAGCTCGCCCATCTCAGCGCCCGCACCTTGCATGCCATGCCTTACGACGCCGCGCGCAGCCGTCTCGCCGACGATCCCGGCGAGGCCTTCTGGCTCGCCGTGCGCGGCAATCTCGCGACGCTGGCCGACGCCAAGATTTGGGCCGAGGTCGTATGCGGGCCCATCACGCCCACGATCGAGGATGCCGGCTTCCTTGCCGACGCCGCGGCCAAGCTGCCGGCCGAGCCGTGGAGCGAGGCCACCTGGAAGGAATGGACATCGGCGCTGTCGGCCGCCTCGGGCCGCAAGGGTCGGGCGCTGTTCCATCCACTGCGCCTGGCGCTCACCGCCCGCGACAACGGACCCGAGATGGCCAAGCTCCTGCCGCTGATCGGCAAGGCCAAGGCCGAGATGCGACTCAAAGGTCACACGGCCTGAGAAAAAAGAGATTCTGCCGCCGGCCATTTGCACGGCAAGAACGCATCGGTTAAATTGACCGCATGTCGTTCTTTCTTCTCCCGGGCGCGGTCGCCGCGCGATGTATCGAGGTCTGAGGCCCGTTCCGGGCCGGTCAGTCTTCGTCTGCATGTGATTCGGGAGAAGGGCGATGTCCCTCGTCATCTACAACACGCTGTCGCGCGAAAAAGAGCCGTTCGTGCCGCTCGATGCGGCCCATGTCCGTCTCTACGTCTGCGGCCCGACGGTCTACGATTATGTCCATATCGGCAACGCGCGGCCCGTCGTGGCGTTCGACGTGCTCTATCGGCTGCTCAAGCGGCGCTATCCGCGCGTCACCTACGTGCGCAACATCACC
>PLYQ01000021.1:177-6304 GCA_003153415.1 Rhodospirillales bacterium | reverse complement strand
TCGATCGAGCAGATGATGATGCAGTTGTCGCGGCGGTCGCGCACCACCTCCATCTCGAACTCTTTCCAGCCCAGCACCGATTCCTCGACCAGCACCTCGGTCGTGGGCGAGGCGTCGAGGCCGCCCTGCACGATGTCGAAATATTCGTTGCGGTTGTAGGCGATGCCGCCGCCGGTGCCGCCCAAGGTGAAGGACGGACGGATGATCGCCGGCAACCCGACATGATCGAGCGCGCCCAGCGCCTCCTCGCGATTGTGCACGGCCTGGCTCTTGGGCGACTCCAGCCCGATCCTGGTCATGGCGTCGCGGAACAACAGCCGATCCTCGGCCTTGTCGATCGCCGCGGCGTTGGCGCCGATCAGCTCGACGTTATACTTGGCGAGCCGTCCGTCGCGATGCAGCGCCATCGCCGTGTTGAGCGCGGTCTGGCCGCCCATGGTCGGCAGGATGGCGTTCGGCCGCTCCTTCTCGATGATCTTGGCCACCATGTCGGGCGTGATCGGCTCGACGTAGGTCGCATCGGCGAGGCCCGGATCGGTCATGATCGTGGCCGGGTTGGAATTCACCAGGATGACCCGATAGCCCTCCTCCTTCAGCGCCTTGCACGCCTGCACGCCCGAGTAATCGAACTCGCAGGCCTGGCCGATCACGATCGGTCCGGCGCCGATGACCATGATGCTCTTGATGTCGGTACGCTTGGGCATGGTCTTATTCTTCCAGACCGCGAGCGTCCCGCTCGCTCATGATCATGAGGCGAGCCAGAGGCTCGCGGTCCGCATGATTATGAAGCCCGACCATCACTTGCCCTTGCTCTTGGCGATCATCTCGACGAAGCGGTCGAACAGGTAGTGGCTGTCGGTCGGGCCGGGCGAGGCTTCGGGGTGGTACTGCACCGAGAACGCCTGCTTGTCGGTGCAGCGCAGGCCCTCGTTGGTACCGTCGAACAGCGAGACGTGCGTGATCTCGACGTTCTTGGGGAGCGATTCGGGGATGACGCAGAAGCCGTGGTTCTGCGAGGTGATCTCGACCTTGCCTGTGGTCAGGTCCTTGACCGGCTGGTTGGCGCCGCGATGGCCGCGCGCCATCTTCTTTGTCTTGCCGCCGAGCGTCAGTGCCAGCAGCTGATGGCCGAGGCAGATGCCGAACAGCGGTATCTTCTTGTCGAGCACCGCCTGGATGGCGGGCACGGTGTAGCCGACCGTCGCCGCCGGATCGCCCGGGCCGTTCGACAGGAACACGCCGTCGGGCTTGTGGCGCAGGATGTCCTCGCCGGTCGCGGTGGCCGGAACCACCGTCACCTTGCAGCCGGTGTTGGCGAGGCACCGCAGGATGTTGCGCTTGGCGCCGTAGTCGACGGCGACCACGTGGTACTTCGGCTTGTCGAGCTTGCCGTAGCCCTTGCCCAGCGCCCACACCGTCTCGTCCCACGAGTAGCTCTGCTTGGTCGTGACCTCGATGGCGAGATCCATGCCGTCGAGCCCCGGCCAGTCGGTCGCGATCTTGCGCAGCTTGGGAATATCGAACTTGCCGTCGGGCGCGTGGACGACGACGCCGTTGGGCGCCCCGCCATCGCGCACGCGGCGGGTGATCTCGCGCGTGTCGACGCCGCAGACGCCCGGCAGATTGTGGCCCTTCAGCCAATCGTCGAGCGGCTTGGCGGCGCGCCAGTTGGCCGGCTCGGTGATGTCGCCGCGCAGCACGACGCCGCGCGCCGCCGGGTTGATGCTCTCGATGTCCTCGAGATTGGTGCCGACGTTGCCGATGTGCGGAAAAGTGAAGGTGATGATCTGGCCGGCGTAGGAGGGATCGGTGATGATCTCCTGATAGCCGGTCATCGAGGTGTTGAAGCAGACCTCGCCCACCGCATGGCGGGCCGCCCCCACGCCCTTGCCCCAAAAGACCGCGCCATCGGCCAGCACCAGCGCGGCCGTGGCCCAACGCGGCGCGGCGTCATTTGCGCCGGCGGTCTTGGTTGAAGTCATGAGTGCGTTGCGTCCGTTCCGGCTCGCCGGGCGGTGCCCCCTCCCTGACGTAGGCGAGGCAACCTGCGAACCGCGCGGGTTGTAACCAAGCGGTCGCAGAGGGTCAAGGTGCGCGAGGCGGCTAATTCACAAGCTATTTCAATAACTTATTTGCTTTGCCAACAGTGCCCAAGGCGATTAGTTTCCGCGGCTTAGCCCTTGGTCGGCCAAGGGCCTGCCCCACGGGACCCAAGCGATGTTGCGCACCAAACTGAACGAAGCGATGAAAGACGCCATGCGCGCCCGCGACCAGGCCGCACTGGGCACGATTCGCCTCATCCTGGCCAAGCTCAAGGACACCGATATCGCCGCCCGCACCGAGGCGAGCCGCGAGGGCGTGGCCGACGACAAGATCCTGTCGATGCTGCAGAGCATGATCAAACAGAGGAACGAATCGATCGCGCTCTATGAGAAGGGCGCGCGCCAGGATCTGGCCGACAAGGAAAAGGCCGAGATCGTCGTCATCGAGCGCTTCCTGCCCCAACAGATGGACGAGGCCGCGGTCGAGGCCGCAGTCGCTGAGGCCATGGCCACCTCCGGCGCCAAGTCGATCAAGGATATGGGCGGCGTGATGGCGGCGCTGAAGGCCAAGTATGCGGGACAGATGGATTTCGCCAAGGCGTCGGCAGCGGTGAAGAAGGCGCTGGCGGGCTAGCGCGCCGGGACGGGCCGACCGAAGTGGCATACGACGAGACCCTGGCCGAACGCATCCGCCACCTGCTGGCAGACCGCGCCGATACGCACGAGAAGAAGATGATGGGTGGCGTCGTCTTCATGGTGAAGGGCGGCATGTGCTGCACGGCGAGCGGACGCGGCGGCATGTTGGTGCGGGTCGAGCCCGAGGCGCAACCGCGCCTGATCGCCGAGCCGCATGTGAAGCCGATGGTGATGGGCGGCCGCAAAGTGACGAGCTTCGTGCGAGTGATGCCGGAAGGTTACGGCAGCCACGCCGCCCTGAAGAAGTGGGTCCGACGCGGCCTCGGCGCCGTTGCGGCGCTCAAGACCAAGCCAACTCGGCGCAAGAACGCGCGATCCGAGGCTCGCCGGCGCTCAAAATGATCGCCCGCGCCGCGGCCTGTGCGGGTCGCCTCAGCCGCCGGAGTTGGCGGCACTGAAGACGATCAGAATGATGGCGGCGCTGAAGGCCAAGTACGCCGGACAGATGGACTTCGCCAACGCGTCGGCGGCGGTGAAGAAGGCGCTCAGCGCCGAGCCAGGCCGTGGACTCATAAATCCAGAGGGAGTGCCAGACTTCCACTTCGCCATCGCTTCGCAGAACAACCTTTTGAAGCAATCACGAATTCCCGCAGAGCTCGGCGATCCGCGTCCACGTATGCATTGCCTACCCTTGCGGGGCGACGTAGACTCAACCGGCTCTGACCTAGCTCATTCTAGGGCATGGGCCTTACTTTGTTAAGTATACAATCGCCCCGTCCGGTAACTACCACTAGATGTTGTGGTCGGCACTCCATCCTCCTCCCTCGTCATCCGGGGGAGGATAGAGGAGGGGGAAAACCACAGAGGGCGACTCGTCCAAGTTTCAGATCTTCATGACCGCATCCTTGAGAAGGTGGCCGCGTAGCCTTCCCCCTCCGGCCTTCGGCCACCTCCCCCGCAGACGGGGGGAGGAAAGGCCTGAACATGATCCCCACTATCCTCGCTCGCGTCTCTGGCGTCGCAGGACCGGCATAGTCATTTTACGGCATGGCCTTCCCCCCGGGCTTCCTCGATGAACTGCGCGCGCGGCTGAGCCTCAGCGACGTGGTCGGCCGCAAGGTGTCGCTGAAGCGCCGCTCGGGCAGCGAATACGCCGGCCTCTGCCCGTTCCACAACGAGAAGACGCCGTCCTTCACGGTGAACGACAAGAAGGGCTTCTATCACTGCTTCGGCTGCGGCGAGCATGGCGACGCGGTGGGCTTCGTCATGAAGACCGAGGGGCTGTCGTTCCCCGAGTCGGTCGAGAAGCTCGCCCGCGAGGTCGGCCTGGCGGTGCCGCGGGCCACGCCCCAGGAGCGCGAGCGCGCCGAGCGCGCCTCCTCGCTGCAGGAAGTCGTCGAGCTGGCGGCGCGCTGGTTCCAGAAGCAGCTCCGCCTCCCGGTCGGACGGCACGGTCTCGACTATTTGCGCGGGCGCGGGCTCAGCGAGGAGACGATCGACGATTTTCGCCTGGGCTTCGCGCCCGACACGCGCGACGGCATCATTGCGGCGCTGAAGCGCGAGGCTGTGCCGGTCGACAAGATCGTCGAGGCAGGGCTCGCCATCCAGCCGGAGGATGCCGGCCGCGAGACCTACGACCGCTTCCGCGGCCGGGTGATATTTCCCATCAACGACCGGCGCGGCCGGGTGATCGCTTTCGGCGGCCGCGTCATGGGCGTGGGCGAGCCCAAGTATCTCAACTCGCCCGAGACGCCGCTGTTCCACAAGGGCGCCAATCTCTACTGCCTCGACCGCGCGCGCGTTGCCGTCACCAAGGATCAGGCGGTGATCGTGGCCGAAGGCTATATGGACGTGATCGCGCTGCACGCCGCGGGCTTCAGCGGCGCCGTGGCGCCGCTCGGCACGGCGCTGACCGAGGGCCAGCTGGGCGAGCTGTGGAAGCTGGCCGACGAGCCCTTCCTGTGCTTCGACGGCGACAACGCCGGCCAGCGCGCCGCGCAGCGCGCCGCCGAACGCGCTCTGCCACTGTTGCGGCCCGGCAAGAGTCTCAGTTTCGTCGTCCTGCCGAAGGGCGAAGACCCCGACAGCCTGATCCGCAGCCGCGGCGTCGACGCCATGCGGAGCGTGCTCAAGCTGGCCCGCCCGCTGTCGGACGTGGTGTGGGACATGGACACCGAGGGCAAGCCCGCCGACACGCCCGAGCGTCGCGCCAGCATCCAGCGCGCGGTCGAAAAGCGGGTCGAGGAGATCGCCGATCCGATGGTGCGCGACTACTACCGCACCGAGATGCGTAACCGGCTGAACCGGATGCGCCGGCCCGAGCAGCCGGCCTGGCGACCGGGCGAACGGCGGCCCTTCCGGGGCTCGGCCGAGGCGGCCGCTCCCTTTGCCGCCGGCGCCGCTGCCCGACGCGCCGGCATCGACATGGACGGGGGCCGCCACCAAAGGGTCCTGGTGGGAGCGCTGATCGACCGGCCGGCCATGCTCCATGTCCTGGCTGAGGAGCTGCACCGCCTGCCGATCGACGACAATCCAGAGCTGGACCGGCTGCGCACCAGCCTGCTCGATGCCCTGTCCCTGATGCCCTCGGGGGTCGACCCGGCGGCCGACGAGGCGGTCGAAGGCGAGCTCCCCCTCGAGGCCCAGCTCATCGCCGACCATCTGGAGCGCAACGGCTTGGGCAATGCCGCGGCCAATGCGCTTGCCAGGGCACGCGAGGTCTTTCGCGACAAGGACGCCGATGCCTG
Organism: Rhodospirillales bacterium; assembly: GCA_003153415.1. Lineage (GTDB taxonomy): Bacteria > Pseudomonadota > Alphaproteobacteria > Reyranellales > Reyranellaceae > Reyranella. The sequence continues at coordinate 879 of PLYQ01000021.1, read as the reverse complement.
GATGGCCCGGTGGCGACGCATGGCGGCTTTTTTGGGGCGCCGGAAGCAAGACAGCCAGGAGGTCGAGGAACTCCGGGCGGAGATGGCCGAAGGGGGGCTGACGGACGAGAATTTGCAGCACGCCCGGGCCATCGGGGCCCGCCGGATGCGGGAAAACTCAGAATCCGGAACCGAATAGCCAGCCTGCGCATTATAAGCGCACGCCCCTATCGCGATTCGTACTTATGCCCCATATAGTAGAAGGGTAACGCGGGTCGCCCGCCCGCCTCCCTTCTCGCAGCCAATTTCACGGCCAAATCGGCCGGTGAACGTGTTTGTTGCACGCCTAAGGAACAGATATGGCGACCAAAACCGCAACTGTAGCCCAGCCTGAGACCCCCGAAGCCCAAGAGGGGCCCGACGCCCCCTTGCTCGACACCCTTGGCGCCGAGCTGAAAAAGCTCGTCCAGAAAGGCAAAGAGCGCGGCTACATCACCTACGACGAATTGAACGCCGCCTTGCCGCCCGACGAAGTGTCCTCCGAGCAGATCGAGGACACCATGGCGATGCTGTCGGAAGCCGGCGTCAACGTGGTCGAGGCCGAGGAGCAGGAGGAGGCCCCCGCCGCCGCCGCCGCGACGACCGAGCCGGCCAAGACCGCCGTGGTCGCGGCCGAAGCGACCGGCGAGGACGAGGAACTCGGCCGCACCGACGATCCCGTGC
>PLYQ01000021.1:0-154 GCA_003153415.1 Rhodospirillales bacterium | reverse complement strand
CCGCCGCCGGCGATGCCGCGGCCGGCGATGCCCAAGCCCATCCTCGTGCGGCCGCCGCAGCCGCAGACCAACGGCGAGGCCGTTGAAGGCGCCACCGAGGGCGACCAGGACGACGACGAGAACGCGCTATCGCTGTCGGCGCTGGAAGAGAAGC
>PLYQ01000004.1 GCA_003153415.1 Rhodospirillales bacterium | reverse complement strand
CCGGCCATGATGCCGGTGCGCAGCGAGCTCAGATCGAAGCGGGCGAACTCGGGATGGTCGAGCTGGGCGATGAACATGGTCGGCACGCCGTAGAGCGCCGTGCAGCGCTCCTCGGCGACGGCCTGCAGAGTGGCCAGCGGGTCGAACGCCTCCGACGGATAGACCATGGTCGAGCCGTGCGTGAGACATCCAAGGTTGCCCATCACCATGCCGAAGCAGTGATAGAGCGGCACGGGAATGCATAGGCGGTCGGCCGGCGTGAGCTTCAGCCCCTCGCCCACGAAGTAGCCGTTGTTCAGGATGTTGTGATGGCTGAGCGTGGCGCCCTTGGGATGCCCCGTGGTGCCCGAGGTGAACTGGATGTTGATGGCGTCGTCGAACTGCAGCTTCGGACCAAGCTCGGCCAGTTTCACCTTCTCGGCATTGCCACCGGCTGTAGCGACGTCGTCGAAGTTCAGCATGCCGGGCGTCTTGTCCTTGCCGAGCCGCACGACGTGCTTGAGGTGCGGCAGTTTCTTCGCCTTCACAAGATCCTCGACGATCTCGAGATAGTTCGAGGTTTTTAGCGCCGGCGCCAGGATCAGCGCCTTGCACTCGACCTTGTTCATGGCGTAGTCGAGTTCGCTCCTCCGGTACGCCGGATTGACGTTGACGAGAACGAGGCCCGCCTTGGCGGTGGCGAACTGGGCGAGCGGCCATTCCGAGGTGTTGGGCGACCAGATCCCGACCCGATCGCCGCGTTCCAGCCCCAAGGCCAGCAGGCCCGCGGCGAGATCGTCGACTCGGGCGCCCAGCTCGCCCCACGTCCAGCGCACGTTCTGGTGGCGCACCACCAGCGCCTCGCGCTCACGGAAGGTCTCGACCTGGCGGTCGAAGAAGGCGCCGATCGTTTCGCCGATCAGCTTCTTGTCCGAGACGCCGTGGTCATAAGAGATTTGAGGGCTGGCTTGAGCATTGGTCATGCGGCGAGATTAGCGTGCTGTGCCATGTTTGAAAGGGGGCACATTTGAAATCATGAAACTCAGCTTCACCACCGTCGACGTCTTCACCGAGCGCAAGTTCGGCGGCAATCCTTTGGCCGTCGTGACCGACGCCCGGGGCCTCTCGACCGAGCAAATGCAAGCGATCGCCGCCGAATTCAACTACGCCGAGACGACCTTCGTGCTGCCGCCCAAGGACCCGGCCCATACCGCCCACGTCCGCATCTTCACGCCCCGGGCCGAGATGCCGTTCGCCGGTCATCCCAACGTCGGCACCGCCTTCGTGCTGGCGCGGGCTGGGCTGATCACCGGCGACCGCGCGGTATTCGAGGAGAAGGCGGGGCTGGTGCCGCTGGACATCATCCGCGACGGCGGCACCGTCGTGGCGACACGGCTGGCAGCCCCTCAGCTGCTCAGCCTCGGCGAGACGATCGACCGGGAAATCGTGGCCGCCGCCGTCGGACTCGCGGCCGGCGACATCGTGGGCCAGCCGGTCATTGCCTCAACCGGCAACAACTTCCTGTTCGCCGAGGTGGCGTCGCGCGAAACGCTGAAGCGGGCGACATACAACGCCGAAATCTTCGCTCGCCATCTGCCGATGAGTCGCACGGTCGGTGTCCATCTCTATGTGGCGGCGCAGGAGCACGGCGTCGACATCCAGACCCGCATGTTCGCGCCGCTCTACGGCGTGCCGGAGGATCCCGCGACCGGCAGCGCCAATATCAGTTTGATCGGCCTTTTAGCGCATCTCGATCCGCGACCCGACCTCACGCTTGCCAAGACCATCGGCCAGGGCTTCGACATGGGACGGCCCAGCATCCTGGAAGCATTGGCCGAGAAGAAAGCCGGCAAGGTCGTGGCGACCTACATCGGCGGGCGTTGCGTGCCGATGCTGAGCGGCACCATTGATCTCAGCTAGGCGACCTCACTTAGTCTGGCGCAATGCCGCCAGTTTGTCGGCGAAGCCAGTGATGCGCGAGGAATCGGCGACAGCGCGCAGGTTGGCTTCCAGGGTGGTGAGCGGCTGGTCGAGGTTGCAGCGTGCACCTGTCAGCCACTTGATGTTGGGCAGCTGCCATTCGAGATCGATGGCGGTGCCGAGATAGTTCGGCACTGACTTGCTGACGCTGCTGGCGGTGCCGGCCAGCGCATCGCCATAGACGCGACAGAGTTCGGGCGTGGGCTCCAGATTGTATTCCGAGAGGCCTGCCAGATCGACGAGCGGCTTGCTTTGCAGCAGCGCGACCGCGTCGGCCTGGCGACTCTTCACGGCGCGGATGCCTGCCAGTGCCTGCTTGGAGAAGCGGTTGCTGTTGAGAAAGGGAAAGTAGGCGCTCATCGACGAGTCGGGCCCGAGGGCCGCGAACTCCGTCTCCTCGCGCTTCTCGGCGTCGTGCACCCTCTGCTCCTCGCGTTCGATCCGTGCCTTTTCCTCGACCATCGCCCGCGCTTCGGCCGCGGGATCGCGCGGCACCGGAATCACCGATTTGACCAATGGCGTGGCGGTCAGCAGCAGGATGGCGCCGCCCAGCACGATGTTCGCGACGCCCTCGCCGACCTTGCGGCCGAGCGACGGGAAGCGCGCCCGCACGGCGTAGAGGACAAACAAGGGTGGCAGCAGGGCCGGGATCCAGATCGCCGAATAGTCGCGGTTGCCCCAGGCGTCGGCCGCCATCCACATGGCGACGAGCGACGCCGGCAGCAGGATGAAGCAACCGATCTTGCCCCAGATGGACATGCTGCCCTTGACCGCCGAGATGATCAGCAGCACAGCCAGCACGATCCACAGCACGGTGCCGATGATCGCGCCAAAGGCCACAGCCAGGCTGCGCCCCATGGCGTCGCTATAGGGGGCATCGGACAGACTGCCCATCATGCCGGCATAGAGCACGAACGCCAGCACCAGCAGGATAGCAGTACCGATGGGTGGGCCGGGTGGTTGACTCTGGTCGGCCATCTATTCCGCCGCTTCGTCGTGCATGACGTTGTCGGCGCGCGTCGGATAGATGATGCGCTCGGCAAAACGGTACATTTCTTCTATCTCCGCCTGCGAGCGGTAGGTGGGCCTGGTGCCGGTGACGCTCGCATGCTGCTCGGCCGCCAGCACGCGGCGCACTTCGGCGGTGAGCGTGTTGAGACGATGGTAGGCCTCCGACACGTTGCGGCCGAAGGTGGTGAGGCCGTGCCCGACCAGCACGATCGCATTGGTGTTCTGCACGAAGCCTGCGACCGAACTCACATCGGCCTCGACGTCGACATGGGCAGGCACGAAATGCACCGGCTTGCCCAGCACGAAGGGCGGATCGAGCGACAGCACCTTGAATTCGAGCGGCGCGCCGGAGCTATAGAGCGACAGCACGGCGTCGTCATGCACGTGGATAGTGGCGTTGATGTCGGGGCGCAGCCGCAAAATCTCGCGGCTGAGATTGTGGCCGACGCTCGTCATGCGCTCGCCCCACACGATCCTGCTGGTCGGCACGTCGGTGACGACGATATTGGCCTCCTCCATTTCCTCAAGCGAGATCTCGGCATGCTTGGTATAGGCAAGGCCATGCGGGAAGTCGGGATGAAGCACACGCATTACAATGTTGCCCAGCGTGTTGTGGACATAGCTGCGGCCGACGACCAGACGGGCGTACTTGACGAACTGGCGTCCGACGGTGGGATCGAAAACGACCGGTGTCACCATGGCTGTTTCCTCCGAAGCGGAGCCTATCAGGCGAGCGGCAGCGCCGTCCCCTGCTTCACGGGTCGCAGCGCGAATGAACTCCTGATCTGGGCGATGCCCGCGATCTTGGTGAAGTCCATGACGAAGCGTTCGTAGGCTTCGAGGTCGGGCACCACGACGCGCAGCAGGTAATCGCTGTTGCCGGTCATCAGGTAGCACTCCATGACCTCGGGCCGCAGGGCGGCGGCGCGCTCGAAGTCCTTCAGCGATTTCTCGTTCTGCGTCGAAAGCGATACGCTCATAAAGACGTTGACCGACAGCCCGACCGACTTGGCGTCCAGAAGTGCCGCATAGCCCTTGATGACGCCCGCCTCCTCCAGCGCCTTGACCCGCCGCCAGCACGGCGAGGACGAGAGGCCGACCTTTTCCGCGAGATCGGCGTTGCTGAGGCGGCCGTCATGCTGGAGGCGTTCGAGGATGCGGCGGTCGATGGCATCTAGGGAGATCATTGCTCAAATTTCCTGATTTTGGTGCAATTCTACCCTATACAGAGCCTTTAGAGGTCCAAACGCAAGGATTTTCCCCTTATCCAGGCGTACTCAGTGCTCATGACCACGCTGGCCCCTGTGCAACGTCTGCGCCTGCTTCGCGAGCTGGAGCGCAAGGTCCTGTGGCTGAGCGCCTGGACCATCCATCACGCCAATCACCTGAGGCCCAACCGCGACGGGCTCAAGGTCGGTGGCCACCAAGCGTCGTGCGCCTCGCTCGCTACGGTGATGACGGCGCTCTATTTCTCGGTGCTGCGGCCAGAAGACAGGGTGGCGGTAAAGCCGCACGCCTCGCCGGTGTTCCACGCCATCCAGTACCTGTTCGGCCACCAGACGCAGCAGAAGCTCGAACAGTTCCGGGCATTGGGCGGCGCACAGTCTTATCCGTCGCGCACCAAAGACACCGACGACGTCGATTTCTCTACCGGCTCGGTCGGCCTCGGCGTCGCCATGACGCTGTTCGCCTCGATCGTGCAGGACTATGTGCGCTTGAAGAACCTCGCACCCGCGGATCGCCCGACAGGACGCATGGTGGCGCTGGTCGGCGACGCCGAGCTCGACGAGGGCAACATCTTCGAAGCCCTGCTCGAAGGCTGGAAGCACGACGTTCGCAATCTCTGGTGGGTGATCGACTACAACCGCCAGAGCCTCGACGGCGTGGCTAACGACCGGCTGTTCGGGCGCATCGGCGAGATGTTCGAGCTGGTCGGCTGGCGCGTCGTCACCCTGAAGTACGGCAAGCTCCTGGAAGCAGCCTTCGCCCAGCCCGACGGCGCGCATCTGCGCGACTGGATCGACGCCTGCCCCAACTCGCTCTACTCGGCGCTGGTCTATATGGGCGGCGCGGGCTGGCGCGAGGCGCTGAACCGCGACCTTAACCAGTATCCCGGTGTGCGACGCATCCTCGAGCAGCACGACGATGCGTCGCTTCATCGGCTGATGACCAACCTCGCCGGCAATGACATGCAGGCCGTGCTCGACGCCTTCGAAGGCATCGACGACGACACGCCGACCTGCTTCATCGCCTACACCATCAAGGGCCAGGGCCTGCCCTTCGCCGGCCACAAGGACAATCACTCCGGCCTGATGACGCTCGACCAGATGGCGGGTTTCAAGAAAGGCATGGCGATCGACGACGGCCGCGAATGGGACAAGTTCGCCGGCCTCACCGTGCCGCCGGCCGAGATCGAGGCCTTCCTCAAGGAAGCACCCTTCAATGCCGAAGGCCGCCGCCGCACCGAGGCACCGACGATCGCCATTGCGCCCGCACTGCCCAAGCCGAACGACAAGAAGTCGAGCACCCAGGAAGGCTTCGGCAAGATCCTGAACGCCATTGCCGCCGAAGACAGCGAGCTGTCGCGGCGCATCGTCACCACCTCGCCCGACGTTTCCGTCTCGACCAACCTGGGCGCCTGGATCAATCGGCGCGGCTTGTTCGGGCATACCGAGGCCGAGGATGTCTTCCGCGAACTAAAGGTCGTGTCGGCCCAACTCTGGCGCAAGACTCCCAAGGGACAACACATCGAGCTCGGTATTGCCGAGAACAACCTGTTCATCGAACTCGCAGCCCTTGGCCTCAGCCACGAGCTGTTCGGCACGCGCCTGCTGCCGATCGGCACGCTCTACGATCCCTTCATCGCCCGCGGCCTCGATGCGCTGAACTACGCCTGCTACCAGGATGCACGATTCATGATCGTGGCCACCCCGTCGGGCGTGACGCTCGCGCCCGAGGGCGGCGCCCACCAGAGCATCCACACGCCGCTGATCGGCATCGGCCAGCCCGGTCTGCTGTCCTATGAGCCGACCTATGTCGACGAGTTGGCCATCCTGATGCGCTTCGGCCTCGACCATATGCAGCAACCGAAGGGCTCGTCGATTTACCTGCGGCTCTCGACCCGCAGCCTGCCGCAGCCCGAGCGCATGCTGAGCGACGCGCAGCAGGCGGACATCGTGTCCGGCGGCTACTGGTACGTCCTGCCCGCGCCCGATGCCGACGTGGCGATTGTGGCCATGGGCGCGGTGACGCCGGAAGCCATTGCCGCGCACGAGAGCGTCGCGCGCGATTTCGCCGGTGCCGGTCTATTGGTGCTGACCTCGCCCGACCGCCTGCATGCCGACTGGCTCGCCGCCCAGCGCAATCGCGGCCGCACCGCGGGCGTGGTCGATCGTGCGCCCAGCCCCATCGAGCGCCTGCTGGCGCCCTTGTCGCGCGATGCCCGCATCATCACCGTGATGGACGGCCATCCGCTGGCGCTGTCGTGGCTGGGATCGGTGCGCGGCCAGCGAGTCGTGCCGCTCGGCATCGAGACTTTCGGCCAGTCCGGCGACATCGCCGACCTTTATCGCACCTACAAACTCGATGCGGCGGCGATCATCGACGCGGTGGCACGCGCCGTCTAAACTGGCGGCATGAAAGTCGACGGCAAACCTTATCGCACCATCTGGCTCGGCGCCGACGGCACGACCGTCCAAGCGATCGATCAGACCTTGTTGCCGCACAAGTTTGTTGTCCGCGACCTCAAGACCGCGGAGGACGCCGAGCGCGCCATCCGCACCATGATCGTGCGCGGCGCGCCCCTGATCGGCGCGGCGGCGGCCTACGGCATGGCGCTCGCCATGGCAACCGACCCGTCCGATGCCATGCTCGCCAAAGCGCACGCGGCGTTGCTGGCGTCGCGGCCGACCGCCGTCAACCTGCGCTGGGCGCTCGACGATCTGCGCGCCCTACTGTCACCTCTTCCGCCGGCCAAGCGACGCGAGGCGGCCTACAAGCGGGCTGCCGAGATTTGCGACGAAGACGTCGAGATCTGCCGCCGCATCGGCGAGAACGGCTTGGCGGAGATCCGCCGCCTCAAGCCGCACGGCGACCGCATCAATGCACTGACCCACTGCAATGCCGGCTGGCTCGCCACCGTCGACTGGGGCACAGCCCTGGCGCCGATCTACCAGGCGCACAATGCCGGCATGCCCATCCACGTCTGGGTCGACGAGACGCGGCCGAGAAACCAGGGTGCCAGTTTAACGGCCTGGGAGCTCGGCAAGCATGGCGTGCCGCACACCGTGATCGCCGACAATGCCGGCGGTCATCTGATGCAGCACGGGCGGGTCGACTTCTGCATCGTCGGCACCGACCGCACGACCCGGCGCGGCGACGTCTGCAACAAGATCGGCACCTATCTCAAGGCGCTGGCGGCGCACGACAACGGCGTACCGTTTTACGTCGGCGTACCCTATCCCTCGATCGACTGGACGATCGACGATGGCCACCGCGAGATCCCGATCGAGGAGCGCCATGCCCACGAGGTCTCGCGCATGACGGGCCGCAGCGCGACTGGTGAGGTGGTGACGGTCGATATCCTTCCCGAAGGCAGCCCCGCCGCCAATCCGGCCTTCGACGTCACTCCGGCGCGGCTGGTGACCGGCCTCATCACCGAGCGCGGCGTCTGCACGGCGAGCGAAGCCGGATTGCTGTCACTCTATCCCGAACAAGCCAGAGCCGCGTGAGTCCAGCGTGATCGTCTCGCCGACGGTCCGCGTCACCCTCGGCCTCGGCTTCACCCAGATCGTCGGCTGGGGCACGACCTATCTGATGCCCTCGGTCCTCGGACGACACATCCAGGACGCACTCGGCATTCCCGCCGAAATGGTGTTCGCCGGCATCACCGTGATGTTCGCCGTGAGCGCCCTCTGCGCTCCTCGCATCGGCGGGATCGTCGACCGCACCGGCGCGCGTCTGCTGATGACGACAGGCTCGATGGTCTATGCGCTGGCGCTCGCAGCACTTTCCTTCAGCCAGGGGGCCGTGAGCTACCTCGCCTGCTGGGCCGTCATGGGCATTGCCTCGACCCTGGCGCTCAGCACGCCCTCCAGCATCGCGCTGGTCCAGGTCGCGGGCCCGCGCGCGCGCCAGGCGATTGCCATGCTGACCATCATCGGCGGGCTTGCCTCGACGATCTTCTGGCCGGTGACCGGCGTGCTCGACGCCGCGGTGGGCTGGCGCAACACGCTGCTGATCTACGCCGCGATCCACCTCCTGGCCTGTGCGCCGATCCATTTCCTGATCCTGCCGCACCGTCCGCCCGTGCACCCGCCCACTGCCAATACAGCGGCTGTTGCGGATGGCATAGCGCCCGCCGACCGCAGCCGGGTCTTCCTGTTGCTGTCGCTCAGCCTCTCCTTCGGCTCCTTCGTCTTCACCGGCGTGCAGCTGCAGATGATCGAGATGCTGCGCGAACTCGGCCATTCGCCCGCTTCGGCGCTGCTGCTGGCCTCGATGATCGGCCCAGCACAGGTCAGCATCCGCATCTTCGAGCTGATGTTCGGCCATCGCTACTCGATCATGAGGTCCGCCGTGTTCGGCTCGTTCATGCTGCCTGTTGGCCTCGGCCTCGCGCTGCTGTGGGGCGACCTCTTCGTTGTGGCACTGGTGGTCGTCGTGGCCTACGGCGTCTCGAACGGGCTCAAGGCCGTGCAGCGCGCCACGCTGCCGCTCGCCCTGTTCGGACGCGCACAATTTGGCGCCTACATGGGCCGGCTCGCCCTGCCCCAGGGCATCGTCTCGGCGGCGGCACCGCCGGTGCTGGCGTCGGTGCTCGCCAACTTCGGCACGACAAGCGCGCTGTGGCTGGTCTTCGTCCTGGCGACGATCTCGCTCGGCGCCATGATCCTGCTGGCGCGTCTCGGCCGAACCGTTCGTTAGCTACTTCTCGCTGGCGACGTAAGGACTCACCATCTTCTTGGGATCGACGATGCGATCGAACTCGGCTTCGCTCACGAAACCGAGCTGGAGCGCCGCCGCCTTCAGGGTGAGGTCGTGATCCATGGCGTGGTGGGCGATCTGCGAGGCCTTGTCGTAGCCAATGACCGGCGCCAGCGCCGTCACCAACATCAGCGAGCGATCGACATACTCGGTGATTTTCTTGAGGTTGGGCTTGGCGCCCTCGACCAGGAACTTGCGGAAGTTGGTGCAGCCGTCGGTCATCAGCGTGATCGAATGGGTGATGTTGAAGATGATCAGCGGCTTGTAGACGTTCATCTCGAGATAGCCGCCGGCACCGCCGAAGCCCACCGCGACATCGTTGGCCATGACCTGCACCGAGAGCATGGTGAGCGCCTCGGCCTGGGTCGGATTGACCTTGCCCGGCATGATCGAGGAGCCGGGCTCATTCTCGGGAATGATCAGCTCGGCGAACCCGGCGCGCGGGCCGCACGACATCAGACGGATGTCGTTGGCGATCTTGTAGAGTGAGGTGGCCAACGTACGGAACGTGCCGGAGAGTTGGACAAGCGCATCGTGCGAGCCCTGCACGGTGAACTTGTTGGGCGCCGTCACGAACGGCAGGCCCGTCAGCTTGGCGATCTCGGCGGCGCCCGCCTCGGCAAAGCCGGGCGCTGCATTGATGCCCGTGCCGACCGCCGTACCGCCAAGCGCCAGGCGATAGACGCCCTTCAAGGCGTCGTCGATGCGCTCCAGGTCGTCGGTCAGCATGCCGGCATAGCCCGACCATTCCTGACCCAGCGTGATCGGCGTGGCATCCTGCATGTGGGTGCGGCCGATCTTGACGATGTCGGCCCACGCCTTGGCCTTGGCGTCGATGGCGTCGCGCAGCGCCTTGACCGCGGGCACCAGCCGCTTGGTCGTCTCGACCGCCGCCGCGACATACATCGCCGATGGAAACGTGTCGTTCGACGACTGGGACATGTTGACGTGGTCGTTGGGATGGACCGGTTTCTTGGCGCCAAGCGGCGTGCCGGCGAGCTGGCAGCAGCGGTTGGAGATCACCTCGTTCACGTTCATGTTGAATTGTGTGCCGCTGCCGGTCATCCAAACGTGGAGCGGAAACATGTCATGGTGCTGGCCGGCCAGGATCTCGTCGCAGACCTGCAGGATCAATTTGTGGACGGGCGCTTCGAGCCGCTTGCCGGCGAGATTAGCGTTGGCGCAGGCCTTCTTGAGCACGGCATAGGAGGTGATCATCTCGCGCGGGATCAGGTCCTTACCGATGCTGAAATGCTCCAGCGAGCGCTGGGTCTGGGCACCCCACAGCTTGTCGGCCGCAACGTTCACCTCGCCGAGGCTGTCGAATTCCTTGCGAACGTCCGCCATGTTGTTTTCCTTGTTTTCGAGGTCGGGAGGGCGCCGACGCTAACAAACGCGACGCAGCAGCGAAAGGGCGGTACGCTGCCGCCGGAGGGTGAGGAATGATGTCATGACCAGATGCGTTCACCTATGGACCGGAAGCGACGGGGAGTCTCATTTCGAAGAGGGACAGATCGCCCTCGAATCCGGCGTCCACGGCGATCTCCTGAGCGGAAAGATGCCCGTCACGACCGTGTCGTTCCAGGAGACGGCATCCGGCGGAACCCTCGACTGGCACACCGCCCCGGTCCGCCAGCTCGTCATCACCTTGAGCGGGACCTTGGACTTCCAAACGCGCGCCAAGCAGCATTTCATCCTGAANNGTTCCCTTCAAGGCGGCAAAGGCAAATCCATGAGCAATGAGAAAGTCGATGTGGTGCTGGTCGGCGCCGGCATCATGAGCAGCACGCTCGGCGTGTTCCTCAAGGAGCTGCAGCCTCACCTGAAATTGGAGATGATCGAGCGGATGCCGGGCGAGGCGCAGGAAAGCTCGGGTGCCTGGAACAATGCCGGCACGGGCCACGCCGCCAACTGCGAGCTCAACTACACGCCGATGACGGCCGACGGCAGCGTCGACATCGCCAAGGCGCTCGAGGTCAATGTCGAGTTCGACATGTCGCGCCAGTTCTGGTCGTACCTCATCCGCAAAGGCGCGATCGCCACACCCGACAGCTTCATCCATCCCGTGCCGCACATGAGCTTCGTGATCGGCACAGATCGCCAGGCGTTCCTGAAGAAGCGCCACGCCGCGATGAGCGCCCATCACTGCTACCAGGGCATGGAGTACACCGAGGATCACGCCAAGATCGCCGAATGGGCGCCCTTGATCATGGAGGGCCGCGATCCCAAACAGCCGGTTGCCGCTACCCGCATCGTCAACGGCGCTGACGTGAACTACGGCGCGCTGACCAAGAACCTACTCGAGTACCTCGGCAAGCAGAACGGCTTCGCCGTTCATTTCTCCGAGATGGTGACCGGCCTCAAGCGCCTGCCGGACGGCGGATGGCGGATCGAGGTCAAGAATGAACTCAACGGCCAGAAGCGCACCATCGACACCCACTATGTCTTCCTGGGCGCGGGTGGTGCGGCCCTGCAGCTCCTGCAGAAGTCCGGCATTCCCGAAGGCAACGGCTTCGCGGGCTTCCCGGTGAGCGGCATCTGGCTGCGCTGCGGCAAGCCCGAGGTGGCCGAGCGCCACACCGCCAAGGTCTACGGCATGGCCGCCAGCGGCTCGCCGCCGATGTCGGTACCCCATCTCGACACGCGCATCATCGACGGCAAGCGCTGGCTGCTGTTCGGCCCCTATGCCGGCTTCTCGACCAAGTTCCTGAAGCACGGTTCGTTCTTCGACCTGCCGTTCTCGATCCGGCCGGACAACATCCTGCCGCTGCTCGCCGTGGCGCGGGACAACTTCCCGCTCGAGGAATACCTGCTCGGCCAGGTCTTCCAAAGCTCGGCGCACCGCTACAAGGCGCTGCGCGACTTCTATCCGGCGATAAAGGAGTCCGACTGGGAGCTCGATGTCGCGGGCCAGCGCGTGCAGATCATCAAGAAGGATCGCCTCCACACCGGCACGCTGAATTTCGGCACCGAGATCGTTCATTCGGCCGACTCCTCGATCGTGGCCCTGCTTGGCGCCTCGCCCGGCGCGTCGACGGCGGTGTGGATCATAGTCCATATGCTGGAAAACTGTTTCCACAAGCAGCTCGTCGGTCACTGGGAGCCCAAGTTGAAGGAGATGATCCCCTCCTATGGCCAGGACCTGAAGACCGATGCGGCGCTGCTGCGGCGGGTACGCAACGACACGGCGCAAGTCCTGGGCCTGCACGACATTTGACCGGCGCCGCTCCTCTCACCGAAGCCCTCGAAGGCCTGCTGCGCTTCGGCGCCCTGATGCTGCGCGCCGGCGACGCGGCATTCCGCGTGCGCGAAGCGATGGGCCTGATCGCGACCAGCCTCGGCATCGAGCGATTGTCACTGCACATCACGGTCCGCGGCATGACCGCCACCGTCTGGCGCGACGGCGAGCACGTCACGCTCGCGAGCGAAGTGGATTCCCTGGGTATCGACGCTTGGCGGCTGGGCGCCCTGGAGCGGCTGGCCCGCGACAGTAAACCGGGGCTGGCGCCGGCCACGCTTGCAGCACAACTCAACGCCATCGAGGCTACGACCGCCCTGCGTTCGATCCTGGTCGTGGCAGTCGCCGTGGGTTTCGCCTCGGGCGCATTCGGTTATCTCAACGGCGGCGGCCTGCCTGCTGTGTTGGCAGCCTTCGTCGCCGGCGGAGCCGGCCAGGCGCTGCGCATGCTATTGTTTCGCCAGCGTCTGAACCAGTACGCCGTCACCGCGGCGTGCGGCTTGGTCGCCGCCGGTCTTTATTATCTCGTCGCCCGGCTTTTGGTTCAGGTCGGGCTACCGTCGGACCATGGCGTGGGGATCGTCGCCGCCGTACTGTTCCTGGTGCCGGGCTTCCCGCTGGTCGCGGCCCTGCTCGACCTGCTGCAGCACCAGACCGTCGCCGGCATCGTCCGTTTGACCTACGGAATGGTTCTTCTGCTGGCGGCCGCCTTCGGCCTCGGCATCGTGGCCGCCCTCGCCGGCTTCTCGGCTGCCGCGGCACCGCCGCCACTGCCCGATAGTCTTGCCGCGACGCTGTTGTGGCGGGCGATCGCCAGTGTGCTGGGCGGCTGCGGCTTCGCCATTCTCTACAACAGCTCATTGCGCACCGTGCTGGCCGTCGGTGGGCTTGCCCTGGTGGGCAACGAGCTGCGGCTGGCGCTGCACGACAGCGGCTTTGCGCTCGCCCCGGCGACCTTCGTCGGTGCGCTGGCGGTCGGCCTGCTGGCCTCGTTTGCCCGCTCGCGTCTGCACGAGCCGCGCATCGCGCTCACCGTACCGGGCATCATCATCATGGTGCCCGGTGCCTACGCCTTCCAGGCAGTCGTGCTGTTCGGCCAGGGCAACGTCCTCGCCGGCCTGCAGCCGGCCGTACTGGCGGCGTTTGTCGTGGGCGCGATGGCGCTCGGCCTCGCCACGGCACGGTTCATGAGCGAACGGAAGTGGCTGCTCGAATCTTGAACGCGCGCTCTCTCGTCCTCCTGCCCGGTTTCATGTGCGATGCCCAGCTGTGGGCCGACATGGCGGCCGACCTCGCGCGCCTGGGTGAGGTGCGCTACGGCAACGTCTACCAGGACGACACGCTCGACGGCATGGCGCGGCGCGTGCTGGCGGAGTCGCCCGAGACATTCGTGCTGGTCGGCTTCTCGATGGGCGGGTTCGTCGCCCGCGTGCTTACCCTGATGGCGCCGCAGCGCGTGACGGGCGTGGCCTTCGTCGCCTCCTCGGCGCGTGGTTATTCGGACGACGAGACCGCGCGGCGCAAGGCGGGTTGGCAGCCCGGCAACCNNCTGCGCGGCATGCAGCGGCGGCTGGGTTCTGGCGTGCGCGCCAAACAGGCGGCCCTGGTTCGCCGCGACGGCTACGCTGATCTCGAACGCATCGCCTGCCCGTCGCTGGTCGTGGCCTGCCGCCAGGACCGGTTGCGCAGTTTCGCCGAAACCGAACGCATGGCGCANNGCGGGTCTCTGATCACGAAGGCTTCACGACCGGCGCACATTTATTCGAATGGACGCGCCATATCGGTAAGCCGCGTTTGGGCGTAGCGTTCGGGCATGAGCGAAGCGCAAGCCCTGTTCGCCGTCCTGAGGCAGTCCGCCGATGCGGACTGCGTGGCAGCCCTCGAACGGCTGGTCCGCGACGCGCCTGATTACCGGCTGAGCCGCATCAACGTGCTCGACTTCGCCCGACGCGAGGCTCTCGACGAGGAGCGGGCGATCACCGCATTCCTTCACGCCGCCCGGATCGGCCTGTTCGAGATGTCGTGGAATGTGTTGTGTCCGGGCTGCGGCGGCGTGCTGGGCGCCACCGCCTCGCTGAAGAGCGTGCGCTCCGGCGACTATCATTGTGCGCTCTGCGCCGCGGGCTACGAGCCGACGCTCGACGAAATGGTCGAGGTGAGCTTCACCGTCAGTTCACGGGTGCGCCGGATCGCCGGTCACAATCCGAATGAGCTGCCGATCTGGGAATATCTCCGCCAGATCTTCTGGGGTTCAGGAGTCGACCTGCCGGAGGACGCCCTCGAGGCGACTATCCAGGAGCTCACGCTCGATGCCGTCGAGCTGCCGGCCGGCGACAAGGCGATCCTGTCGCTGCAGCTGCCGGCGGAATTCATCATCGTCTTCGAGCCGGTGACGCATGCCGCGCAGTTCATCGATGTGAAAGGCGTCCCGACGCGCGAGCGGCAGAGCCTGACCCTAGTCTACAACAATGTGCGGGCACCGACCGGCACAATGGAGATGCGCCCGGGACCGCTGCGGCTCACGCTGGAGAACCGGACCGGCGCGCGGGTGCTGCCCGCCGTGTGGGTCGCCAACGACGCCATGCACCGCTTCATCGGCAAGCGCCGGCCGTTCGTGACTGCTAAGCGCCTGCTGTCCAACCAGACCTTCCGCGACATCTATCGCACCGACACGCTTGACGTCGACCAGCGGCTGAAGATCACCAGCCTCACCTTCCTGTTCACCGACCTCAAGGGCTCGACCGAGCTCTACGAGCGGGTCGGCGATCTCGCCGCCTTCGACCTGGTGCGCGAGCATTTCCGCACCCTGCACGAGATCGTGGCGAGCGAAGGCGGCGCCGTGGTCAAGACCATTGGCGACGCGGTGATGGCGACCTTCCCGACGCCCGATCGGGCGCTTGCCGCCGCACTGCGCATGCGTGATGCGATGCGAACGCTCAACGCCTCGCATGGCAGTGAAGATTTGCTGCTCAAGATCGGCATTCACGAGGGACCCTGTCTTGCCGTGACCCTCAACGAACGGCAGGACTACTTCGGCCAGACGGTGAACATCGCCTCGCGCGTCCAGGGCCTGGCGCTGACACAGTCGATCCTGGCGACCAACGCCGTCGTCGGCCATCCCGACAGCGCCACCCTGCTCGCGGCCGCGGGACAAAAGCCGATGGCCAAGCATCACGCGCTGCGCGGCATCGCTTCGGAAATGGCGATCTACGAAATTCCCTGAGGTGCAGCGACCAGCTGCGGCCGCAGCCGCACCCAGGCGTTGCCGATCAGAAGGCGGCCCTTGGCAATCATGGCGGCATCCAGCACGACGACGTCGGTCGCGGTGGCAAGCGACAGGCGCTCGATAAAGTAGGCGACGGCGTAGCGGTTGCCTCTGACTTCGTTGAAGTCAACCTGATCGATACGCAGCGCCGACCAGGGAATCGTCCTGCCACCGAGGCTCAACCCCGGCCCGTCGACGACGATCGCAGTGCCGACTGGCGGTAGGCCCGAGGCGTGTGCGCTCAGCGTTGCATTCCAGATCCGGCCGCGGCGGCGCAGCATGATGACGAACACCAGTGCCAACGCGACGTTCGTTGCGATTGCGCAGCCGATGGTGATCGCCCAGTCGTGCGGATCAGCCAGAAGCGCGAGGCCGAGACTCAGCACCAGGACGATGGCAGCCAGGGACATGAAAATTCGCTTGGTCTGGCTGAGATAGAAGCGGGTCGCGTCGTCGGGCGACAGGACCGCGCCCTCGACCCGTTCGGTCTTGCGGACCGAACTCACGCTGCGTTCCACTTCGGGCGTCAGGTTATCATGCAATTCGTCCCGGATCAGGACGCGCATCAGCTTCTTCCGCCATCGACCGTGAAGTTCTGCGCGGTGACGAGCCGGCTGTCGTCAGCAGCAAGCCACAGCACCATGCGGGCGATGTCGGGCGGGTACACCTTCTCTTTGAGGCATTGCGTCTTCATCAGGTCGGCCTCGGCCTCCGGCGTCAGCCACAGATCGATCTGACGCTGGGTCATGATCCAGCCCGGCGTGATGGCATTGAGACGGATCTTGTCGGGGCCGAGGTCGCGCGCCAGCCCGCGCGTCATACCGATCACCGCCGCCTTGGCTGCCTGATAGACCGACAGGTCCGGTGTCATGGTGTGGTAGCTGACGGAACTGAAATTGACGATCGAGCCCCCGCCCGCCTTCTTCATGCCAGGCGCCACGCCCTGGATGGCGAAATAATGGTGCCGTAGGTTGACGGCGATGCGTTCGTCCCAGAAATCCGGCGTCACGTCCTTGAGCACATGCCTATCGTCGCGCGCGGCGTTGTTCACCAACACGGTGATGGCGCCGAGCTTGGCCGCGGTCTCGGCGAGCACCACCTGATAGGCCTTGATGTCTCGCACATCGCATTTGCGGTAGAGCGGCGCCGGATGGCCCGAGGCGCCGATCTTCTTCACCAGCGCCGTGGAAGCTGCGTCGTCAATGTCGACAAAGGCGACCTTCGAGCCCTGCTCGGCGAAATGCTCGACGATCGAAGCGCCAATGCCCGAACCGCCGCCGGAGATGAAGACGGTGCGGTCGCGAAGGCTGGGATAGGAAGCGAAGGGCGGCATGGATCCTCACAGGTCTGAGAGTCGAAAGGTGATCTCGCCGGCCAGCGTGGCGCCAGCGGCAAGGCGCGTCCGGCCGATCTGGCCGTTGGCGTGACTGACCGGCTCGACGCAGAAGAAGGGACGATCCGGCGGAATAAACACGACGAGATGGCGAAACGGCTCCGTCGCCTCGAGCACGAGACGCAGCTTGCGGCGCGGCCACACGATGGCGGCACGGCCATCCCATCCGTCGAAACAATTGTCGAGAACGACGTGGTTCACACGACGCGACGTGGTGAAGTCCCATTTCGGCGGCACGGCGACACGCTCCGTCGGCAGGATCTCGGCGTCGGCGAGCCAGACGTCCGTCGCGCGACAGGCCAGTTCGGTGTCCGGCTCGCGTACGAAAAACGGGTGCAGACCGATGCCCGCCGGCACCGAGCGGTCCTCGAGGTTCTCGATGGCGATGCGAATCTTGAGCCGATCATCGTCCACGCGATACGATTGCGTCGCGCGATAACGAAACGGCCAGCCGCCCCGTTCGCCGGCGCGTTCATGCGTATAGGCGATCTCGGCCGAGCACTCGTCGCTGTGGCCGACCTGCCAACCATGGCTCCAGCCGTCGCCGTGCATCGGGTGGTTCACGCCGGACCAATTGCGCTCGAGGTGAATTTTCTCGCCCTCGAAGTCCAGCCGTCCGCCGGCGATGCGGTTCGAGAACGGCACCAGCGGATAGGCCGAGGCATTATTGCCTTTGCCCGAGGCAATCTCTGCCTCTGCCATGGGCCGAAGCACATCGCGACCGTCCCAGGCCAGGCGCGCGATCGAGCCGCCCGCAGACGGCGCGAGGTCGACGGCAAGCCGGCCTGTCCTCAGCGACAAAAGCGTCATAGGCTGGCTCTAGCACAGCGGCGCACTTCTTGCAGGACGGCGCCGAGAGGGGGACAGCATGACTGACGATCTGATCGGCAAATGGGAGTTGAGCCGCCGCCGCGTTCTTGCGGCCGCTGGCGGATTGGGCTTGGCGGGAATGTCGGGCGCGGCTTTCGGCCAACCGGCCGGGCCGTGGAGTGTGGCTCCCACGAGCAAGGTCGACCGCCTCAACTTCGTGGTTTGGACCTATGGCGACATCTACACGCGAATCTCAAAGCAGTTCGAGGCCGATTGGGGCGTCAAGGTCGACGGGACGATCTCCGCCTTCAACGACCATCCGACCAAGCTCGCGACCATGTTCGCCGCCGGCGAAAAGATCGACGTCTCGCAATCCTCGCCGTTCTCGTTCCCCAACTTCGTGAGCCAAGGCCTGGTCGAGCCGCTCGACGACCTGCCGGGCGCCGCCGACTACGCCAAGGACTTCACGCCCTTCACCAAGCAGGTGGCCATCGTCAACGGCAAGCTCATGGGCCTGCCCTACTTCGCCACCGCATGGGTGTGGAACTACTACTCCGACATGCTGGAGAAGCTGAAGATCGACAAGCCGTTCGCCACCTACGACGAGTTGATCGAGCATTGCATCAAGGCCAAGAAGGACGGCGTGTCGCGCTATCCCATCCTGTGGATCGCCGGCGTCGGCCTCGAGCAGCTGCCCGGCACCTGGTACCAGATGACTTGGAACAAGGGCGGCGTGTTCTTCGACAAGCAGGGCAACCACATGCTGGGTGCCGGATCGGTCGCCCGCGAGACCCTGAAATGGTGGGCCAACACCTTCGAGAAGGGCCTCGACATCGCCGACCCCGAATCGCTCAAGGTGCAGTTCACCTCGGGCGCCAAGGCGTTCGGCGCGGGCAAGAACCTCTATCGCGGGCCCAACCACCACTACGGCCTCAACATCTGCAACGACCCGGCGCAGTCGCCGATCGCCGGCAAGGTCAAGGTCCATGGCTCGCCGGGCGACGGCAAGACGATCGCCGACGCACACGTCTATTTTCTGTGCTCGGCCAACCGCAACAAGGAATGGGCGTGGAAGCTGCTGCAGTATCTCGGCGGCAAGACCAAGGACGGCAACTATACGCAAGCGATCGCGCTCGCCAAGGAGGCGATGCTGGGCTCCGGCTACACCTCGGTAATGAACAGCGACGCGATCAAGACGGGCTGGGCGCCGTGGGGTGACGTCCCGGAGATCCTGAAGATCTGGGACAAGTCGGCCTATATTGGCGAAGTCTGCTCGTCGATCTATCAGCCCTGGCATTTCCCGTGGACCGACCAGCTCAACATCGAAGTCCAGAAGTGCCTGACCGGCCAGATCACCGCCGACGTATGCTGCGACAACCTGATCAAGGGCATCGCCGACGCCAAGCGCAAGGTCTGAAGCTCTGACGACGCAAGCGCAAGAGATACCTGCGGCGCGAATGCGCCGCAGGCCCTGGTACCGGCGCGAAATGTCGGCCGGCAGCTTCGCGTTCTTTATGAATGTGCCGACGCTGCTGTGCCTCGGCCTGGTGCTGGCCTATCCGATCGTCTACGCCGCCTACCTGTCGGTGCATCGTGTCGGCCTGGCCCAGCTCCGCCGCGGCGAGTTCCCGTTCAACGGCTGGGAGAATTACAGCCGGGTACTCGAGGATCCGCTGTTCTGGGTCGCCATCAAGAACACGCTGGTCTTCACCGTCGTCACCGTCTCGAGCGAAATCATCCTGGCGGTGGCGATCGCGCTCTTGATCAACCAGACCGGCATCTGGACCTCGAGGGTCACGCGTTTTCTGATCCTGCTGCCTTATGCCATTCCGCCGATCTGCAACGGCCTGATCTGGTCGTTCCTGTACAGCTTCCAGTTCGGCTTTTTGAACAGGATCCTGTTCACCGCCGGCCTGATCGACAATCCGATCAACTGGGCGGGCAATCCCGACACCGCCCTCTATGCCGTCACGGTACCCTACGTCTGGCGCACGCTGCCCTTCGCCATCATCCTCGTACACGCCGCCCTTCAGGGCATCCCGCGCGAGCTCTACGAGCAAGCCGCGATCGACGGCGCCAATGCCTGGCATCGCTTCCGGCAGATCACCCTGCCGATGCTGCAGCAGATCATCGCCATCATCTTGATCCTGCGCACGGCCTTCGCCTTTGCCGTGTTCGAGGAGATCCTGGCGATCACCCAGGGCGGCCCGGGCGATGCCACCTGGGTGGCCGCCTGGTACAGCTACAAGATCACCTTCTCGCCGCCGAATAATTTCGGCATGGGCGCGGCTTCGGCTTACATCCTGGCCTTGATGATCTGCGCCATTGCACTGGTCTACATGCGCTTCATCTATCGCCGCGTGACGCTCTGATGTTCAAGACCACGCCCACGATCAAGCTCATGCTGCACGTCGCCAACCTGATGGTGATCGTCTTCATCCTGCTGCCGCTTGTGGCGGTGTTCATTGGCAGCATCCAGTCGGAGAAGGCATTGCAGGCCGACACCCGCCGCCTGCTGCCGCTCGAGTTCACATTAGACAACTTCACCGTCATCCTGACCAAGGGCCAGCAGAGGGGTCGCATCTTCGAGCAGGCAACGTACTTGCCCGACAACATCAAGAGCTTCTATGCCGCCTTCATCAATTCGGCCGTGGTGGCGAGCTCGGTTACGTTCCTGACGCTGCTGTTCGGCTCNNGTCATGCGCTCATTCGGCCAGCTGAATTCGCTGAGCGGCGTGATCATCGCCGAGACGGGCTTCCTGCTGCCCTATGCGATCCTGATCCTCGCGCCCTATTTCGACACCATCCCAGCCGAGCTCGAGGAGGCCGCGCGTATCGATGGCTGCACGCGCCTCGGCGCCTTTGTGCATATCGTCCTGCCGTTGGCGACGCCGGCCATGGCCGCCTGCGGCGTCATCATGTTCATCATTTCCTGGCATGAGCTCCTGATCCCGCTCATCCTGAACGCCCGCCCCGACTTCATGACCTTGCCCGTGGTAATCGCGAGCCTGGTCGGCGACGTCTTCGTGTTCTTCAACCTGATGATGGCGATCTGTCTGCTGGCGCTAGCCCCGACCGTGATCCTGGTGGCGCTCTTGCAAAAATATATCGTCGAGGGTCTCGCCGCCGGCGCCGTCAAGGGCTGAGGCTGTCCGCACAGCGACAAAGCCCGATGGCCTCCCCGGGGTCGGACCGCCTATGATCCGGACCGTCTTTAATCCAAGCGAACTAGGGGGAAACGCGAGATGGTCAATATGCTGAAGCGGCGCCTTCAGGCAGGCAAAGCCTGCGTCAACGGCTGGCTCGCCATCCCCGCCGGCTTCTCGGCCGAAGTCATGGCGCAGTGCGGCTGGGACAGCGTCACCGTCGACATGCAGCACGGCGTGCAGGATTACCTGTCGATGGTCACCTGTTTCCAGGCGATGGACAAACATCCGGTGACGCCGCTGGTGCGCGTGCCGTGGAACGAACCCGGCATCATCGGCAAGGTGCTGGACGGCGGTGCCTGGGGCGTGATCTGCCCGATGGTCAACAACGCAGCCGAGGCCAAGGCGCTGGTGTCCTATGCGCTCTATCCGCCCAAGGGCAAGCGCTCCAACGGGCCGATCCGCGCCGGCGCCTACGGCGACGCGACGCCCTACCAGGCGACGGCCAATGACGAGGTGCTGGTCATCCCGATGATCGAGACCCAGGAAGCGATCGACAATATCGAGGCCATCCTCGACGTTCCCGGGATCAGCGGCATCTACATCGGCCCGTCCGACCTCGGCCTGTCGCTCGGCCTGGTGCCCAAGCTCGACCGCGAGGAGCCGCAGGTCCTCAAGATCTACGAAAAGCTGGTCGCCGCTTGCAAGAAGCGCAACCTGTTCGCCGGCATCCACAACGGCACGGCAAGCTATGCCGCACGGGCGATCGGCATGGGCTTCAGGTTCTGCACCATCGCCAATGACAGCGGCCTGATGGCCATGGCGGCGCGCGGCGCCGTTAGCCAATTCCGCAAGGAAGCCGGCGCCATAGCCGACAAATAGCTGGCACGCCGTTTGCTCCTCCGTCGCAAAGCAACAGCCGACGGAGGAAGCGATGAGCGGTCTAGGCGGTCTCAACAAGGCGCCCGATGGCGTAGTCATTGGGCTGGTGCAGATCCAGAATCCTGTCGTCGTAACGCCCGAAGACCTGGCGCGGCAGACCGACCGGATTTGCGCGCTGGTCGGCAAGGCGCGGCGCAACCTGGCGACCATGGACCTGGTCGTCTTCNNGGCTCGACGGGCCCGAGGTCGAGAAGTTCCGCGACGCCTGCATTACCAACGACATCTGGGGCTGCTTCTCCATCATGGAGTTCAATCCCCACGGCAATCCGTTCAACTCGGGCCTGATCATCGACAACAAGGGCGAGATAAAGCTCTACTATCGCAAGATGCATCCCTGGGTGCCGGTCGAGCCGTGGGAGCCGGGCGATATAGGCATCCCAGTGTGCGACGGACCCAATGGCTCCAAGATCGCGCTGATCATCTGCCACGACGGCATGTTCCCCGAGATGGCGCGCGAGTCCGCGTACAAGGGCGCCAACATCATGCTGCGCACGGCGGGCTACACCGCGCCGATCCGCCAGAGCTGGCACTTCACCAACCAGTCGAACGCCTTCTGCAATCTCATGTACACGGCAAGCGTTTGCCTCGCTGGTTCCGATGGCTCGTTCAACTCCATGGGCGAAGGCATGATCGTGAATTACGACGGCACGCCTCTCACCTTAGGCAACGGCATTCCCGACGAGATCATCACCGGCGAAGTGCGGCCGAGACTCTGCGACGAGGCGCGCATTCACTGGGGCGTCGAGAACAACATCTATCAGTTCGGCCATCGCGGTTACGTGGCGGTGAAAGGCGGCGCGCGCGATTGCCCCTATACCTACATGCACGACCTCGCGGCCGGCAAATATGCGCTGCCGTGGGAGAAGGACGTCAAGGTGATAGACGGCACGAGCTGCGGCTTCGCGGTACCTGCGCGGACCTTCAAGCCCGTGCCCACGACTCTCGCACCCAAGAAGCTCGCCGCGGAGTAGCTAGCCCACGATCTCGCCACGGAACGCCCAGCGCGTCATGCGCTTTTCGACCATGGCGCAGACGGCGTACATCGCCACGCCCATGATGGCGATGGCGAACAGGCCGGCGAAGGTGGTCGGCGCATCGTTGCGCGCGCCCGCCGACAGCATGAGAAAGCCGATACCGCGGTTGCCGCCCACCGTCTCGGAGATCACCGAGCCGATAAAAGCGAGCGTAATGGCGACCTTCAGGCTGGCGAACAGATAGGGCATGGCGCGCGGGATGCCGACCTTGGTCAGGATCTCGGTGCGCGTGGCGCCGAGCGAGCGCAGCACGTCGCGCATCTCGGGCTCGATGGTGGCCAGTCCCGTGGCGACGTTGACCACGATGGGAAAGAAGCTGATCACGAAAGCAGTGATGACCGCCGGCAGCGCACCGACGCCAACCCAGATCATCAGGATCGGCACGATCGCCACCTTCGGCACGGCATTGAAGGCGATCAACAGCGGATAGAGGCCGCTATAGACGAACGGCGAGGCGCCGATCGCCAGGCCCAGCAGCAGGCCGCCGGCGATGGCGAGCAGGAAACCGATCAGCGTCGTCCACAGCGTGTCCCAGCAGAAGGACATCAGGATGTCGAAGCGCTGGTAGAAGACGACGAAGACCTTGCTGGGCCGCGGCAGGATGATCTCCGGCACCTCGAAGACGACGCAGCAGAACTCCCAGACGACAAGCAACACCGCCATAACCAGCCAGGGCATGGCCAGCCGCAGCGCTTCGCGTCGCATGCTTGCGTCCATTATTTGAAGAACCGCACGACGAGGCGTTTCAGCATGATGGCGACGAACACGATCGCCGCCAGGCCGGCCGCGAGAACCGGCCAATCGAGCAGCATGACGGAGTCGAAAAAAGTGCTCATGCGTGCTCCTGATGGATGCGGTCGCGCAGCTCGTGGACGATCTCGACGAAGTGTGGCTCGAAGGTGGTGGCCAGCGTTCGTGGCCGCGGAATGTCGATATTCTTGCTCATGACAATGCGGCCGGGGCGGCGGCTCATGACATAGACCCTGTCGGCGAGATAGACCGCCTCACGCAGGTCATGCGTCACCAGCACGCCGGTGAAGCGCTTTTCCAGCCACAGCGCCTGCATGACGCCCCACAGCTCCTCGCGCGTGAAGGCGTCGAGCGCGCCGAACGGTTCGTCGAGCATCAAGAGTTCGGGCTCATGGATCAGGGCGCGGCAGAGGTTGGAGCGCTGCTGCATGCCGCCCGAGAGCTGCCAGGGAAATTTGCGCGCGAAGTCGGCCAGACCGACCGTCGCCAAGAGCTTCATCGCACGCGCTTCATACTCCGCGCGACTGCGGCGGAAGCGGCGCTTGTGCGGCTCCACCACCTCCATGGGCAGCAGGATATTGTCCATGGTGGTGCGCCACGGCATCAGGGTCGGATTCTGAAAGGCCATGCCGACGCCCTTGATCGGGCCGGCGACCTTCTGGCCGGCCACCCTCACCTCGCCGCCCGACGCGGGCAGCAGGCCGGTAACCAGCTTCATGATGGTCGACTTGCCGCAGCCCGAGGGCCCGACCACGGCGACGAACTCGCCCTTGTCGATGCCGAGTGTGGCATCGGCAAGGGCCAGCGTC
The DNA here is from genome assembly GCA_003153415.1 of Rhodospirillales bacterium. GTDB lineage: Bacteria > Pseudomonadota > Alphaproteobacteria > Reyranellales > Reyranellaceae > Reyranella. The sequence continues at coordinate 5,471 of PLYQ01000004.1, read as the reverse complement.
TCTTCCTTGCCGAGACGATAGGTGAGACTGACGCCGGCGAGGTCGACGAAAGCCACTATTTGGCGACCATCCGATCAGCCTTCGGCGGCAGGTACTTGTTGGTGAAGACCTTGTCCGGGGCGGGCGCCGCGGGCAGGCCGAAGGCCTCGGAGACNNAGACGCTCCGTCTCCAGCGCATCGTCGATCAGCGGGTCGCGCTTCTTGGCGGCAGCGATGCCAAGCTTGTTGTCGGCGATGACGTCCTTCCAACCCTTGAGTGTGGCGGCGATAAAGCCCTTCACCGCTTTCTCGTTCTTGGCCATCTCGGGCGAGATCACGATGCCGTTGCCGTAGACGTCGAGGCCGTAGTCGACATAGCGCATAGCCACGATGTCGTCGAACTTCACGCCGCGCGCCTTCAGATCGAGCATCGAGGAGAAATAGTGACCCGAGATGAAGTCGACCGTGCCTTGCACCAAGCTCTGCTCTCTGAGCTGCGGTGTGAGGTTCACGTGCTCCCACTTGGTGATGCCGTTCTTCTTGGCGAAGGCGGGGAACAGGCGGAAGGAGGCGTCGAACACCGGCGCGCCGAGTTTCTTGCCCTCGAGGTCCTTCGGTCCCTTGATGCCGCTCTTCTTCAGGGCATAGACGCCGAACGGCGCAAAATCGTAGGCCATGAAGACGCAAAGGACTTCCTTGCCCGGGTTCTTGGCGTTGTATTCGATGGTCGAGTTCACGTCGGCGAAGCCGATCTGGTAGGCGCCGGTGGCGACACGCTGGACCGCACCAGCCGAGCCCTGGCCCGGGTCCATGGTGACGTCGAGCCCCTCGGCCTTGTAGTAGCCCTTCTCCAGCGCCACCAGGAACGGCGCCGTCGGACCCTGAAACACCCAGTCGAGGGTGAACTTGATCGGTGTCTGTGCCGCAACCGGCAGGCTTGCTAGCGTGAGCGCAGCGGCGGCCACGCCGACCAGCCATTTGGCGAGTTTGCTCATTGTCGTCGTTCCCCTCGTTCGATTCCCCGTTGCCCAACTCTTAGGCGGACCGCGCACTCCCGCCAAGGGGATATCAGGCAGATTCTATGCCAGCCTGCTGCGTTGAAATGAGGCGAGCGAAGTCGCCGCCCGTTGCGGCGAGCTCGCGGTAGCCGCCGTGCTCGACGATCCGGCCATGTTCGAACACCACCACCTGGTCGGCATCGCGGATGGTCGAGAGCCTGTGGGCAATCACGAAGGTGGTGCGACCCTGCATCAACGTCTTCAGCGCTTTCTGGATGCGCGCCTCGGTGAGAGAATCAAGGGCACTGGTCGCTTCGTCGAGAATCAGAATCGGTGGGTCTTTGAGCAGCGCACGGGCGATGGCAAGCCGCTGTCGCTCGCCGCCCGACAGCGTGGTGCCGCGTTCGCCAACCAGCGTTTCGTAACCCTTCGGCTGGCGCATGATGAAATCGTGTGCCTCGGCGAGCTTGGCGGCTTCCTCGAGTTCCGCCTGGGTGGCGTCGGGTTTACCGATGCGCAGATTGTCGGCGATCGAGCGGTAGAACATCGTCGAGTCCTGGAAGACGACGCCGATATTGCGGCGGAGCGACGCCAACTTGATGTCGCGGTGATCGATGCCGTCGATGCGGATGACGCCCGATTGGGCGTCCCACATGCGGTGCAACAGCGACAGTGCCGTGCTCTTGCCTGCCCCGGTCGGCCCGACCAGCGCCACCGTCGTGCCGGCCGGCGCCTTCAGAGAGAAGTGCACCAGGGCCGGCCGCTTGCCGTCGTAAGAGAAATTGATGTCGTCGAACTCGACCTCGCCGCGCGCGCGCCCGATCTCGATGCCGTCCGGCTTGTCCGTTACGGTGGATTGCGCGTCGAGTACGCGAAAGAAATCGGCGAGCGAGGGCATCTGGAAGAAGATGCGACTGACGAAGCCTGAAGCCTGATCCATGCGGCTGATCAGCATGGTGGCAAAGCCCATGAAGCTCACAATCTCGCCCACGCTTGCCATGCCTCGGGTGTAGAGCCAGGTGCCGACCACGAAGATCAGGATCACCGTGATGGTCGACGCGGCGCGGGTCATGACCGAGAGCAGCGCCCACCAATTCAGGACGGGAAACTGCGCCTGCAGCGTCTGGCCGATGATGCGATGCATCTCGCCGGTTTCGGCGGCGAGCCGCACGAAGCTCTGGATGAGATTGATATTGCCCAGCGCATCGCCGGCACGGCTGGCGAGTTCGCTGTGCAGGTCCTCGACCTCCTTCTGGAGGCGGTCGGTACGACTCACCACCCAAACGTTGGCCACCGCGAAGAACAGGATCAGAACGAGCAGCAGAAGTCCGAGGCGCCAGTTCATGAACAGGCTGAGCGGCAGCATGACGAACAGCGCCACGAAGGTCGCGAGGTTTTCACGAAAGAACGACAGCCAGATGCCGAACAGGTTGTCGACGCCGGTCAACATGACCTTGATCAGACGACCGGAGTGCTGGGTGTTGTGGAAGGAAAACGGCAGCAGCAACACATGCTCGAAATAGCCCGCCATCGCTCCCAGCCGGCGGCGATGGGCCATGCGATCGGCCTGCAGCGAGACCACCATGTTGGCGAAGATGCCGCCCAACCCGATCACCGCCCACAATCCGAGTATCGCGCGGGCGTCGCTCCACAGGACCTCGGTCGACTTGTCCTTGGCCGTAGCCAGCAAGTCGACGACCCGACCGAATAGCACAGGTTCGTAGAACTGCAGGCCGGCGACGACGATGTTGGCGAGCGCCAGAACGATCGCGAGCCCCTTCTCGGCTCGCAGCAGCCCGATCACCCGACCGTAGACGCGAAAAAACTCCATCTGCGGTCGGTCAGCCTCGCTGTGCTCAGGCTTGCTGTTCGCCGAGGAAACGCTCGACCGTACGCACGAAGAAACTGACACCGAACGGGATTGCCATGTCGTTGAAGTCGTAGCGCGAGTTGTGCAGGCTCGCGGCATCGGCACCGCCGCCGTTGCCCAGCAGCACCATGGCGCCTGGCACCTTCTCCAGCATGTAGGAGAAATCCTCCGCGCCCATGCTGGGGCGGACATTGTCCCTGACATTGTGCTCGCCGCAGACGCCCGCGGCGACCTCCAACGCAAAGCGCGTGCGCTCGGGATTGTTGACGGTCGGCGGATAGCCGGGCCGATGTTCGACCTCGATCTTCACGCCGAACATCTGCGCCGCACCGTCGCAGATCTCCTTGATGCGCCGCTGCACCAAGGCGCGGTTCTCCGGCGTCGTGGTGCGCGTCGTGCCGCCGAGATGGACTTCTCCCGGGATCACGTTGTAGGCCGAGCCCGCCTTGAAGAAACCGACGGTCACAACGGCGGCATCCTGCGGGTCGACGTTGCGACTGACGATGGTCTGCAGCGACAACACGATGTTGGCGCCCACAACCATGGGATCGAGGGTGAGGTACGGGTGGGCGGCATGGCCGCCCTTGCCGGTGATGCGGATGTCCCAGCGATCGGCCGCGGCCAGCAGCGGCCCCGGCTTGGAGACGATGTGGCCGAGCGGCACGCCGGGCTTGTTGTGGATGGCAAACACCGCATCGCACGGGAACTTGTCGAACAGGCCGTCCTCGATCATGGCCTTGCCGCCACCGCCGCCCTCCTCGGCCGGCTGGAAGATGAAGTGGACGGCGCCCTCGAAGTCGCGCTTCTCGCTCAGGACCTTGGCCGCACCCAGCAGCATGGCGGTATGGCCGTCATGACCGCAGGCATGCATGCGGCCGGGATTCTGCGAGCGGTGCTCGAAGTCGTTGGTTTCGTCCATCGGTAGGCAATCCATGTCGGCGCGCAAGCCGATCGCCTTCACCGAATTGCCCTTGCGCAGGGTTCCCACGAGGCCGGTCTTGCCCAGGCCGCGCGTCACTTCGAGACCCCACTCGGCGAGCTTGGCGGCCACGATGTCGGAGGTTCGGTTCTCCTGGTAGGCAAGCTCGGGATGGGCGTGGATGTCGCGGCGGATGGCGGAAATCTCTCCCTGGATCTCGAGGGCACGCGGCAGAACAGGCATTCGGCACTCCGGTTGGAACGGCGCGCATCTTAGCCCAAAGTGCCACCATGTTGTCGCTAACTGAAATCGAGCAGGCCGCCCGGATCGTCTACGGCGCGATGGCGCCGACGCCACAATATGCCTGGCCGCTGCTCGCCAAACGTACGGGTTGCGAAGTCTGGGTCAAGCACGAGAACCACACCCCGATCGGCGCCTTCAAGGTGCGCGGCGGGCTGGTCTACATGGAGCGGCTTAAGAAAGAACACGCCGGCGTGAAGGGCGTGATCAGCGCCACTCGCGGCAATCACGGCCAGAGCATCGCGCTCGCCGCTGCCCGGGCCGGCATAGCCGCCGTCATCGTGGTGCCGCAGGGCAATTCGGTCGAGAAGAACGCCGCCATGCGGGCATTCGGTGCGGAGCTGGTCGAAGCCGGCCACGACTTCGACGCGGCGCGCGAGGCCGCACTTCTGCTGGCCGGGGAGCGCGGCCTCAGCATGGTGCCGTCGTTCCATCGAGACCTTGTCTGCGGCGTGGCGAGCTATGCGTTGGAATTGTTCCGCGGCAGCCCGCCGCTCGACACGGTCTATGTGCCGATCGGACTGGGCTCGGGCATCTGCGGCGTCATCGCCGTGCGCGACGCCTTGGGACTTTCGACCAAGGTGGTGGGTGTGGTGTCAACCGAGGCGCCGGCCTACGCGCTTTCCTTTTCGGCCGGCAAAGTCGTGGCAACCAACAGCGCCAACACCATGGCCGACGGCATGGCCGTGCGCGGCCCCGACCCCCAGGCGCTCGATATCATCCTGAAGGGCGCCGACCGGATCTGCCAGGTGAGCGACGATGAAATCGCGACGGCAATGCGCGCCTATTACGAGGATGCGCACCAGCTTACGGAAGGTGCAGGCGCCGGCGCCCTCGCCGCACTGCTACAGGAACGCGAGCGCATGAAGGGCAAACGCGTCGGCCTGATCCTGAGCGGCGGCAACATCGACCGCGCGCTCTACTTGCGTGTCTTGGGCGGCAGCTGAGGATCGGGCGCCCAGGCGAGGTCGCTCTTCACTGCTTGCATGATGAAGGACGAACGCGTGCCGCGGACGCCCGGCATGCGCAGCAGCGCCTTCATTGCAAAGTCGCTGAAGCGCGCCAGGTCGGGCGCCAGCACATGGAGTAGAAAATCCATGTCGCCGGTGATGGCGTAGCAGGCCACGACCTCCGGCCTCGCGCGGATCGCGGCTTCAAAAGCCTCGACGGTCTTTTCCGAATGATCATCGAGCGTGACCTGCACCATCGCCTGCAGCCCGAGGCCCAGTGCGTCGGGCTGCACCAGGGCGGCGTAGCGGGCGATGACGCCTTCGTCCTCCAGCCGCTTGACGCGACGCTGGCAGGGTGTGGCCGACAGGCCGACCCTTTCGGCGAGATCGACCATCGCCAGACGGCCATCGGCCTGCAGGGCCGTGACGATGCGCTTATCGATGCCGTCGAGCTC
>PLYQ01000083.1:14945-25253 GCA_003153415.1 Rhodospirillales bacterium | reverse complement strand
AACACTGGCCCTGACGCCGGACAGACGCCTCGCTTCACCGGTTGAGGGTGTCCCGAGCGGCCCCGCCATCTATCGATAGTTGCGCGGCTGACGCAGAGCTTAAAGCAGGCTTCCTTTTTCGATATGAACCTCATCGCACGATCTCCTAGAAAGGAGACTCGCGCGAGCCTCAGGTTTCGCCTTAGGCCCGAGTAGGATAGAGCGGCTGTGCGGCTGGTTGCAATACCCTCGATATGCTCACGTTTGCTCAAGTAGCGTTTTCAGATAGTTCTCGTAAGTCTCGGTTGCGGCTCGCATTTCCGGCATAAAGGTATGCTTCTGGTACACCGCGACGATGCCGCTAAAGGTACCGGAAACATGGTTGAGGAGCTTTTCAATGACCGGGATGGGCGTGCCAATCCGGGCATGAATGGTCGCGTAGGTGCGCCGGAGGTCGTGAAGCGTCCAGCCGGTGACGGCCGACACCGTATCGAGCATGGCTTTGCTGTTCGACCAACCGTTGAACGATCTGCTTGGTTCGCCGCGTGCCGGGAATAGGAATGTGGCGCCGTTCCACAGCTCCGAAGGGGCATGGGATTTCAATGTAGAGGTCGCCATTTTGCCGAGAGGGATAGTATGCGCGCGGCCATTCTTGGTCGCGCTTCCCGGCAGGGTTATGACGTCGTCGCGTAGCCATGAAAATTGAAGCGAGCCGATCTCGGTTCGGCGCTGGCCGGTGAGGATGAGCAGCCTCGCGATTGTGCCAAACGCGCCGAGCTCTCCGGTCGCTTTCCATACTCGCGTTAGCTCGTCGTCGGAGAGCACGCGCTCGCGGGGCGCGCGGCGCTGGGGAGAGAACGCAGCCATCGGATGGTAGTCGAGGTAGCCGCGGTTAACGGCCCATCGAAAGAAACTCTTGGCACAGACAAGCGCGTTGTTCTGTTGGCACGGTGTGTCAGCAAGCCGGTCCAGCCGTTTCGATATCTGCTGCTTGGTGATTTCCGAAAGTCGCCCAGTGAATGGGAAGTACTTGGCAAGGATACGCTTGTAGTCTTTGTGCGTTCCGGGCCGGTTCTTCCGCTCCGAGTGCGCAAGGAACTGCGTTGTCGCGTCCTCCCAGGTAATGGTCGAGGGAGCGTGGCGGCCCAAGGTGCGCTCGGCGAAAATCTTGCTCGCCTTGTCGCGTGCCTGGGCGAGAGTAATGACCGGGTAGCGGCCGATCGCCTGCCGCCTGCCCTGCCCGAGCAGGATGATAAAGCTCTTCGTGCCACCGCAGGATATGCGGACGCCGAAGTTGCGCAGGGAGCCGTCCCAGATTGTCTCAGAGCCCCTTCCCGGGGCCTTGGCGGCTCTCAGTGTGATGTCGGTGATAGCTGCTCTCTGTGGCATCGCTTTGGCACTCCCATGGCCCGCGTAGGGGCGAGATAGTAGGAGGTGCCGAGAGGAGCCGAATAGCCGTAAAGCGCGCTATTTCAAAGGCTTAGAGGCGCGTTGAGCAACAGTGAGGCTTGAACCAAGCAGCTTAAGAGTCAGCTGCTCTACCAACTGAGCTAAGCGCCCCCGAAACCTCGGAGTATTGCCGTGAGAGGCGCGGGTTTAGCAAGGGAGGTTGGGCTTGTCGATAGGCCGCCGGGGAGGAAATTTCGTCGCTCTCAGCGTGTCCGCGGCAACTGCGCGTCGCGGTAGACGTTGACGCCAATCAACAGCCCGCACGCGAACATCACCGAGAGCATGGCGGTGCCGCCGTTGCTGACCAGCGGCAGCGGCACGCCGACCACCGGCAGCAGGCCCATCACCATGGCGGTGTTGATGAAGACGTAGAGGAACATCATCACCGTGACGCCGAGCGCCACCAGGCGACCGAAATGATGCTGGCTGCGCAGCGCGATCGAGAAACCCCAGACGAGCACCAGGGCGAACAGGGCGAGCAGCACGCAGGCGCCGACCATGCCCCATTCTTCGACGAAGGTCGTAAAAATGAAGTCGGTCTGCTTCTCGGGCAGGAAGTTGAGCGAGGATTGCGTGCCCTTGAGGAAGCCCTTGCCGAACAGGCCGCCCGAGCCGATGGCGATCTTGGATTGCGTGATGTGGTAGCCCGCCCCCAGCGGATCGCGGTCGGGATCGAGAAAGGTCAGCACGCGCTTGCGCTGGTACTCGTGCATGAACGACCAGGCGATCGGCAGGCAACCGACGGCCGCCACCGCCGCGGCGAGGAACATCCACAGTCGAACGCCGGCCACGAACAGCAGCGCCGCGCCGCCCAGCAGCACCATCATCGCCGTGCCGAGGTCGGGCTGCACCATCACCAGCGCGACCGGCGCCAGGATCACGGCGAGCGGCGGCAGGGCGTAAAGGAAACGCGCCGATTCTTCCTTGCGCAGACCGTGGTAATAGCGCGCCAGGACCAGGATCACGGCCACCTTGGTGATTTCCGACGGCTGGATCTGCATCGGTCCGATCACCAGCCAGCGTTGCGCGCCCATGCCGGTCTTGCCGGCCACGTCGACGGCCACCAACAGCAGCATAGCGGCGACATAGATCGGCCAGGCGAGCGTCAGCCAGACCTTGGGGTGGATCAGCGCCACCGCCAGCATCAAGGCGAAGGCCGCACCAAAGCGAATGGCATGCCGCGCCGCCCACGGCTCGAACCGCCCGCCGGCCGCCGAATAGAGCGCCACCACGCCGATGGCGGCGATCGCCGTCAGCACCAGGGCGAGGCCCCAGTTGATACGCCAGATCTTCTCGGAAAAGCCGACCGGGGCCGGCGCGCCCACGGCAAGCGAGGTCATCGCGACGCCATCTTCTTGAAGCGGTCGACCCGACGCGAGGGATCGCGCTTCATGGTCTCGACCAGCACGTCGCGACCGATCGGTCCCGCCGTGGCGCCGCCCGCCATGCCGTGCTCGACGATGACGGCGCAGGCGTAGCGCGCGTTTTCGACGGGCCCCCAGCACACGAACAGCGCGTGGTGGCGCAGGTGCCAGGGCAGCTGGTATTGGGTGATCCCCATGTCGCGCTCGCGCTCGGTGATGCGCTTGACCTGGGCGGTGCCGGTCTTGCCGGCGAATCGCAGCGCCGGGTCGAGCAATTTCCCCGAGGCGTCGACCCGCAAATTGCTGGCCGTGCCCGCCGCGACCACCTGGATCATGCCCTCGCGCACCAGCGCCATGTTCTGCGGGTTGATGCGCAGCGACGGCGCCGTGGACTTTTCGCGCGGCGGCGGTGGCGAGAGTTCCTCGCGCGGCGTCGCCTTGGCCAGCAGCAGGTTGGGCTGGACCTCGTAGCCGCCGTTGGCGATGCGTGCCGTCATGATGGCGAGCTGGAGCGGCGTGCAGTTCATGTAACCCTGGCCGATGCCGAGGTTGAACGTATCGCCCTGCTGCCAGGGCTTGCTGTACTTCTCCTGCTTCCACGCCCGCGACGGCTGGAGGCCGGCCGACTCGCCGGGCAGGCCGAGCTCGCTCTGGCGGCCGAAGCCCAGCTTGGTCGCGACCTCGTGGATGCGGTCGACGCCGGCCCGGCGCGCGGCCTCGTAGAAGAAACAGTCGCAGGACTGGGCGATCGCCTGGACCACGCTCAGCCCGCCATGGCCACTCTTCAGCCAGCAGTGGAATCTGATGTCGCCCAGTGTCAGGTAGCCGGTGCAGGGCAGCACGGTCCACGGATCGATCGCCTTGGATTCCAGCGCCGCCAGGGCTGTCACCATCTTGTAGGTCGAGCCCGGCGGGTAGACGCCGTTGATCGCCTTGTTGTTGAGCGGCCGTTCCGGGCTCTCCATCAGTTCACGCCACTCACCCTGGGTGATGCCGCGGGCAAACGTGTTGGGGTCGAAGCCGGGGGTCGACACCATGGTCAGCACGTCGCCGGTGATCACATCGAGCACGACGATCGAGCCGCTCTGGTGTTCCTTGATCCGCTCGGCGGCAAAGCGCTGCAGGTCGAGATCGATGGTCAGAAGCGCGTTCGAGCCGGGCTGGCCCTCGGTGCGGTCGAGCTCGCGGACCACGCGGCCGACCGAATTGACCTCGACCTGGACCGCGCCGGCGCGGCCGCGCAGGTCGTCCTCGAGCGAGCGTTCGGCGCCCTTCTTGCCGAAGCGCATGGTGGCAAGCTGCAGCACCGGATCGTCGCGGCCCGCCAGATCCTCGTCCGAGACGCGGCCGGTGTAGCCGATGATGTGGCTCATCAGCTCGCCTTCGGGATAGTCACGCGTTTGGCCGAGATCGATGAACACGCCGGGCAGGTCGGGCGCGTTGAACTCGAGCCGCGCCACCTCTTCCCAGCCGAGATTCTCGCGCACCACGGACTGCTGGGCATTGCGGCTGCGGCGCAGCTCGCGCAGCAGCCGGTTGCGCTCGACCTCGCCGATGTTGAGGATCTGGTCGAGGCGATCGACCAGCACCTCCGCGCCGCGGCCGCGGTCGGAGGTCGCCATGGCGCGAAAATTGTTGCGGTTGATGGCAAGCGGTTGGCCGGTGCGGTCGAAGATCAGGCCGCGCGACGGCGGCAGTAGCCTGAGGTTGATGCGGTTTTCTTCGGCCAGCGTAGCGAAGCGCTGGGTTTCGAGCACCTGCAGTTGATAGAGCCGTCCGGCCAGCGCCGACAGCAGCACCGCCTGCGCGCCGCCCAGCAACAGCGTACGGCGCGTGAACAGGCCCGAGCGCTCGCCGTCGCCCTTGCGAAAGCGCTGTATCATGACGTGGTCTCTCCCGGCCGCGCGGTGCCGCGCGACAGTTCGGGCACGTTGAGCGGATCGCGCGGACGCACGCGGGCAAGCAGCGGGGCAAGCAGCGGGTAAACCACGATCACCACGAGATATTGGACCGTCGCCGGCATGGGATCGAGTGCCGTCCAGGTGAAGATGGCGGTAAAGACCCAGACCAGCAGCACGAAGCCCGCAGCCAGCAGGCAAAAGCCGATCCACTGGAAGAGGAACGGCACGCCCACGAGGTAGCGTCGATTCGCCACCACTTGAGCTCGAATCAAAACGAAACCCAGCGCACTTACGCCGACCGGCGCTCCCGGCCCACCGAGCAGCAGATCGAGCAGCACGCCCATCACCAGCAGGAGCGGCCCGGGCAGGCGCTCGGGCGTGGCCAGGCTGAACTGGAAGACGACCAGAGCCGGCAGCAGCGGCAGGGCGTCGGAAAGATAGGGCACGCGCAACGGCGCCAGGGTCAGCACGACGAAGAACAGCAGCACTGCCCCCGGCAGGATCAAGCGTCCCCAGCGGTCGAGCATGGCCAGCAGTCCGTCGGCCCGCACGTCAACGGCTCCTTTGTCCGGTTGTGGCGCCAGCCGGCGTCGCCGGCGTGGCCGAACCGCCGCCCACCAGGCCGGTCACGCCGTAGTCGACGACGCGGACGAATTCGAGACGGGAGAAGTCGGCGAACGGCCGCACGCGGATATGGCCCTCGCCGGTCTGCACGACCTCGCCGACCGGGATGCCGACCGGGAAGCTGCCGCCGTGACCCGAAGTCACGATGCGATCGCCGCGCTGAACGCCGGCCACACCCTGCAGCAGGTTGAGTCTCAGTTGCGGAGAATTGTCGCCGGCCAGGATGGCGCGCTCGCGCGTGCGCTCGACCAGGACCGGCAGGCGCGAGTTGACGTCGGTCACGAACAGCACGCGGGCCGAGTTGTCGCCGACTTCGGCGATGCGGCCGGCGAGGCCCTCGCCGGTCACCACGGCCTGGCCTGACGCCACGCCCGCCTTGCGTCCGACGTTGAGCAGCGCGCCGCGGACATAGGCGCTGACGCTGTCGCCCACGATGCGGGCGGTGATGAAGGAGGCTTCCGGTCCTTCGCGGAACTGCGACAGCTCGCGCAGCCGTTCGTTCTCGTTCTCCAGCCGCCGCGCCGCCGTCTGCCAGGCGAGCAGGCGCGCGTTCTCCTCGCGCAGGCGGGCGTTCTCCTCGCGCAACGAGGCGAATTCCTTGAGGTCGGCGATGGCGCGGTTGGCCGCCGCCACCGGCCGGGCGATGGCTTCGAGCGCGGGGCTGGCAAGGTCGAGGGCAAGGACGCGGGCCTGTTCGACCAGGACGGTGTCGGCCTTGCCGATCAGCATGGCGCCGAAGGCTGCGATCACCAGCAGCCCGAGCGCAAAGCGCTGCACGGCCACGCGGACCTGGCTGGCAACTATCTCGAAATCGTCCCGAATCGCCATTTCCTGCCTATTCTACTCCAAGCAGGTAGCTCGCGGCAGATTTAGTACATCGACGACAAGACGCCGCGCAGCCGGTTGATGTTCTCCACGGCGTGGCCGGTGCCGAGGGCCACGCACAGCAGGGGCTCCTCGGCGACCGAGACCGGCAGGCCGGTGGCCTGGCGCAGGACGGTGTCCATGTTGCTGAGCAGGGCGCCGCCGCCGGTGAGCACGATGCCCTTGTCGACGATGTCGGCGGCCAGTTCCGGCGCGGTGTTCTCGAGCGCCACCTTGACGGCCTCGACGATGGCGCTGACCGGTTCCTGCAGGCTCTCGGCGATCTGCCGTTCGGTGATCGTCAGCTCCTTGGGCACGCCGTTCATCAGGTCGCGGCCCTTGATTTCCATGGTCCGGCCCTCGCCGTCCTCGGGCGGGCAGGCCGACGCGATGGTCTTCTTGATGCGCTCCGCCGAGCTCTCGCCGACCAGGAGGTTATGGTTGCGCCGGATGTAGGCGATGATCGCCTCGTCCATCTTGTCGCCGCCGACCCTCACGGAACGCGGATAGACGATACCGCCCAGCGACAGCACGGCCACTTCCGTCGTGCCGCCGCCGATATCGACCACCATCGAACCGGTCGGCTCGGTGACCGGCAGACCGGCACCGATCGCGGCGGCCATCGGCTCCTCGATCAGCCACACCTTGCGGGCGCCGGCGCTTTCGGCCGACTCCTGGATGGCGCGGCGCTCGACGGCCGTCGAGCCCGAGGGCACGCAGACCACGATCTGCGGATGGGCGAAGCTTCGCCGGTTATGCACCTTGTTGATGAAGTGCTTGATCATCGCCTCGGCGACTTCGAAGTCGGCGATGACGCCGTCGCGCAGCGGGCGGATCGCCTGGATGTTACCGGGCGTGCGGCCCAGCATCATCTTGGCTTCTTCGCCGACGGCGAGGACCTGCCGCTTGCCGCTCTGCGTGGTGAGCGCCACCACTGACGGTTCGTTGAGAACGATGCCCCGACCCTTCACATAGACCAGCGTATTGGCCGTGCCGAGGTCGATGCCCATATCCGCCGAGAATAGCCCGATGACACGCGACAGCATTGCGATAAGTCTCTGTAATTATTGATAAATCAGGTTCATGCGGCGCCTCCAGAGGACGACGCCGAAGTGGGCTCGGGTTTAGACCGGCCGCAGCGGCCCCGCAAGGCCATTCAGCCGCCCCTTTGTGTCCGTGCATGGTCGATGGCCTCGCTCACCAGACGCTCCGCGTCGGCCGGACCAACCCAGCGCAGGCCCTTCACCCACTTGCCCTTCTCCAAGTCCTTGTAGTGCTGGAAGAAGTGCGCGATCTGCTCGCACAGCACAGCACGGCCGGCAGGTCCTCGTACGATTTGACGCCGATGTAGAACGGATGCAGCGCATCGATCGGCACGGCGAGGATCTTCTCGTCCTTGCCGCCTTCGTCTTCCATCATCAGCGCGCCGACCGGCCGGCAGCGGATGATCGCTCCAGGCACGACCGGAACCTGGCCGACCACGAGAACGTCACAGGGATCGCCGTCGGCCGACAGCGTGTGCGGGATGAAGCCGTAGTTGCCGGGATAGAACATCGCGGTGTGCAGGAAGCGATCGACGAACAGGGCGCCCGAATCCTTGTCGAGCTCGTACTTCACCGGCACGCCGCCGAGCGGGATCTCGATCAGGGCGTTGAGGTCCTTCGGCGGATTGCGGCCGACCGGGATTTTCGCGATGTCCATGTCGTGTCCTCAGTCGCTCTCGAGTCTTCTTTCCTGTCGCGTCATCCAGGCTACCACGTCGTTGCGACTGCCGGCCTCGATGTGCGCCCATTGCATCGACTTGAGGCTCTCGCCGTTCCGGCCGCGCCAATATTCCTTGACGACGACCAGCGTCCACGAGGGCTTCGCCGCCCTGGTTCCCGTGGTGACCTCGACGGTGAAGCCGTGGCCGGCGCCGGAATAGCTATGACGCTCGCGCTGCCAGTCGACACCGTCGATCGACCAGCGCACGGCCGGAGTGCGCGTCGTGCCTGACACCAGCAGGCGATCGACGATCCGGAAAAACGAGGCGTCTCCGATCTTTCTCAGTCGAACACCACGACGCCGCGAGCCACTTCGCCCGCCATCATGCGCTTGAAGCCTTCGTTGATGTCGGCCAGTTTATAGGTGCGGCTGATCAATCCGTCGATGTTCAGGCGCTTTTCCATGTAGTGGTCGACCAGGATCGGAAAATCGAGGTTGGGCCGCACCGAGCCATAGAAGGTGCCGCTCACCGTTTTCTCACCGAACACCATCATGAGGGGCGAATACTGCGCCCGCACCGTCGCCGCCGAAATGCCGACCGCCACGGCATGGCCGCCCGGCGCCAGCGCATCGAAGGCGAGCGCCTGGGTCTTGTCGACCGAGACGGCATCGAAGGAATAATCGACGCCCAGACCGGTGATCTCCTTCACCTTCTTCGCGGCATCTTCGTTGGTGCTGGTGTTGATCATGTGGGTGGCGCCGAAGGTCTTGGCCATCTCGAGCTTGTTGTCGCGGATGTCGGCCGCGATGATGATCGCCGCACCCGACAGCAGGGCGCCCTGGATGGCGTTCAGCCCGACGCCGCCGCAGCCGATCACCAGCACGGTGGAGCCCGCCTCGATCTTGGCGTGACGCGTCACGGCGCCGACGCCGGTCGCCACGCAGCAGCCGACCAGCGCGGCCTGCGGCCACGGCATGTCCTTGCGGATCGGAATCACCATCTCCTCCGGCACGACCACTTGCTCGGCGAAGGTGCCGATGCGGGCCATCTGGTTGATGCCCTCGCCCTTGTGCTTGATGCGCAAGGTGCCATCGTAGAGGGCGCCCGGCGGCACCGACGCGCGGCCGATGCACAGCACGGTGCGGCCCTGGGTGCAGTAGCGGCAGCGTCCGCAATGCGGTCGGAAGGAGAAGATGATATGGTCGCCCGGCTTCACCGTAGTGACGCCCGGACCGCATTCGACGATCTCGCCCGCCGCCTCGTGGCCCGGCACGATCGGCAGCGGCGACGGCCAGTCGCCGTTCATGATGTGCCAATCGCTCTGGCACACGCCCGACGCCTTCATCTTGACGCGCACTTCGTTGGCCTTGGGCGGATCGAGTTCGCAGTCGAGAACCTGCAACGGTTCGTTGGGCTTGAATAAAATGGCGGCTTTCACGAATTTTCCTCCCAAACGTTCCGGGCACTATATCATCGGACTCATGGCTAAAACCCTTCTCATCACCGGCGGAGCCAGCGGCATCGGTGCCGAGACTGCCCGCCGGGCCGCCACGCGTAGCTATAAAGTCGCGGTCAACTATCGCTCGCGCGATGCCCAGGCCAAGGCCGTGGTCGCCGACATCGTGGCCAAGGGGGGCGAAGCAATTGCGGTGCCTGGCGACATGGCGCGCGAGGCCGATATCCTGCGGATGTTCGAGGAGACCGAACGCGCCCTAGGACCGATCACCCACTTGGTCAACAGCGCCGGAACCAACGGCCGCCCGGGCCGCGTCGGCGAATACGATGCTGCCGTCCTTGCCAATCTGTTCGCCATCAACGTCATGGGTCTGATGTTGTGCTGCCGGGAAGCGGCCAAGCGCATGTCGACCAAACACGGCGGAAAGGGAGGTGCCATCGTCAACGTCTCGTCGATGGCCGCCACGATCGGCGGGCGGGCAAACTCGTCAGCCTATGCCGCCAGCAAAGGCGCGGTCGACGCCTTCACGAAGGGCTTTGCCCGGGAAGTCGCGGCCGAGGGCATCCGGGTCAATTCGCTGCGACCGGGCTTGGTACGGTCCGAGATGACCGAAGCCCGGCTGAAGGACCCGGCCTTCCGCAGCCACATCGAGGCGTCGATCCCGATGCGGCGCGTCGGCCAGGTGCACGAGATGGCCGAGGCCATCCTGTGGTTCCTGTCGGATGAAGCCTCCTTCATCACCGGCGCGATGCTCGACGCAGCCGGCGGAGGCTACATTATTTAAGCGCGTTCATACGCGCTGCCGCCCGCCGTCGCGCTCAGTTGCGCGACTTGTCGACCAGAGCCTTTTCCTTGATCCACGGCATCATGCCGCGCAGCTTGACGCCGATCTCCTCGATCGGGTGCTCCGACATCTTCTTGCGCATGGCCTTGAACGAGGCCTGGTTGACCTTGTTCTCCAGCATC
>PLYQ01000083.1:0-14903 GCA_003153415.1 Rhodospirillales bacterium | reverse complement strand
AGGCCATCTCCGGCGCATAGCCGGCATCGACCAACGTCTCGTAGCCCGCCTTGATCAGCTCGACCAGACCGCCGCACAGAACCACCTGCTCACCGAACAGATCGGTCTCGCACTCTTCCTTGAACGAGGTCTCGATGGTGCCAGCACGGCCGCCGCCGATCGCCGAGGAGTAGCTCAGCCCAATCTCGAGCGCATTGCCCGAGGAATTCTGCGCCACCGCGACGAGGCAAGGCACGCCACCGCCGCGCAGATATTCCGAGCGCACCGTGTGGCCGGGGCCCTTAGGTGCGATCATGAACACGTCGATGTCGCTGCGCGGCGTGATCAGGTTGAAGTGCACGTTCAGCCCGTGCGCGAAAGCGAGTGCCGAACCCGGCCTCATGTTGGGCGCAAGGTCGTTGTTGTAAATGTCGGACTGCAGCTCGTCCGGCGCCAGCACCATGATGATGTCGGCCCACTTGGCGCCCTCGGCCGGGCTCATCACCTTGAAGCCCACGCCCTCGGCCTTCTTGATCGTGGCCGAGCCGGGCTTCAGCGCAATGCGCACGTCCTTCACGCCCGAATCGCGCAGGTTCATGGCATGGGCATGGCCCTGGCTGCCGTAGCCCACGACAAGGACTTTCTTGCCCTTGATCAGGTTCACGTCGGCGTCGCGATCGTAATAAACACGCATCTTGCTTCTCCCTCTCGAATTGGCGCGCTTCTACCGGTCCGCCAGGGCCAGGCGCAAGCCCAGAAGCGCCAGCGCGCCGCCCATGATCCGGTCCATCTCGAATTTTGCCCGTCGGTAAAAGGCCCGCGCCGGTGCACCTGAAAACAGGAGCGCCAACAGCGCGAACCAGGTGAATTCGTTGAGGCCCACGATGGCCAGCACCGCGGCGTCCATCCAGGCCGGCAGCTCGGCCGGCAGCAGCGACAAAAAGATGCTGCCGAAGAACACCATGATCTTGGGGTTGCTGAGCTGAAGGCCGAGCGCCCGCAGGAATCCCTGCCAGCCCGTGGTGCCGCGGGCCAGCGCGGCCGGGATCTCCGGCAGTGGGTCGCGGGCATGCCGCCACAGCATCATCGCCAGATAGAAGAGGTAGATGGCGCCGCCGATGCGGAAGGCGAGGTAGAGCCACTCGAAGCGGGCGAACAGCGCCTGCAGCCCGAACAGCGCCGCCGACGCCCACGCAAGCGCGCCCACCATCATGGCGAAAGCCACCAGCAGCCCGCCGCGACGGCCAGCGACGGCAGCCGTCTGGATGACCAGGACCGTGGACGGACCGGGGCTCGCAACGGCCAGCAGATGGACAAGGGCGAGGCCCAACAGGACGAGCACCGTGTCCACTTAAAGCGCCTTGCCGCCGCGCGACATGGCGACGACGCCGGTGCGGCCGATGTCGACCAGGCCGAGCACGCCCATCAGGCCGATGAAGGTCGTGACCTTGTCGGACGTGCCAGTGACTTCGAAGACGAAGGAATCGGTCGTAGCGTCGATCACCTTGGCGCGGAAGACGTCGGCCAGACGCAGCGCCTCGACGCGCTTTTCACCGACACCCTTGACCTTGATCAGCGCCAGCTCGCGCTCGATGTGCGGGCCCTCGACCGTGAGGTCGCGCACCTTGTGCACCGGCACCAGCCGGTCGAGCTGTGCCTTGATCTGCTCGATCACCATGGGCGTGCCCGCCGTCACGATGGTGATGCGCGACAGCTTCTCCTTCACGTCGGTCTCGGCGACGGTCAGACTCTCGATGTTGTAGCCGCGGCCGGTGAACAGGCCGACCACGCGTGCCAGGATGCCCGGTTCGTTGTCGACCAGGACGGAGATGGTGTGGCTCGACGCCTTGTCGGTGGCGCTCACACCAGCACCATGCCTTCTTCCGACACCTGGTTCTGCGCCTTGTCGTTGGGCCCAAGTAGCATATCGCAATGCGCCGCGCCCGACGGAATCATCGGGAAGCAGTTCTCGGTCTTGTCGACCAGCACGTCGACGATCACCGCCTTCTTGACCTTGATCATCTCGGCGATGGTGTCGTCGAGCTTGGCAGGATCGTGGCAGCGCAGGCCGACGGCGCCAAACGCCTCGGCGAGCTTCACGAAGTCGGGCAGCGATTCCATGTAGCTCTCGGAATAGCGGCCGCCATGCAGCAGCTCCTGCCACTGNNCCGAGCCCGCCCGAGGTCATCCAGCGGTTGGGCTGCTCGAACTTCAGGAACTGCGCCGCCCACATCTGATGCTGGCCCACTTCGGTCGTGATGTAGTGGTCCTTGTTCTTGATGTGGTGATAGAGCCGCTCGAGCGCGTATTGCGGCTTGATCGTCATCTTGTCCTGCTTGTAGGCAAGGCAGTTGCGGGCGCGCCACTTGTCGATCTCGGCCCACCACGCCTTCAGCGCCTTCTGGTCGGTCTTGGGCTGTTTGGCCTTCCACACCCGGATCAAATCCTCAAGTGCGTGGCCGGCATCGCCTACGATCGGCAGGTCGACGCGCACGTTCTTGTTGATCGAGCTCGAATCGATGTCGATGTGGATCTTCTTCGAGCCCGGCGAGAATTTCGTCAGGTTGCCGGTGATGCGGTCGTCGAAGCGCGCGCCGATGTTGATCATGACGTCGCAGCCGTGCATCGCGAGATTGGCTTCGTAGGTGCCGTGCATGCCCAGCATGCCGAGGAACTGTTTGTCCGACGCCGGGAAGGTGCCCAGCCCCATCAGCGTGTTGGTGATGGGATAGCCGGTCATGTGCACGAACTGCGCGAGCAGTTTCGACGCCTTGGGACCGGAGTTGATGACGCCGCCGCCGGTGTAGAACACCGGCCGCTTGGCCGACGCGATCATCTCGACGGCCTGCTCGATCTTCTTCGGATCGGGTTTCGTCTGCGGTCGGTAGCTCTTGTGCTCTACCGGCTTCTTGGGCGCGGTATAGTCGTGCTTGTTCATCAGCACGTCCTTGGGCAGGTCGATGACCACCGGGCCGGGGCGGCCCGAACGCGCCACGTAAAATGCCTCGTGGACCGTGCGCGCGAGGGCGTCGACCGCCTTCACGAGATAATTGTGCTTGGTGCAGGGCCGCGTGATGCCGGTCGTGTCGGCTTCCTGGAAGGCATCGTTGCCGATCAGATGGGTCGGCACTTGGCCGGTCAGGCAAACGATCGGGATCGAATCCATCAGCGCATCGGTGAGGCCGGTCACGGCATTGGTGGCACCAGGGCCCGATGTCACCAACACGACACCGACCTTACCGGTCGAGCGGGCGTAGCCCTCGGCCGCATGCACGGCACCGCCTTCCTGGCGTACCAGGATGTGGCGCAGCCGGTTCTGCTTGAACAGCGAATCGTAGATCGGCAGGACCGCGCCGCCGGGGTAACCGAAGACGACCTCGACGTCCTCGTCGATCAGGGCTTTCACCAACAGATCGGCGCCGGTCGTGGCGCACTCCTCGGGCTTCATGACACGGTCTCCTCTGACTTCAGACAAATGTGCCGCAAAACGAGGTTTGCGGCGGCGCGGAACATAGAGGCGGGGTTCCGGAGGGTCAACCCAAATCAGCACGAAACGTAAAGTTTCAGGGCTCAATTTTGGTCAAATATTGCGCGGCGACTTCAAGGGATTGGGTCGATTGTGGGTCCAACACTAGATCTGGTGAAAGCTGGTGTCGGAACCACGTCATCTGGCGTTTGGCATATTGGCGGGTGCGATCGATCACGATCTGCCGTGCGTTTTCAAGTGGCAACTCGCCGCGGAAGTGGTCGAACAGCTGCGGCGCACCGTGGGCTTTGAGGCCCGGCCAGCGCGGATCGGGTCGGCGGTCGAACACGGCGCGCACCTCGGCCAGCACCCCTTGCGCCAGCATGGCATCGAAGCGCGTCTCGATACGGGCGCGCAACCAGGCGCGCTCAGGCGCCAGCAGCAGGATGGCGAAGCGCCACGGCGCGGGCACGTCCTCACCGGCTTGCCACTGGCTGAGGGGCCGGCCTGTGGCCTGTAAGACTTCCCACGCGCGAACGTGGCGCTGGCGGTCGCCAGGCTTCAACCGGGCGACGATCGCGGGGTCGCGCACGCCAAGGCGGCTGCGGAACGCCTCGGCACCCATCTGCTGCCACTCGGCATTGGCCATCTCGCGGATCGCGGCTGGCACATCGGGAATGGCGGCAATGCCCTGCATAAGCGCGCGCAAGTAGAGCCCTGAGCCGCCGCACAGGATGGCCGTCCGGCCCTCGGCAAGGCAGCGCTCGATTTCGGCCGACGCAAGCGTGCGCCAGCGCGCGGCCGACAGGGTGTCGCTGAGCGGAAGCACGCCGTAGAGCAGATGCGGCATGCGGGCGCGCTCCTCGGCCGTGGGTTGCGCCGTCAGGATCGGAAAAGCGTCGTAGGTCTGCATGGCATCGGCGTTGATCACCGCACCGCCAAATCGCTCGGAGAGCGCAAGCGCCAGCGCCGACTTGCCGCTCGCAGTCGGTCCGGTAACAACGATGACGCGTCCTTTCGCCATGGCGGGCGAAAAGACACCGCTTGGCCCGGGATTGCAAATCGGCCATTAGAGCGGTCCGTGGAGACTGTCCTCGTCCTGATCGCCAATCCTGCGCGGCCCGTACTCGATACGGCGACCGTGCAAGCCGCCAGTGAAATCCTGCGCGAGGGCGGCGCCACCGTGGGCGCCGCCGATTGGCTGGCCCGCGACATCGCCTGCGACCTGCCGTTCGAGGGGCCGGCCAGTCCGGTGCTGCTGCCGGGGGTCGACGCCGTGGCCCTGTCGCCCGAGGGCCGGCGCAAGAAGCTCCTCGTGGCCGACATGGAATCGACCATGATCGAGAACGAGATGCTGGACGAGCTGGCCGAGTTCCTCGACCTGCGCGAGAAGATCGGCGCCATCACGGCGCGCGCCATGAACGGCGAGATCGATTTCGCCGGCGCCCTCATCGAAAGAGTGGGCCTGTTGAAGGGCCTGCCCGTCGCCAAGCTCGACGAGGCGGCCGAGCGCATCCGCACCACGCCGGGCGGCGCCACCCTGATCGCCACCATGCACAAGTACGGCGGCTATTGTGCCATGGTCTCGGGCGGCTTCACCTATTTCACCCGCATGATGCGCGAGCGCCTGGGCTTCGATTTCGACGCCGCCAACACGCTGATGCATGACGGTCGCACGCTGTCCGGCACCGTCGAGCCGCCGATCCTGGGCAAGGAAGCCAAGCTCGCCACGCTCACCCGGCTCTGCACGGAGCGCAAACTCACACCCGACCAATCGATCGCCGTCGGCGACGGCGCCAACGACCTGCCGATGCTGCAGGCGGCAGGCTTGGGCGTTGCCTTCCGTGCCAAGCCCACGGTGGCGGCGCAGGTGGCCGCGCGCATCGACCACGGCGACCTCACGGCGCTGCTCTATCTGCAGGGCTACCGTCAGCGCGACTTCGCCGAAAGGAAAGATCCATGACCGTTGCCACGCAGATCGTGCTGGCCAAGCGCCCGGCAGGCGACGTCACTTCCGACTGCTTCCGCGCGGAAAAGGTCACCCTGCCGGCGCTGGGCGACGGTCAGCTGCTGATCCGCTCGCGCTTCCTGTCGCTCGATCCCTACATGCGCCCGCGCATGACCGAGTTGCGCTCCTACACGCCGCCCTTCGAGCTCGACAAGCCGCTGACCGGCGGCTCGGTCGGCGAAGTGGTGGAGTCGCGCAATCCGCGCTTCGCCAAGGGCGATACCGTGATCGGCATGATGAACTGGGCGAGCCACACGCTTCACGACGGCAAGGGCCTGCGCAAGATCGATCCCACGATCGCGCCGCTGTCAGCCCATCTCGGCGTGCTGGGCATGCCGAGCTTCACCGCCTGGTACGGCATCACTCACATCTGCAAGCCCAAGGCGGGCGAGACGGCGTTCGTCTCGGCCGCCACTGGTGCGGTGGGCCAGGTGGCGGGCCAGCTCGCCAGGCTGGCTGGTGCCCGGGTGGTTGGCTGCGCGGGCGACGAGGAGAAATGCACCTGGGCGGTGCGCGAGGCGGCCTACGACGCCTGTTTCAACCATCGCGCCGAGCGCGACGCCGGCGCGGTGCTCGACAAGCTCTGCCCGCAGGGAATCGATTCGGATTTCGAAAATGTCGGCGGGCCGATCTTCCATGCCGTGTTCGAGCGACTGAACAATTTTGGCCGGGTCGCCTTCTGCGGCGCGATTTCCGAGTATCAGGACAAGGAACCGATCGCCGGGCCGCCCAAGATGTTCACCATCGTGCAGCGCCGCCTCACCATCCAAGGCTTCATCGTCTCCGACCACGTAGCCCTGATGGGCGAATTCACGGCCGAGGTCGGCGGGCTCCTGAAAGCGGGCCAGCTCAAGAGCCGCGAGACCGTGGTCGACGGCCTCGGCAAGGCCCCGCAGGCCTTCATGGGCCTGCTCAAGGGCGAGAATTTCGGAAAGCTGGTGGTGAAGGTCTCTTAGTCTTGCCGGAACGCGGGCCTCCGGCCCGCTCAGAATCATGAGCGGGCCGGAGGCCCGCGGTCCCGGAGGATTACTTCGTCAGCCGCAGCGCCGCGAACCTGGGATCGCCCTGGCGTTCGACGAACAACAGGACCGAGCGCTTCTTCTGGGCCTGCAGCTTGGCTACGATCTCGGTGACCTCCTGCGGCGTGGTCACCGGCTTCTGGTCGACCTCGAGGATGACGTCACCAGCCTGAAGCTGCTTCTCGGCGGCCGGGCTGTTGGGCACCACCTTGGTGATCACCACGCCCTTGACGCTGTCGCTGAGCCCGTACTTCTCGCGCAGCTGGTCGGACACCTTCTGCAAGGTGAGGCCCAGCTGTTCGATGGTCGAGGTCACCGGCTGGTCGGGCTCGACCGGCTTCTTGGTGCCGCCGCCCTGGGCCGCGACATTGGTCTTCTCCGGCTCATCCTGCTCGCCGATCCTGAGCTTAAGCGGCTGCTCTTTGCCCTGGCGCCAGACCGTGACGTCGACCGTGCTGCCGACCCGGGCATTGGCGACCAACCGCGGGAAACGGCGCAGGTCGGGCACGTCCTGGCCCGCGAAGCCCACGATGATGTCGTTGCGCTTCAGCCCCGCCTTGGCGGCCGGCCCGTCGGCCACGACATTGGCGACCAGCACGCCGTGGGCGCGATCGAGGCCGAAGCTCTCGGCGATGTCGTCGGTCACGCTCTGGTAGCTGACGCCGATCCAGCCGCGCTTGATGCGGCCGAACTCGCGCAGCTGGTCGGCGGCCTGCTTCACGAGGTTGGACGGGATCGAGAAGGCGAGGCCGGCATTGGTGCCGCTGGGTGAATAGATCGCGGTGTTGACGCCGATCACTTCGCCCTCGGCGTTGAACAGCGGACCGCCCGAGTTGCCCTTGTTGATGGCGGCGTCGGTCTGCAGGTAGTCGTCGAGCGAATCGCTGAGCGACCGGCCGCGCGCCGAGATGATGCCGGCGGTCACCGAATGGCCAAGGCCGAACGGATTGCCGATGGCGATCACCCAGTCACCGACCCGCGACTTGTCGGAGTCGCCGAACTTGACCGCCGGCAGGGGCTTCTTGTTGGGCGGCTCGACCTTGAGCACGGCGATATCGACCCGGCTGTCGGAGCCGATCAGCTTGGCCTTGAGCTGGGTGTCGTCGCGGAAGATGACGGTGATGTCCTCGGCGCCCTGGATGACGTGGTTGTTGGTGACGATGTAGCCCTCGCCATCGATCACGAAGCCCGAGCCGAGCGAGGTGCCGCGGCGCTTCTGCTGTTCCTCGCCGCCGCGACGATCGAAGAATTCCTTGAACAGCTCCTCGAACGGCGAGCCGGGCGGCAGCTGCGGCATGTCACGCAGCTTCGGGCCCGTCTGGGGCACGTTCTGGGTGGTGGTGATGTTGACGACGGTCGGCATTAATTTGTCGACCAGATCGGCGAAGCTCTCCGGCGCGTCACGGGCGACGGCAGGCTGGCTGAGCGCCACGCCCAAAGCTGCGATGGCCGCAACCGCGGCACCTTTCGAAAACCCAACAAAACTCGACTGAATCACGTCCGACCTCCAACGGCGCTCAAGGCCAAACGGTCGGGAACGGCCGGCGCCGCACGTTCGAGTCATGTCTACATGGCGGGCGATTGTGGCGCAAATAAAGAGGCCGTTATGTTGCCGGTTATTACAGCTTTTTGAGCATGTGGCCCAAAAAGAACCGGCGGCGTGGCAGGACTGCCACAGCCGCCGGTCCGTTTTCTGGATCGGCGTTACTTCTTGGCCGCCGGCAAGGCTCCCGACGGATCATTGAAATAGCGCAGGAAGTCGCTGTCGGGGCCGAGGATCATGGTCGACCCACCCGAGCCGAAGGCCTGCTTGTAGGCCTCCATGCGCCGGAAGAAGCCGTAGAAATCCTTGTCCCGGGCGAAGGTGTCAGCATAGATCTTGGCCGCTTCGCCGTCGGCCTCGCCCATGGTGATCTGGGCTTTGAGCCCGGCATCGGCCCGGATGACGGCGACCTCGCGGTCGGCCGTGGCCGTAATACGGGCCTTTTCCTCGTCGCCTTCGGCACGGAGCTGGCCGGCCTCGCGCTCGCGGTCGGTCTTCATGCGGTTGAAGACCGATTGCGAGTTGGCTTGCGGCAGGTCGGCCCGCTTGATGCGCACGTCCTGGATCTGGACGCCAAGATCCTTGGTCTTGGCGTTAACCCGCCGGGTGATGTCGTCCATCAAGGTAGCGCGCTGCTCGGTCAGCACGGCATGCAGCGGCACCGAGCTCAGGACACCGCGGATCTCCGAGTTGATCAGCGAATCGAGCAGGCCACGCAGCGTCGGCTCGCCGCCGGGCACCCGCTCGGCGAACAACCGGGCATCGACGATTTTGAAGCGAGCATAGGCGTCGACCACCAGGCGCTTCTGGTCACCGGCGATGATCTCGAACTCCTCGGCTTCATAGTCGAGCAGCCGGCGGTCGATGCGCTGGATGTCCTGGATCAGCGGCCACTTGGCGTGGAGGCCGGGCTCGGTCTCGGGTTCGCCGACGAGGGCGCCGAACTGTCGGACCAGCACCTGCTTGGTCGGATCGACGCTGTAGAAGGTCTGGGTGATCAGGAAGCCCACGATCGCGATGGCAATCACCAGGAAGATCGAACGGTTGCTCATTTCGTGGTCCCCTGCGGGGGTTGCGTTTGTCGGGCGGGCTGCGTCACGCCCTGCTGCTGGGGCGAGCGCAGTTCCGGCAGCGGCAGGTAGGGCAGCACGCCGGACCCGGCGGCGCTCTTGTCGATCAGCACCTTGTTCACGTTGCGCAGCACTTCCTCGATGGTCTCGATGTAGATGCGCTCGGAGGTGATGTCCTTGGCCTTGGCGTATTGCTCATAGACCTGGTTGAAGCGCTGCACGTCGCCCTTGGCGCGGGCCACGGTCTGGGCCTTGTAGCCCTCGGCCTTCTGGATGATCGTTTCGGCCTCGCCCTTCGCCCGTGGCAGCACCTGATTGCGGTAGGTATTAGCCTCGTTGATGCTCTTTTCCTTGTCGGCGCGCGCCGCCTGGACATCGCGGAAGGCGCCAATGACTTCCTGCGGCGGGTCGACCCGCAAGAGCTGCACCTGGGCGATACGGACGCCTAGCCCGTATTCGTCGAGGATGCGCTGCAGCAGGTCCTTGGTGTCCTGCTCGATCTTGGTGCGGCCCTCGGTCTGGGCGTATTGCAGGTTGGACTTGCCGATGATCTCGCGCATCGCAGCCTCGGCCGCGGCGCGCACGTTCTCCTCGCCGTTACGCACATTGAAGGCGTATTTGTAGACGTCCTTGATCTGCCACAGCACGGCGAACTCGATATCGACGATGTTTTCGTCGCCGGTCAGCATCAGGTTTTCCGTTGAGGTGGCGCGTGCGCCGCCGCGAATGGAGGTGTTGCCGGTCGGACCGCCGCGCGAACCGATCACGGTGCGGCGCTGGTCCTGCACGTTGACGACCACCACGCTGCCGATCGGGGCGGGCAGGTTGTAGTGCAGGCCGGGCTCGACCGGCTTGCCGTAGGGCTTGCCGAAGATGAGCTGGACCGCCTGCTGGTTGAGCTGTACGCGGAAGAAGCCGGTGAGCAGCCAGATCACGATCGCCGCCAGGACGACCAGCAGCAGGCCCTTGAACGAGTTGAAGCCGCCGGGAATGAGACTGCGCAGGCGCTCCTGGCCGCGACGGATGACGTCTTCCATGTCGGGAGGCCGACGCGAGCCGAAGGGACCGCCGCCGCCACCGCGATTGCCGCCGCCGCCCCACGGACCACCACCGCCGCCGCCATTTCCGCCGCCGCCACTGCCGCCGCTGCCCCAAGGGCCGCCGCTATTGTTGTTCCACGCCATCCTTCACCTCGGGGCCGCCCGCGGACTGCTTCGGCGCATTGCCACTTTTGCTTTCAGCCCCCGTTGCATATATGTCACGGCAGCCATTCCTTCAATCAAGCGGCGACAGAATATTGCCCAGTGTGCTGGGCGAGCGGGAGCGAGCGACCATGGCAGAAATCACCGAATCGGCCGTGCGCAGCGTCCTGGAGACCGTCATCGACCCGACAACCGGCAAGAATGTGGTGGCGGCCGGCATGGTGAGCGGCGTCGCCACCCGCGGCGGTCATGTCGCGGTCACCCTCGACGTCGATCCGGCGCGCGGCCCCGCCCTGGAGCCCTTGCGCCAGGCCTGTGAGCAGGCCGTCCGCGCCCTGCGGGGAGTGCTCTCGGCAACGGCTGTCATGACGTCGGAGCGCGCCGCCCCGTCCGCGCCGGCCGCACCCGGCGGCCATAGTCACGGCCACAGCCATGGCGCCCGTCCCGGCGCGGGCGCACCGGGCGCCAAGACCACCGGCGGCGGCGGCCGCATCGACGTGCCGGGCGTCAAGCACATCATCGCCGTCGCGTCGGGCAAGGGCGGCGTCGGCAAGTCCACGACCGCGGTCAATCTGGCGCTTGGCCTGGCGGCGATTGGCGTCAGCACCGGTCTGCTCGATGCCGACATCTACGGCCCCTCGATGCCGCGCATGCTCGGCGTTACCGAGAAGCCCGAGTCGGCCGACGGCAAGCAGCTGAAGCCCATCGAGAAATACGGCCTGCGCACCATGTCGATCGGCTACATCGTGAACGAGGACACGCCNNGAGCTCGACGTGTTGGTGGTCGACATGCCGCCGGGCACCGGCGACGCCCAGCTGACGCTCGCCCAGCGGGTAGCGCTGTCGGGCGCAGTGATTGTCTCGACGCCGCAGGACATTGCCCTGGTCGATGCGCGCAAGGGGCTCAGCATGTTCCGCAAGGTGGCAGTGCCCGTCCTCGGCATCGTCGAGAACATGAGCTACTTCCTCTGCCCCAAGTGCGGTGAGCGCTCGGAGATCTTCGGCCACGGCGGGGCGCGCGATGAGGCCGAAAAGCTCGGCGTGCCGTTCCTGGGAGAAGTGCCGCTGCATCTCGACATCCGCACCACGTCGGACAGCGGCCATCCCATCGTGGTCGCCCAACCCGACAGTCCGCATTCGCTGGTCTACAAGAGTATCGCCGGCCGGGTTTGGAAGCAGCTCTCGGCGCCGCAGCGCGGACCCCGCACGGCGCCGCGCATCGTGGTGCGCTAGGCTCGCTGGCACGGCACGGTTAAATAAACGCGATATTATACTTGCCATACCTAGCCTCTAGCCCTATGCTCAGGGCATCCAATCGAGGTTTGCTATGCCCAAGTCCGCTCTCACCGATCCCGAATTCCACGATGAAGCCGCTGCGCTGGCCTACATCGAAGGCCGCTTGTGGCCGCATGGACCCACCTGTCCTCACTGCGGAAACGCTGACACGGCCAAGATTGGGGTGCTGACCGGCAAGTCTACGCGGATGGGCCTTCGCAAGTGCTATGCTTGTTACAAGCCTTTCAACGTCAAGGTGGGGACCATCTTCGAGGCCAGCCATGTGCCGCTGCATCTGTGGCTGCAGGCAATCCATCTGATTTGCGCCAGCAAGAAGGGCATTAGCAGCAATCAGCTTCACCGCATGCTGGGCATTACGCTCAAAAGTGCATGGTTTCTGTCGCATCGCATCCGCGCGGCGATGGCGCCTAAGAGTGGCGCGGCGCCGCTGGGCGGCAAGGGCAAACACGTCGAAGCCGATGAGACGTACATCGGCCGCAAGGCTGGCCGCGCCATCAAACAAGGTCCCACCCATAAGCAAACCATTCTGTCGCTGGTCGAACGGGGCGGCGAAGTCCGCTCCTTCAAGATCGACATGGCTACGGTCCACGAGATTGCGCCGTTGCTGGTGAAAAACCTCGACATGCAAAGCACACTGAACACCGACGAAGGATCGCACTATATCCACGTCGGCAAGGCATTCGCGGGGCACCAGACGGTGAAGCATCGGGCTGGCGAATATGCACGCGGTACGGCCTACACCAATACGCTCGAAGGTTATTTCTCGATCTTCAAGCGCGGCATGNNAGGGCGTCTATCAGCATTGCGCCGAAAAGCATCTCCACCGCTACTTGGCCGAATTCGATTTCCGTTACAACAATCGCATCGCCCTTGGCGTGGACGATAACGCACGGGCGGACAATGCGTTGAAGGGCGTCAAAGGCAAGCGGCTCACATATCGAACGGCTCGTGGCTCCCGGCCCGCGTCGGCTGCCCAAGCTTAGGTGGTGGCTGCGCCTATTCACTGACGAATGAGGATAGAGGGACGCCAAGCAAGGACTCGGCGCCCCTCCCTCCGCTATCCTAGGAAGTACCACCGACCTAGGAGCGAATGGCATGAATACTGAGATAGTTCGCATTGGCGAAATCACGGACGGCCCAATACGCGTCGGGGGTCCCACACATACCAAGGCTCTTTTTGTAGAAGTTGGGATGCTCGGTACTCGGGACCTATTGGTTCAACCGCTAGCCCAAGACGCCGCCCTCGAATTAGTGGCAAAACTGACACTATTCCTGAAAGCTCGCGGTTGCCTGTAAGGCGAAGGACCAGCCATGCGAGCCACAATCCAANNGGCGCGCTGGTAATCGGCGCCGCCATTGTCGGCACGCAGTTCGTAGACCGATACGAGATTTCCGCAGTCGCTAACCCCGATGGCCCGTCAGTTGCTTGGCGCGTCAATACTCGAACGGGCGACGTGCAGATCTGCCGCTTCCACAAAGACGAAAACGACCCGTTCAAAAAGCTTATGGAGCCATACTTTGACATCGTGTGCCAACCCTTCCTCTCGAATGTCATCTTGAGAACGCCCCAATGACCCGCCCCCAGCCAGAGATAGCGGCTGCTTTGGACGGGTAACAACAAATGCCAAAACTCGACTGGGACGGCCTCTGGAAGCTCGCGCTGGGCTGCCTGCCGCTCGTGCTTATCTGGACCCTAGGTTTTGGGGCGCTAAACAACATCAACGATGCGTATGATTTGGCCTGCAACGACAACGCGGGCCTAACTCGCGCCTGTCCCGGAATCAGCCAGTACCTAGACCGACTTGATGGCATGATTCTCGTCATGCTCGTGCTATATGTCGTGGCAGCAATCGGGGTACTCAAAATCTTGGAAAAGTGATCCATGTCGAAGCCCAAAGCGAAGCCGAAGAAAGACGAAAAGTCCCAACGCGAACGATTCATTGAGGCCGCCCGCGCCGCGGGCGCTGACGAAACACGCGAAGGCTTGGACCGCGCATTTGCTGGGCTAACGATAAAGCCACAGAAGAAAAAATCCTCACGGCGCTAACTGTCCTGCGCTGCCGCTTGGAAACACGACCGAGCCCACCCGCGCCGCGTGATCAAGAAACTGCTGCTCGGTGAAGGTCGCCGCATCCCCACGCAGATGCTTTGTATGACCCGGCATAAGCTCCCGCTCGCGACCCTCTATCTGATTCTCAACGTCCAACCGTAACCATGTGGCGTGCATGTCCGCCGCCTGAAGAGGCAGGACGTCGCGGTCATCGGCCCAGGTAGGTGAATTGCGCAGGATGTGGGTAAAGAGGTCTGTGGGATCTGAAAGCGGCACGCTATTGGCCGCGCTTTCCCAAGCTGCGACGACGCGAGCTTTCTCCATGACCTGATTGTCAAAGATCAGATTCAACGGTTCTCGCGGCAGGTCGTATCTGCCAATCATCTCCACGATGAGACGCAAAACCTGCGGCACTGCAAAATAGTATGGATTAGCCCGCTTGCCGGGCTTTAGCGGGCCAAAGGCTCGCTCGTAGTGATCTACCCGGAATCCCACCCCAAACGATACGGGGTCAAAGCGTTCGATGATGCGCCGGAACTGCCCAACGCGCCGCAAACACTCCGTCCGCCCCACCCCATAAAACTCCCCGGTAGGCCGCTTACTGTAGGCCTCGCGTAGCTTGAAATAGGCAAGCTTAGGCGTGCGGTCTAATTCTTCCTGCCACGCATCCGAGAACTTGGCCCACTTTTCAGCGGTATCGAGCCAGCCACCCAACACAAAATACGGCGGGTCACGCTCCGACTTGCTATCGTCAATGTACGCCTGAAGCATAACCAATAGCCTGCGTTCGCGGCGACCANNCTGGCACGGCACGGTTAAATAAACGGTCGAAAAACGGCAACGGTCCCGAATCGGTAGCAGTTGTCCTTCTGGGCATGATGCTCACCATCTTACGCCCGGCGGACCCGAATCGACGATTATGGTCCTTAGCGGCGTTTGCTCGCCGCCGCGGTACGCGTTTTCTTCAGCTGGGCTTTGCCGATCATGCCGTGCACGCCGATCATCGCGCCGGCCACCAGCTCGAGTGCCAGGAAGCGGCGTTCCTCGACCCAGCCGGGAAGCTGGATGTGGAGCGCCAGGTCGCGGCGGAAGCCG
This sequence comes from Rhodospirillales bacterium, assembly GCA_003153415.1. Classification (GTDB taxonomy): domain Bacteria; phylum Pseudomonadota; class Alphaproteobacteria; order Reyranellales; family Reyranellaceae; genus Reyranella. Next base: position 175 of record PLYQ01000083.1, on the reverse strand, counting down.
AACTGGTTGTAGTACTCGGGATCGCCCACCAAGATGATGCGGCTGTGGCCCAGCATGCGCGACTGCGCCATCGAGTGCCACATCAGCGCCTTGCCGTAGCCCAGCCCGCGCAGCTCAGGCGAGATGGCGAGCGGCCCCAGCATGACAGCCGGCCATTTTTCGTTGATCAGGATCG
>PLYQ01000173.1 GCA_003153415.1 Rhodospirillales bacterium | reverse complement strand
TCGGCGGCGTCGGCCAGCATCCGCTCCATCACCTTCTTCCAGGCCTCGGCATCGCCACCCACGCCCTTGCCTGAAAAACCTTTGCCCATGGTCGTGCCGCCGCTCACGCCACCGCCGTTGCGCGTCGAGGCGCCAACGCCGAACTCGCCGCGCTCCAGCACCGTCACCTCGACACCGGAACGCGCCAGCTCGAGCGCGGTCGACAGGCCACCGTAGCCGGCACCGACCACCAGCACGTCGGTCTTGCGCGGCGGATCCTGAGACAACTCGTTGGAGGGGTGCCACCACTCCCACCACCACGGCATGGTCTTGAAATCCTTGTGGAAGATGCTGTCGGCCATCACACACTCCTCAACGCGCACTGCCGCTCAAGCCCCGCCCGAAGCGGCCGATCAGGACCAGCACGATCGCTACCAGCAGGATCTGCATCACCGACACGGCGGCGATCGTGGGGTCGATCTCCATCAGGATGTTGTCGAACATCTTCTTGGGCAAGGTCATGTTGGGGCCGGCCAGGAACAATGCCACGACCAGCTCGTCGAACGACGAGATGAAGGCGAGCAGGCCGGCCGAAACCAAGCTCGGCCGGAGCAGCGGAAGGGTGATGCGCCACAGGGTGCGGGTCCGGCTGGCGCCCAGCCCTTCTGCTGCCTGCTCGAGCGCCTGGTCGAAATCGCGCAGGCCGGCCGTCATCACCAGCACGACGAACGGCAAGGCCAGCATGGTGTGGACGACCACCAGGCCATACCAGGCACCGATCAGCTTCAGCTTGGCAAACAGGCCGTAGACACCGACTGAGAGAATGATGGTTGGCACGATGATCGGCGCCAGCGCCAGCCGGTCGACGACGACGCGACCCCAGAATCTCGCACGCACCAGGCTGAAAGACAGCGGCACACCGAGCGCCAGGGCGAAAGCTGCGGTCGCTACACCTATATATAAGGAGCGCCAGGTGGCATCGATCCATTGCGGATCGTCGACGAAGCGTTCGTACCACTGCCAGCTCCAGCCGGGTGGGGGAAATTGCATGTAGGGCGCGGAACTGAGCGAGATCGGGAATACGACCAGAAGCGGCAGCATTAAGAAGGAATAGATCAACGTGCAGGCAAGGATCAGGGCGCGCCGGCTCATGGCTGCGCCTCCACGCGCGTGAAGCGTTGCGCCAGCGCATAGACGGCGAAGGTGAAGGCGAGCAATACAGCCGACAGGGCCGCGGCGAACGGCCAGTTGAGCGTCTGGCGCACTTCCTGCTCGATCAGGACGGCGATCATCATCACGCGGCCACCGCCCAACAGCGCCGGAGTGATGAAAAAGCCCAGCGACAGCACGAAGACGATGACCGAACCGGCAAAGATGCCGTTCAGCGTGAGCGGGAGATAGATGCGCCAGAAGATGCGGACATTCGAGGCGCCGAGTCCTGCGGCCGCCGCGACTATCGCCGGATCGACACGACGCACCGCGCCGTAAACCGGCAAGACCATATAGGGCAGCAGCACATGGACCATGCCGATCAGCACGCCAGTAAAATTGTGCAGGAGCGGCAGGGGGTCAGAGACGATGCCGGCATCGAGCAGCAGGCGATTGAACACGCCGTTGCGGCCAAGCAAGACCATCCAGGCATAGGTACGCACCAGGACCGAAGTCCAAAGTGGCAACAGCACGAAGATGAAGCCCAGCGTCGCCCAGCCGGGCGTCGTCGTGGCGATCAGGAAGCCCAGCGGATAACCCAGCAGCAAACAGACGCCCGTGACGATCAGCGCGATCTGGAAGGTGTTCCAGAACACCTGCAGGTAGAGCCCCTCGCCCAGCGCCTTGGCGTACCAGTCGAGGTTCCCCGTCTCAACGCTGAAACTCAGCATGCGCAGGAGCGGATAGAGGAAGAAGGCGAAGAGCAGGACGAGCGCCGGCAATGCCGGCCACGCCTTCGCCCAGCCGCTAGAAGACATGGATCGACTCCGGGTCGATGCCGACCGAGACCCTGGTGCCGGGTATGGGCAGCGCGCCGCGCGCCGACTGGCGCACGATCAATTCCAGTCCGTCGTCGCAGGCGAGCCGGAGCTTGAAGGAGGCCCCGAGATAGACTGCCTCCTTGACCTCCCCGGCGAAGGAATTTGTGCCGCCACCGAAGCGTTCCGGCCGCATCAACACACCGACGCGTGCGCCGGGTTGCGTCGTGCTGTTGACCGACAGCCGTCGGCCGCCTTCCAGGTTGACGACGCCCGGCGCCGTCATCGTGCCGTGAAAGATGTTGCTCTCGCCCACGAAGTCGGCGACGAAATCATTGGCCGGCCGCTCGTAGATCTCCGTCGTGCCGGCTACCTGCTGGATGGTGCCCTTGTTCATCACCGCGATGCGGTCGGAGAGCACCAACGCCTCCTCCTGGTCGTGGGTGATGAAGATGGTGGTGAGGCCGAGCCGGCGCTGCAGGCGGCGCACTTCGAGCTGCATGGTCTCGCGCAGCTTGCGGTCAAGCGCGCCGAACGGCTCGTCAAGCAGCAGGAGCCTGGGCTTGAACACGATCGCCCGCGCCAGCGCCACGCGCTGCTGCTGACCGCCCGAAAGCTGCTTGGGCAGACGACGGTCGTAGCCTGCGAGTTCGACCAGAGCGAGTGCCTCGCTCACCCGCCGGTCGATCTCGGCCCGACCGATGTTCCGCATCTCCAACGGAAAGGCCACGTTGCCGGCAACCGTGAGATGCGGGAACAGCGCGTAGTTCTGGAACACCATGCCGATGTCACGGCGCGCCGGAGGCAGGGCGGTCACCTCGGCGCCGTCGATCCGCACCGACCCGCTGTCGGCCTTCTCGAAGCCCGCCACGACCTTGAGCAACGTCGTCTTGCCCGAGCCGCTCGGCCCCAGGATGGTCAGCAGCTCGCCCGAGGTGATGTCGAGGGCAACGCCGTCGAGTGCCAGAACCTCGCCGAAACGCTTGCTCACGCCTTCGATGCGCAGGTCAGCCGAAGGTGCCGCCACTCCTTAAGCCTTCTTCAACATCCAGGCGTTCCACAGTTCCAGCGCCTTGTTGCCGTTCTCGGCCCACCACGAATCGTCGATCCAGAACTGCTTGTCGATGTACTGGGTTGGCAGATAAGGCTTCACCTTGGCATCGACGAAGTTCAGAGATTCGAGATTGAGGCCGGGATAGCCGAGCTCCGTGGCATAAATCGCCTGCTGCTGCGGCACCGACATCTCGGCCAGCATCTTGTTGGCCCAATAGACGTTCTTGGCGCCCTTGGGGATGACAAAACTGCCCTGCTTCAGCGCGCCCTGGTTCCACTCGATCTCGACCGGCGCGCCCTTCTTGATGATGTCGTAGAAGCGGCCGTTCCAGCCCGTCGCCAGCACTACTTCCTTGTCGAGCAGCAGCTGCGCCGGCTGCTGACCAGTCGTCCACCACACATTCACATGCGGCTTGATCTGGTCGAGCTTCTTGAAGGCGCGGTCGAAATCGACGGAGTAGAGCTTGTCCATCGGCACGCCGTCGGCGATCAGCGCGAATTCGAGATTGTCGACCGGGTGGTTGCGCATGGAGCGCGCGCCGGGGAATTTCTTGACATCCCACCAATCGGCCCAGCTCTTGGGTTGCGTGCCGCCTTTGAAGACGTCGGTGCGATAGCCGATGATGGTCGTGTAGACCGACGAGGCGAAGACGAAAGGCGTCCGCACGTTCTCGGGATACTTCGAGCGATCGACGATCTTGTCGTCGATCTTTTCCACCAACCCCATCTTGGTGGCGCGGATCGCGTCCTGACCGCCGATCTCGGTGACGTCCCATTCGACATTGCCGGAATCGACCATGGCGCGCAGCTTGCCGAAATCGGCCGGGCTGGTTTCGACCACGCGGATTCCATACTTCTTTTCGAAACCGGCAAAGAAGGCCTTGCGCATGGCCGTGCCCATCGAGCCGCCGGAGTGGTTAACGACGATCTGGGCGGGCTTGGGCAGCTCGGCCTGGGCAAAGGCGTTCCCGCTGACGCCGATGGCAGCAGCGCCGCCCAGCAGCGATATCGCCTCGCGACGGCGCAAATTCCGGATATTCATCTCAAGTCCCCCTCTGCTATGCCCCGAACAAACTCTAGGGGCGACGCCCGGAGGGGGCAACCGCCATGCGGACGATCGAGACGCGGCATTCCAGCCGGCGGTGTTAGAGTGCGCCCGCTGCCACGCTGGGGAGACCGCGGACCATGTCGATCGTGTTGTCGGAGAATTTCCGGGCGCTGTTCTACGCGCCCTTCTATGCCGCCCAGGCAACCGGCGCCTTCGTGGCCGCCGGCGTCGAGGTGGTGCTGAAGCCCTCACCCAATCCGCCGGCAGCGGCTCAGGCATTGCGCGCCGGCGAGGTCGACGTGATGTGGGGCGGGCCGCTGCGCGTGATGATCGTGCACGACAAGGAGCCCGGCGCCGATCTCGTGTGCTTTTGCGATGTCGTGGCGCGCGATCCGTTTTTCATCATTGGCGCGCGACCCAGGCCTGACTTCAAGTTCGCCGATCTCATGGGCCTGCGCTTGGCCACCGTCTCCGAGGTGCCCACGCCCTGGATCTGCCTGGCCGACGATATTCGGCGCGCCGGCGTCGATCCCGGCAGCCTTAATCGCGTTACCGACAAGACCATGGACGAGAACGAGGCCGCACTACGTGCCGGCGCGCTCGACGCCATCCAAGTATTCCAGCCCTATGCCGAGCGGCTGATTGCGTCGGGCGCCGGCCATGTCTGGAACGCCGCCGCTACGCGCGGGCTCACCGCCTACACGACGCTGGTGACACGGCGCGGCGTACTGGCCAAGCGGGCCGACGAGTTCTTGAAGATGACCCGCGGCATGCATCGCACGCTCGGTTGGTTCGCCACGACGCCGGCGGCCGAGATCGCCCGCGCGCTCAAGGAATTCTTTCCCGACGTCAGTCCGGAACTGTTCGCCGCCGCCATCGACCGCTACCGCAAGCTCGGCCTGTGGGGCGCCGACCCGGTGATCCGTCGCGAAGGCTACGACCGCCTGCACGCCGCCATGCGCTCAGGCGGCNNGCGATCGCGGCCTAGGTTCGGCGAAATAATGAATGCGAGGATCCGATGCACGTGACGCGGCGCATGACGGTCGGCGCGTCCCTGCTATTGCTGGCAACCCTGCCGGCGCTAGCCCAGGACGCCTATCCCACGCGGCCGATCCAGATGATCGTGCCGTTCCCGCCGGGCGGAGTCGCCGACATCACCGGCCGGCCGACGGCCATGGTGATGGGCCAGCTTCTCAAGCAGTCGGTGGTGGTGGTGAACAAATCCGGCGCCGGCGGTTCGGTCGGCATCGCGCAGGCCGCGCGCGCCACACCCGACGGCTACACGATCCTGATGGCGTTGTCGTCGATCTCGGTGCTGCCCATCGCCGATCGTCTGCAGGGCCGGCCGCCAGCCTACGAACTCGACCAACTGGCGCCGATCGCCTTGATCAGCGCCGATCCCACGGTGCTGGTGGTGAAGGGCGACGGCCCCTATCGCGCCTTGAAGGATCTCGTCGAGGCGGCGAAGGCCAAGCCGGGAACGATCAACTACGGCTCGTCGGGCGTCTACGGCACCCTTCATGTCGCCATGGAAATTTTCGCCGGCGCCGCCGACATCGAGCTCTTTCACATTCCCTATCAGGGCGGTGGCCCGGCAGTGGCGGCGCTGCTCGGCGGCCAGATCGATGCCCTTGCCTCGGGCCCGTCAGCGGCGATCGGCCAGATCAAAGCGGGCAAAATGCGCGCGTTGGCGGTGTGGGGCGACAAACGGCTGGCGTCGCTGCCCGACGTACCCAGCATGAAGGAGCTGGGCTACGACGCCACCTTCTACATCTGGTCGGGATTGTTCGCGCCGTCGGCGACGCCGCCGGCGATCATGACCGTTCTGCGCGACGCGGCGCGACGGACGGCCGACGACACTCAATTCAAGGACGCCATGGCGAAAGTCGAAACACCGATCGCCTATCTCGACGCGCCCGAGTTCAAGGTGTTCCTCGACCGTGACGCCAAACGGCTGGCCGCCGCGGTCGAGCGGATCGGCAAGGTGCCGGAGAACTGACGCGGAGCCTTATTCATTCCCGGTCGTCGTCCTTGATGCCGGAAATTCCGTAGAGCCACTTATCGAGCCACTGTCCGACGATCAGCACGGCAAGGACCAGCACGGTAGCCAGGCCTGCGAGCGTCACCGAACCCAGCCCGCACAGCACGCCGATTCCGGTCGTGGCCCAAAGTGAGGCCGCGGTCGTGAGATGAAACACGCGCAAGCCCACTGGCGCATGAAGGATGACGCCGGCACCGAGGAAGCCGATGCCCGCCACGATGCCCTGGATGACGCGGCTGGTGGCGGCGGGATCGTTGATCAGGAGGTAGGGCCGGCTGGCGGCGATCACCAGGATCGCCACGCCCAAGGAGACCAGCGCATGGGCGCGGATGCCGGTCGGCTTGCCATGGATGTCGCGATTGAAGCCGATGGCGCCGCCCGCCACGACGGCGGCAATCATGCGCAAGACGGATTCAAGGTCGAGATCGAAGGCGGTCATGGCGGTTCGGCCGAGATTCCACCCCTTCCCGACGCCGGTCAAATAGGCCGGGGTGACGCAACCGTGACTTGGTTACGGGGAGGCATCACTTGTCGATAAGCGGCAGTGCGGCCATGATAGGAGGCGGTCAACTCTCGGGGGAGATCACGATGGACTTCGAAGCGATCGGTACGACGTGGGCGCCACGTCTTCTCAGTCTCCTGCGCATAGTCTCTGGCCTGGCGCTGTTGGAGCACGGCACCGCCAAGATCTTCAAGTTCCCGGTTGTGGCTACCATGGCGAAAATCGACCTGTCGTCGATGGGCGGCATTGCCGGCTTCTTCGAGCTGATCGGCGGTGCATTGCTGCTGATTGGCCTGTTCACGCGACCTGTCGCCTTCATCCTGTCGGGCATGTGCGCGGTCGCGTACTTCTACGCCCATGCACCGCGCGGCTTTTATCCGATCCTCAACGGTGGCGAGGCGGCGATGATCTACACCTTCCTCATGCTCTATATCGCCGCCGCCGGCCCCGGCCCGTGGAGCGCCGACGCCGCACGCAAGTAGGAACGTAAGCCGCCGCCTGCTTTAATGTAGGCTGAGCAATGGCCCAGCCGATGTCTTTGTCGCGCCGTCGACTTGCCGCGCTTGCCGGCGGGGCGGCGCTCGCGCTCCCCGCACTCGCGAACGGCCAGGTGGTCTGGAAGGCCGACAAGCCGATCACGATCTACAATCCGTTCGCGGCCGGTGGCGGTACCGACGTCCACCTTCGCCTGCTCGGCGAACGCGCCGGTCCGACGCTCGGACAGCAGATCCTGATCGATTCGAGACCGGGCGCGGCCGGAACGCTGGCGCCGGCGATGCTGCTCAACGCCAGGCCGGACGGTCATCAGCTCGCCTGCATGAGCATCAACAGCCTGCGCTATCCGCACTACCAGCAGGCCGCCTGGCAGCCGTTGCGCGACTTCACCTACATCATCGGGCTGTCGGGCTACACGATCGGTATCGTGGTGCGCGCCGACGCGCCCTGGAAGACGCTGNNGTCGAGCAGACGACCGGCGCGAAATTCACCCACGTTCCCTACAAAGGCACGGCGGAGTGGACGCAGGCGCTGCTAGGCGGCGAAATTCAATTCATCTGCGACGGCGCGCAATGGGCGCCGTTCGTCGATTCGGGCAAGTTCCGCATCCTCGCTATGGCCACCGAGCAGCGCATCCCGAAATACAAGGACGCACCCACTCTGATCGAACGCGGCATCAAGGTGGTGGGCCACAGCCCGTACGGCCTGGTTGGCCCCAAGGACCTGCCGCCGAACGTCGTCGAGGCAGTGCATCTTGCCTTCAAGGACGCCATGGCCGATCCCAGGGTGGCAGCCCTGCTCGACTCGTACATCCAGGCGCCGTGGTACAAGAGTCCGGCCGAGTACCGTGCCTTCGCCGAGAAGTATTTCGTCGACGTGAAGCCGCTCTTGATCAAGGCCGGGCTCGCCAAATCGTAGAAGAAGGGGAGATTGCCATGGCGTGGAAACGCGTCGCACTTGAGATCGGCATGGGCACCGACATTCGCGGTGCCGACTACACCAAGGCCGCCGTGCGGGCGCTGAAGGATGCGCTGTGGCACAACTCGCTTACCGTCGCAGGTGCGGTTGGCAAGTCGAGTGCCGACATGCGGGTCGAGATCCTGATCGGCGTGCCGCAGCCCGACAAGGTCGACAGGGCCCAGGTCCTGGCAGTGCTGCCGCACGGCACCGGCACGGTGAGCGTGGTCGAAGGCGGTCTGGAGATCGCCAACGAGGCCGGCACCGATAAGACGGTGATCGCCCAGGCGGCGGCCATCGTGCGCCTCGACCTCTGAAGCAACGGAGAAGGACCATGGCCCAGAAGCGCGTCATCCTCGAACTTGGCACCGGCAACGACCTGCACGGCGGCGACTACACCAAGGCTGCCCTTCGTGCGGTGCAGGACGCCCTGCACCACTCCTCGCTCACCATGCTTCGCGCGCTCAAGGTGAACTCCAAGACCGACATGTTCGTGAACGTCACAATCGGCGTGCAGCAGCCGGGCAAGGTCGATCTCGAAAAGGTGCGCGCCTCCCTGCCGCACGGCATCGTGACGGTGAAGGCGGTCAAGGGTGGCCTCGACGTGCTCGATCCCGAGAACAACGACCCTGCGGTGATCGCCAGTGCAGCGGTTGAGGTCCGCCTGGAGCTGCCCTGATCATGCTGCTCTACGAACATCCGCTGTCGTCCTACGCCCAGAAGGTCAAGATCGCGTTGCGCGAAAAGGGCATCGCCTTCGATCTCGAGACGCCGCAAGCCATCGGTTCGGGCAAGTCGGCCGGGCTGTTCGCGGCCGCCAGCCCACGCATGGAAGTGCCGGCGCTGATCGACGGCGAGGCGAGCATCTTCGATTCGACGATCATCCTCGAATATATCGAGGACAAATGGCCGACGCCGCCCCTGCTGCCGCACGATCCCGCGGCGCGGGCGAATGCGCGCATGATCGAAGAGGTTTGCGACACGCTCTACGAGGCGATCAACTGGGGTCTGAGCGAGATTCGCTGGTTCAAGCGCGCNNCCCTGGTTCAACGGTGACACATTCGGCTGGGCCGACATCGGCGTGGCACCCTACGTGAACCGCTCGTTCACCTATGGCCTTGGCACGGCCGACGGCTCGCCGCTGGCGCTTTGGCTTGGCCGGCTGCGCGAGCGACCATCCGTCGCCGCAACTTTCCGGGAATCGGATGCGGCTGCCCAAGCCCTGGCCGATGCTGCGACGCGCATCGCTTCGGGGGCGATGCGGCGCGAATACCGCGATCACCGCCTGGAATGGATGATGAAATCGGGCGGCGTGCAGATCGTTCTCGACGGTCTCGCCAAGAACAACATCCGCTTCACCTGGCCGCTTGGCTGATCAGAGGGGCTGATCTAACCCCGGGCCTGCCGGCCGAAGAAGATCATTCCTACACCGGCAACCACGGCGATGATGCCCGCAATGGTCGGGATCGGAATGATCCGCTGTTCGTCAGCCGTCACCTTGAGCGGACCGGCATCGATCACCGTCCTCTTCTCAGTGAAGGAGATATGGTCGACCGCAAGACCCGTGACGCCGAGCGCAATCAGGATCACACCTATCAAGACGAGTGGTTTCATGCGGGGCAAACGCGGGGCGTCGCGAAAGGTTCCCCTTTTAGGGGCGCACCAGCAGCCGACAGCCCTGCTCGATGGCCGCCCGGGCCTTGCCCGCCAGCTCCTCGTCGGTAGCGCTGCTGACCGGGTGGTCGATGGTGGCGAACTTGTAGTCCGGCATGCCGAGCACGCGGCTCATCATCTCGGCCGCGCTCGCGAACCGGGTGGTCATCACGCTGAAGGCGGGGACGCCCTCTCGTTCTGCCGTTACTGAGTCGTGCAGACTGCACGATGAACAGCTGCCTCAATCCCCCAGGCCCGAGACGACGGCATCCCAGTTCTTGATCTCGGCGGCGATATGCGGATCGGCCGGCGCGCTGTAGTTCGACTTGGTGCGCATCACGACGTTCGCCACGCCGTAGTCGTCCTTCAGCATCTTCTCCAGGTGCTTGAAGAAGCCCTTGGTGCCTTCCTTGCCGTTGGAGATGAAGCCCACGGTCTTGCCCTTGAGCGTGTCGAGGCGCGGCGCGGGCTGGCCGAGCGGCGCTGCTTTTTCGGTCGTGGGATCGAGAACACGGATAATCATGGCGTACCTTTCTCCTACTTCTTCGGCGGCTCGCAGTCGACGCAGGCGCCGATGGCCATTGTCACAGCATGGCTCTTGTTGCCGAGCCACGGCGGAATGATCGCGCCGAAGCCACCGGCCGGCCCGCCCGCGGCAATTACCAGAAGCTGGTCTGGCGACTCCATTGCGGCGTAGACGCTGTCGCCGCGGTCACGCACGACGGCACCCTTGCCGACATCGGCCCATTCGCGGCGGTGAATGCGCGCGCGCTCGTGGATGAAACGGGCTACGTCGGTCTTGGTCCAGCCGGCCGCCTGCAGATGCTCGCGCAACTGCTTGGGAATGATCAGCGCATAGTTGCCGGGATGGATGGAATAGTGCCTGAGGTTTGCGCGCATCTCGGCAGCGAAAGTCTCAAGGATCTCCTCGGGCTTGGTCGTCCACTCGTTCATGATCTGACGCGGCGCTCCCGCCGCCATCACCGTGACCGCCGACGCGGCCTTCTCCAGACCACGCTGTTCGGAAAGCGACAGCCACGAAGAGTCTTCCTCGTCCTCGGCCAGGCAATAGCTGAACTTGCCGGGGTGGCCCAAGGTCGAGCGGTCGATCACGCCGGGCCGCACATCCATCAGGTTGATCAGGCAAAGGCGCACCGCGCGGCCGATCACCGCCGTGGCACGGTCGCTGTTGCCCAGCGCATTGAAGGTGCCACTGGCACCAAGTTCCAGCCGGATCGGGCCGTTCAGCACCACCAGCACGGCGCAGCCGCCCGTGCTTGCCGTGGCGCCGTGCATCAGGAACTCGTCCTGCATCATGGCGGTCCAGGCTGTGACCACGACGGGAAAATGCATCGGCAGGCAGCCGGCCATCACCGCATTGATCGCCAATTTCTCGGCGGTGATCGCAAGCCCGCGCACCGGCTCAATACCGATCAACTGGTCCGGTGGCATCATCGTCCATTCGAGACAGGCTTCGACGGCCTCGGGTGTCGGCGGCACGATCGGCAGGCCATCCGTCCAGCCGCTCGAGTGATAGAGCTCCTGGATCGCGGCGTGGTCGTTCAGATCGTAGGCTTTTGAAGCGAGCTGCACGATATTTCTCCTAGGCCGCGAGCATACGCTCGCGATTGCGTTCGCGCAGGATCGGCATCACCCATTTGCCGAAGCGCTCGGCTTCCTCGTCGTGCAGGTAGCCCGACAGGCAGAAGGAATGACAGCCGAGATCGATGAAGTTCTGCAGGGTGGCGGCGCACTGCTCGGGATTGCCGACCACGGCAATGCCGGCGCCCGGCCGCACCTGGGTGATGCCGGTCCACAGATGCGGCTCGATGGTTTCGCCGATCGCCGCCAGCTCGCGCACCCGGCGGTTGGCTTCGGAGGTGGCGAAATGCTCCTTCACGAACGCTTTCTGCGCATCGGTGGCATGGCTCACCAACTCGTGCGCGAACTCCCATGCTTCCTTCTCGGTCGGCCGGCACACCACCTGCAGGCGCATGCCGAAGCCGATGTCGTTCTCGCGGCCGTGGCGCGCTGCCATGGAGCGGATCTCCGCCATGTTGGCGCGGATGCGCTCGTAGGTGTCACCCCAGAAAAGATGCACGTCGGAATGCTTGGCCGAGATCTCCCAGGCCTGCTGGGAGCCGCCCCCTAAATAGAATTTCGGATAGGGCTTCTGCAGCGGCTGCGGCCGAATCTGTGCGCCCTTCAGTTGATAGAACTTGCCGTTGAAATTCACCGGGCCGCGCGCCGTCCACAGCGCCTTCAGGATCGAGACTTCCTCGTCCATGATCTCGTAGCGCTCTTCCTTGCCCCACTTGATGCCCTCTGACGCATTCTCGACCTCGCTTTGGCCGGCGATCAGGTTGATGCAGATACGCCCACCCGAGAGCTGGTCGAAGGTCGTGATCATCTTGGCCAGCAGCACGGGATTGATGTAGCTGGGCCGCGCCGCCACGAGCATGCGGATGCGCTTGGAGCGCGCCACCATCATGGCCGAGGCGACCCACGCCTCCCAGCAGGCGGTCTGCACCGGCACCAGCATGTACTCGAAGCCCGCCGCCTCGGCCGCCTCGACCACGCGATCGAACAGCGGCATCGAAGGCGCTACCAGGGCTGACGCAAGCCCATAGGCCGTGGTGTCGCCAGCGGTCGGCAGGAACCAGCCGAATTCCAGTCTGCGCATGCTGCTCGGTCTCCTGGGACGCAGCTTAGCGCAATTCGCGCTGGTCGCCGCGTCCAGAAATCGCCACCATCCGCGGCGTCTTTTGGGGAGACACAGATGTTGCAGCACGGCCGACGGCCAACAATCGCATCGCGGCACGGCATGGTGGCCGCAGCGCATCCGCTGGCGGCGGCGGCCGGCGCGCGCATCCTGGGCAGCGGCGGCACGGCGTTCGACGCGGCAGCGGCCACGGCGGCGGCGCTCAATGTTGTAGAGCCCTATATGTCGGGCCTCGCCGGGCGCGGCGTGGCGACCTGCTACATCGCCAAGGAACGGCGCGTGCGCACGCTCGATTTCGTGGCGCCGATCCCCAAGAAATTTCCGGTCGACAAGCTCAGCCGGCGCGATCAGCTAATCCGCGGCGCTCTCGCGGTCGGCGCGCCAGGCAACCTCGCCGGCTGGTGCGAGCTGGTGAAGAGCCACGGCCGGAAGAAGCTGCCGGAACTTTTTGCGCCAGCCATCGCCATCGCCCGCGACGGCTATCAGCTGATCGAGTTCAATCTCGAGGAATTCCGAACTGCTGCGGGCGAGCTGGCCGGATACAAGGAGCTGCATCCTGAATGGTCCCGCGTCTACACCGCAGGCGCGGGCAGCGTCGCGCCGGGTTTCGTGCTGAAGCAGCCCGATCTTGCGCGCACGCTCGAAGCATTGGCGGCCGAAGGGCCGGGCCTGCTCTATGGCGGCGCGCTCGGCCAGAAGATCCTCGACCGGCTCAGCGAACTCGGCGGTTGCCTCACCATGGAGGATCTTTTGGCGGTGAAGACCAACTGGGTCGATCCGATCGCCGTCAGCTATCGCGGCTACACCGTCAACGCGCCGCCGCCGGCCTGCGAGGGCTACCAGTATCTGCTCACGCTGCGCATCCTCGAAGGTTTCGACCTTGCCAAGATGAAACGCAACTCGGCGGAGCACGTCGACACGGTGCTGCGTGCCGTTCGCCTGGCCGCCGGCGTACGCATTGCATCAGGCGTGCCCAACCCGCAGAAGCTCGCCGAGATCCTGTCCGACAGCCACGTCGAGGGCCTACGCACGCGGGTGCGTGACGGCAAGCCGGTCGTCGGCCCGACCGAGCAATGGACGCCGCCGCAGGAAAAAGCGACTGCAGCAGAAAGTCACACCACGTCGTTCTCGATCGCCGACAGCGACGGCAACCTCATCTGCCTCACGCAAAGTCTCGGCAGCGTGTTCGGTTCGGGCATTGTCGTGCCGGGCACCGGCCTCACCCTCAATAATTTCCTTTATTGGGCCGATGTAAACCCCAAGAGTCCCAACCGCGTGACGCCGGGCGGGCCGCTGCCGATGTGCATGGCGCCGTCGATTGTGACCAAGAACGATGCGCCCGTCCTGGCGCTGGGCACGCCCGGCAGCTACGGCATCCTGCAGACCCAGCCGCAGGCTCTGGTGCAGTACCTCGATTTCGGCCTGCCGCTGCAGCAAGCGATCGAGGCGCCGCGCGGCCGGCTGACCGACGGTGTCGAGGTGTTTCTCGAATCGCGCATCGAGCCCGAGGTCCATGCCGAGCTGCGCCAGCGCGGCCATAACGTCACCACGGGGCCCGCCTGGACGATGAAGGTGGGCGGCATGCAGGGCGTGGCAGTCGATCCGGCGACGGGTGTGTTCACCGGCGGCTGCGATCCGCGCCGCGACGGCTACGTCGTGCCGGCCTAGAGAGCCGCCACCACGCGTGTCTGCGAGCGCACGTGGGGTGCAAAGCGACCCCAGCCGCGCATGGCGGTGAATTCCTTGGTTTCGACGGCAGCGGGCGAGTCGAGCTCGTAGACCGTGGTGTAGAGCTTGGTTCCGGTGCGCCGGCTCTGGCCACGGTCGCTTTCCGCGATCTGGCCCACCGAGACATAACGCCGGCCGGCCAGCACGCCGGGACAGGCCAGCGCATCGGGCAGATGGACGTCGTCGTACCAGCGGCTCCACTCGGCCTCGATCTCCGCGTCGACTTCGGCAGTCACGATCAGCAGACAGTTTGGCAAGGCGCTCATTCGGCATTCCTCTTGCACGCAGGCGTCAGGCACGATGGAATGCCTGCCAATCGAATGTTTCATAGGGGATGGGTCATGCGCAAACTGGTTTGGCTAGCCGCCGCCGCTCTCGCCGTTCTAGGCGCAGGAGCCGCGAGCGCGCAGCAGACGCCTCGCAAGGGCGGCACGATCCGCATGACGGCACCATACGCCGCGAGCTTCGGCAGCCTCGACGCGCACACCACACCACGCGCCCAGGACGAGATCGTGGGCAAGTCACTCAACCGCACGCTCTACAACTGGGATTCAGCCGCCAACAAGCTAGTGCTGGAACTCGCCACGTCGGTCACCGCCTCGGCCGACGGCCTCGTCTATACCTACAAGCTGCGCGACGACGCCTACTTCCACAACGGTCGCAAGATGACCGCCGACGACATCATCTGGTCGTGGACGCGCATCATGGACGGCAGCAAGGGCTATCCCGGCGCGCGCTACATCCGCCTGATCAAGGGTGCGATCGCCGTCGAGAAGGGCGAGGCCAAGGAAATCTCTGGCCTCAAGAAGATCGACGACTTCACGCTCGAGGTGACGATCACCGACATCACCGATCCGGGCTATTACTTCTTCGACGGCACGACCGCGATCCTGCCCAAGGAAGAGGTCGAGAAAGGCAACTTCGCCAACAACCCCGTCGGCCTCGGGCCCTTCAAGTTCAAGGAGCACATCCCGGGCTCGCGCGTCGTGCTCGAGCGCTTCGACAAATTCTACAAGCCCGGCAAGCCCTACATGGATCGTATCATCGTCGTGCTGATGGCCGAGGCCGCGGCGCGCGACGTCGCCTTCCGCAACAAGGAGATCGACACTTCGATCCTGGGGCCGGCGCAATACGTCGCCTATCGAGCCGATCCGCAACTCTCCAAGGGCATTCTTGAAGTGGCCGAGATGTTCACGCGCTCGATGCGCATGAACCCCGCCTTCAAGCCGTTTTCCGACAAGCGCGTGCGCCAGGCGATCAACCACGCCATCGACACCGACCTGATCGTCAAGCGCCTGGTCAAGGACAAGGCCTATCGCGCCACGAGCTGGCTGCCACTGAGCTCGCCCTCCTTCGACAAGACCATCAAGCCCTACGCCTACGATCCGGAGAAGGCCAAGAAGCTGCTGGCCGAGGCGGGCTATCCCAACGGTTTCGAGTTCGAGTTCACCACCAGCCAGAACGAAAGCTGGGGCCTGCCGATCGTCGAGGCGATGATCCCCTATCTCGACAAGGTGGGCATCAAGGCCAAGCCCAAGCTGATCGAGGTCACGGTGCTGACCGACACGCTGATCAAGGGCGAATTCCAGGCCATCATCAGCTCGAGTCTGACCGGCCCGGATTCACTGGCGCAGCTCAAGTGCTTCCACTCCAAGACGCCGCGCACAGCCTGCAACTACGTGGCGTTCAACAACCCGGCCTTCGACAAGCTGCTCGACGACGCCGGCCAGACGACCGACAACGCCAAGCGCATCGACCTGCTGCGCCAGGCCAACAACCTCCTCTATGACGAGGCGCCGGTGTGGTTCTTCAACTACAACAAGGCAGTGCTGGCCTATCAGCCGTGGATCCACGGCCTGCAGGCCAACCCGACCGAGATCACGCATCAATATGCCGAGGACATCTGGGTCGACGACAAGTCGCCAGTGAAGTGAGGCAAGCCGTCATCTTCTGATGCTTCTCGTCCTCGCGCGCCGCCTCGCCAACGTCGTCCCGACGCTGCTGGCCGTCATTGCGCTGATCTTCCTGCTGTTCTCCGTCCTGCCGGGCAGCTTCATCTCGGGCATGTCGGAGGAGGGCCGCACCATCGACCCGGCGGTGATGGAGCGCATGCGCAAGGAGATGGGGCTCGACGACCCTCTGCCGACGCGCTTCGCCAAGTATGTCGCCCATATCGCCATGGGCGACCTCGGCACGTCGTTCCGCACGCGCGAGCCGGTGACCAAGCTGATCGGTGTGCGCGTCTGGCCGTCGCTGAAGCTGGTGTTCGCGGCTATGACCTTCGCGGTCTGTGTCGGCGTCACCCTGGGTTTCTTCGCCGCGCTCAAGCCGGGCAGCCTTTTGGACACTGCCTCGATGGTCGGCGCCATCTCCGGCCTATCGCTGTCGCAGTTCTGGTTCGGCCTGATGCTGATGTATCTCTTTGCGCTCAAGCTCCAGTGGCTGCCGAGCTTCGGCTATGGCGACGGCGGCCTCAGCCACATCATCCTACCTGCCGTCGCGCTCGGCGTCGGGCCGATGGCGCTGCTGGCACGCACGACGCGCGCCGCCGTGCTCGACGTGCTCAACGCCGATTTCGTCCGGACCGCGCGCAGCAAGGGCATGAGCGAGCGCCGCGTCGTCGAATGGCACGTGCTGCGCAACGCCCTCGTTCTGGTCGTTACCATCGTCGGCCTGCAGTTCGGATCGCTGATGGGCCAAGCCGTGGTAGTCGAGAA
Source organism: Rhodospirillales bacterium (assembly GCA_003153415.1). Lineage (GTDB taxonomy): Bacteria > Pseudomonadota > Alphaproteobacteria > Reyranellales > Reyranellaceae > Reyranella. Next base: position 1,569 of record PLYQ01000173.1, on the reverse strand, counting down.
ACTGTTTGCTTGGCCAGGCGTCGGCTCGCTGATGGTCGACTCGGTGTTCCAGCGCGACGTGCCGGCGGTCCAGGGTTGCATCCTGATGATCGTGCTGTTTTTCCTCGCCATCAACACGCTGGTCGACATCGCCTACGTCGTGATCGATCCGCGCATTCGGTACCGTTGAGCCGACGATGAAATTGCCGAGACTTAGACTCAAAGGCGGCACGTCGCTCTGGATCGGCGGCGGGCTGGTCACCGTCGCGATTGGTGCGGCGATCCTGGCGCCAGTGATTGCGCTGACCGATCCGGTGATGGGCGCTAACCTGATGAACGCCGAGATCGCTCCCTGCCTCGAATTTCCCTTCGGTACCGATATCCAGGGCCGCGACATCTATTCGCGCATCGTCTACGGCGCACGCATTTCGCTCACCGTTGGTATCGTGAGCCAGATCTGCAACAGCTTGATCGGCGTGAGCCTCGGCCTGACCGCCGGCTATTGGGGCGGCTGGTGGGACGATCTGGTGAGCGGCCTCACCAACCTGATGCTGGCCATCCCCTCGCTGGTCTTTGCGCTGGCCATCATGGCGATCCTCGGGCCCGGCCTGGTCAGCCTCGTGATCGCGCTCGGCCTCACCAGCTGGTCCTATTCCTGCCGCATCGCGCGCGCCCAGGTGCTGTCGCTCAAGAGCCAGGGTTATGTCCAGGCAGCGACAATCTTGGGCTATGGCGACCTGCGCATCATGTTCACTCAGGTGCTGCCCAACATCCTGGGCCCCTTGATCGTGATCGCCACGCTGGGCATGGGCGGCGCCATCCTGGCAGAAGCAGCTCTGTCGTTTCTCGGCCTCGGCATCCGCCCGCCCTTCCCGAGCTGGGGCAGCATGCTGTCGGAGGCGCGCGACCAGATCACGACGGCGCCATGGCTCTCGGTATTCCCGGGCCTCGCCATCTTCTTCACCGTCCTTGGGCTGAACCTGATGGGCGACGGCCTGCGCGACATCCTCGACCCGCAATCGACGACGAGGCGGGCATGAGCACAGCTCTCCTCAAAGTCGAGGATCTGCGCATTGCCCTGCAAGGCGACGGCATCACACACAATGCCGTCGAAAGCGTCTCATTCGAGATCGGCCGCGGCGAGGCGTTCGGGCTGGTGGGCGAATCGGGCTGCGGCAAGAGCATCACGGCGCTCGCCGTCATGGGGCTGCTGCGCCGGCCGCTGTCGCTCGCCAGCGGCAAGATCGTGCTCGACGGCGCGGAAATTCAGGACGCCTCGGCTGCCGAGATGCGGCGGCTGCGCGGCAAGCGCATCGCCATGATCTTCCAGGAGCCGATGACGGCGCTCAACCCGCTGTCCCCGGTCGGCAAGCAGATTGCCGAGATGTTCGTGCTGCACGAAGGAGCGTCATGGAGCGAGGCGATGGACCGTGCCGAGGAAGCGCTGCGCCAGGTGCGCGTGCCCTCGCCCGAGCGGCGCATCAGGGATTATCCGCACCAGCTCTCGGGCGGCATGCGCCAGCGTGTGATGATCGCCATCGCACTGGCCTGCGGGCCCGACCTGCTGGTCGCCGACGAGCCGACCACCGC
>PLYQ01000006.1 GCA_003153415.1 Rhodospirillales bacterium | reverse complement strand
GAGAGGGTCTAGGGAAAGGCGTTTACCGCTTGACATTTTATGCGATAAATGCAACAATACAAGGTGGGGACCCGAACCCAGGCTATAGTGCCGAAGCGCGGGGGCCATAGGAGACGCCGGACGGCGGGCCGGATCGAGCGTGGTGCGAAGATTCCACGACCACTAAATTTGAGGTGATTTCCCGTTATTTTTAGCGTTACCGTCTAGTAACTACCACTAGATGTTGCGGTCGAGCGCTTCAAGAGATTCTCCCCTCCCCATTCAGATGGGGAGGCGGCGCCGTCATACGGCGACGGAGGGGTCAGCCCCGGCCCGTGGCCCATGACCCCTCCGTCGGCCTATGAGGCCGACACCTCCCCAGCAGACTGGGGAGGGAAGTGCCGCTGCCGTTTTCCGACCGTTTACTAAACGGCGAGTGGCGGGCTAGCGCCCCGTGAACCGTGCTGCGCGCTTTTCGAGGAAGTGGGCGACACCTTCCTTGAAATCCGCGGTCTGGAAGGAGAGCTCCATCTCGTGGTTGGCCTGCACGGTGGCCTCGGAGAGAGTCTGGAATTCCGCTTCCCAGAGCTGGCGCTTCATCACTGCGACGGAACGCGGCGACACCGTGTCGGCCATCAGCCGCGCGTAGGCCCGCGTCTCGGCCATCAGTTTGTCGTCGGCGATGACGCGGCTCACCAGCCCCAGCGACAGCGCCTCGGGCGCACGGAACTTGCGCGCCGAGCACAGGAGGTCCATCGCCGCCGGCAAGCCGATCAGACGCGGCAGCAACCAACTCACGCCATGCTCTGCAATCAGGCCGCGCTGGGCGAAGGCGGTAGTGAAGACCGCCGATTCAGCTGCGAAGCGCAGGTCGGCATAAAGCGGGATGACGAATCCCAGGCCGGCTGCGGGACCGTTGATCGCAGCGATGATGAATTTCGGGATCGCGGGAAAGTACGAATAATTCATGCGGAATTCGGCGAGCGCGCTGCCACCGGCCAAATCCGGCTGCGCCTTGGCCGATCGGTCGGCGGTTGCGCCTCCCTGGCCGCCGCCCGCCTGAATCGCCTGTAGCCCACCCATGTCGGCGCCGGCGCAGAAGCCGCGGCCCGCCCCGGTCAGAACGATCACACGAACATCGGAATCGCTGCCGGCCGTGTGCATGGCGTCCTTGAGGTCGAAGTGCATCTGGCGCGTCCAAGCGTTGAGTTTCTCCGGACGGTTGAGGATGATGGTGCAGATGCGATCGGCAACCTCGTAGAGCACGGTTTCATACGCCATCGACGGGTTCCCTCCTGTGCATTTTTGCGGCTCGCATGATGCGAAGAACCGAGCGACGATACAAACGAGACCCGATCGCTACAAACGGCACCCGATAGGCCAACCGGGAAGGGGCGGCCCGGGCTATGCTCCGATTGTGTTGGGGGATTAGCTTAAGCGAGGAAATTGACCGCAAATAAGCGGTTTTGTGGTATACTTGCATACATCGCGAAAAAAGGATGGCAGAGGTAGGAAATGGCCAAAAGGGAATTCGCCCACCCGAACGAGATGCACAAGCACGTCGGCCAGGAAATTGGGGTCAGCGACTGGGTCGAGGTCTCGCAGGCGCGCATCAACCAATTCGCCGAAGCGACCGGCGATCATCAGTGGATCCATGTCGACGTCGAGCGTGCCAAGAAGGACATGCCGGGCGGCAAGACGATCGCCCACGGCTTTCTCACCCTGTCGCTCATCCCGATGCTCAATCACCAGATCTCGCACATCAACAACGTGCGCAACGGCATCAACTACGGCTGCAACAAGGTGCGCTTCACCAGCCCCGTGCCGGCCGGCTCGCGTGTCCGCGCCCGCGCCAAGCTGATCGCGGCTGACCCGATGAAGGACGGCGGCGTGCGGCTGACCAATCAGGTCACTATCGAAATCGACGGACAGGAGCGTCCGGCCTGCGTGGCCGAGACCATGTCCATCGTCTATGGCGCGTGAGCATGCGCGCCGTGGGTCGCCGGGCGTAGGAGAGTAGAGTTGCTCAAACGCGAAGAACTGACTCCCGAACGGATCGAGCAGATCGTCCAGGACGCTCGCAAGGCGGGCTACGACTTCTTCCTGTCCGCCGAGGAGCGCGAGGCCAGCCTCAAGGAGGCGCTCGACAAGTACGCGCCGGGCGACGAGGCCTGGGTGTTCGCCTACGGCTCGCTGATGTGGAATCCGGCGATCGAATTCGCCGAACAGTCGGCCTGCGAGGTCAAGGGCTGGCGCCGGTCCTTCTGCTTCTGGGTGCCGCTCGGCCGTGGCACGCCCGAACTGCCGGGCCTGATGCTGGCCCTCGAGCGCGGCGGCAGTTGCGAGGGTATCGCCTATCGCCTGGCGCCTGACCAGGTGCGCAGCGAGCTCGCCATCCTGTGGAACCGCGAGATGCTGGCGGGTGTCTATCAGCCGCGCTGGGTGCCGGCCAAGTTGCGCGACGGACGCGTCGTGAAGGCCGTGACCTTCGAAGTCGACCCCGCTCACTGCCAGTATTGCGGCGACCTGCCGATCGAGCGCGCCGCCCATCACATCGCCTTCGCCGAGGGCCGCCGAGGCGCCTGCCGCGACTACCTGGCCAACACCGCCGCCCATGCCCGCGCGCTCGGCATCCACGATCCCTACATCGAAGAAATGTTGGAGCGGGTGGCGCATCTGCGCGGCGAGGATACCCTGCCGTCGGTGCCGCCTCAGGTCGAGGCCGTCGGCGAGGCCTAGCGCGAACGGTGCAGCGCTGCAGCCCGTGTGACATAGTGCGGGCGTGTCTTCTCTGCTCGTTCGCTGGCAAGCGCTGTCGCCTAATCTGCGCGGCATTCTCTGGGTCGGCATGTCGGGCGTGCTGTTCTCGCTGCTCAACGTCTTCACGTTGATCCCCGCGCAGCATCTCAATTCCTACGTCATGGCGTTCATGCGTTACCTCGCCGGTACGCTGATCCTGCTGCCGCTCATCATTCGGCTCGGCCCCTACCGCTCGTTCCATACCTATCGCAAGGGGCTGCACATTTCGCGCGGCGTCATCCACGCCTGCGGCATGTTCCTGTGGTTCGCCGCTCTGCCGCGCATCAGCCTGGCCGAGCTCACGGCGCTGGGCTTCACCGGCCCGATCTTCGTGACCATCGGCGCCGCTCTGTTCCTGGGCGAGGACGTGCGGCTCCGGCGCTGGGCCGCCGTGCTGGTCGGTTTCGGCGGCGCGATGATCATCATCCGCCCAGGCTTCACCGAGATCGGCATCGGCGCGATCTGCGTGCTGATCTCGACGCCGATCTTCTCGACCTCCAACCTGATCTCGAAGGCCCTGGCGCGCACCGACAGCGCCTCTACCATCGTGATCTGGCAGCACGTCGTGATCGTGATCTGCGCCGCGCCGGTCGCCTTCTGGTTCTGGCAGGCGCCGGAGTGGACCGACCTCTTGTGGTTCTTCGCCGCCGGCTTGTGCGGCACCCTGGGCCATATCTGCCAGCAGCGCGGCTACCAGATCGCCGACATCACCCTGCTGCAGCCGATCGGATTCCTGTCGCTGATCTGGAATACGCTACTGGGGCTGTTCCTGTTCAGCCAGAGTCCCGACATCTGGACGTTCGTCGGCGCGGCGGTGATCTTTGGCAGTGCGCTCTACATCTCGCACCGTGAGGCGGTGCGGCGCGCGAAGGTCAAGTCGGCGGACACGCAGCCCGCACCTTGACCAGTCCTCAGCCGCCGGTGACGCTCATGTGGCGGCGGACGGCGGGTGCGGTGTGGCGGCGGTCGATGATGAAGTCGTGGCCCTTGGGCTTGCGTGCGATCGCTTCGGTGATCGCCGCATCGAGCAGGTCGTCGTTGTCGGAGGCGCGCAAGGGCGCGCGCAGGTCGGCCGCGTCCTCCTGACCCAGGCACATGTAGAGCGTGCCGGTGCAGGTCAGTCGTACACGGTTGCAGCTTTCGCAGAAATTGTGGGTGAGCGGCGTGATGAAGCCCAGCCGCCCGCCGGTCTCCTCGACCTTGAAATACCGCGCCGGACCGCCGGTCTTGTAGTCGGTCTCGGTCAGGGTGAAATGGCGCGCGATATCGGCACGGGCCAGCGACAGCGGCAGGTACTGGTCGAGCCGCGCCTGATCGCCGATCTCGCCCATCGGCATGACCTCGATCAGCACCAGGTCCATGCCGCGGCCGTGGCTGAAGCGGATCAGGTCCTCGAATTCCGTGTCGTTGACGCCGCGTAGCGCCACGGCGTTGATCTTGATCGCGAGGCCGGCCTGCTGGGCGGCATCGAGGCCGCGCATCACCTGGTCGAGATCGCCCCAGCGCGTCAGTTCGCGGAATTTGTCCTTGTCGAGCGTGTCCATCGAGACGTTGACACGACGCACGCCGATGTCGGCCAGTTCGCGGGCATACTTGGCAAGCTGGCTGCCGTTGGTGGTGAGCGTCAGCTCGTCGAGCGCGCCGCTTTCGAGGTGTTTGCCGAGGCCGCGGAACAGCGACATCACGTTCTTGCGCACCAGCGGCTCGCCGCCGGTCAGGCGCAGCTTCCTGACGCCGCGCCGCACAAAGGCGCTGCACAGGCGCTCGAGTTCCTCCAGCGAGAGGACCTCGGCCTTGGGCAGGAAGGTCATGTCCTCGGCCATACAATAGACGCAGCGGAAGTCGCAGCGGTCCGTCACCGAGACGCGCAAGTAGCTGATATGCCTGCCAAAGGGGTCAATCATGTTGTCCGGATAATGGGCACGCCCCCCACCCCCTGCAAGGGGCGAAAAGACCTTATGAATCCTGCTCCGCGCTGGGCAGGCGGCCACTTTTGATGGCTTCCAGCAGGGCGGCGTAATCCGCCTCGGTCTGCCGTGCATAGGCCAAGGCAAAGGCTCCGATCGCTTCGTCGAACGAGGTGCCGTTGCCGAGATAGGCCGACACGACCACGGCGTCGGCGGTGCGGGTGTGGGCGCGCGCCAGCACCTCGCCACAGGTCGCGGCATAGCGGCGGAAGTTCTTGGCCGACATGGTCTCGAGCTCCGGCTTGATCTTGGCATCGCGTAACTGGCGCACGTAAATGTGACGGCCGGTCGGGCCGGTCGCGAAGCCCAGCAGGATGTCGCCTGCCGCCTGCAGCAGGCGCTGCCCGCGCACCACCCTTTCGCCATGGTGGGCGTAGGGACTTGGCCCGGCATGGGCCTCGAGGACCGAACGGGTGGCTTCCTTGAACTGCAGATATAGCGCCTCGCCGTCGCCCGAGATCATGAGGAGCACGCCGCACAGCGTGCCGACGGCGCCGACTCCCACCACCTTGTAGGCCGCGTCGGCCAGGCGATAACGGTCAAATAGTGCGCGGCGCTCGGGAACTAACGAGGCCGCATAGTCCGCCAACATCGCGTCGACTGCAGCTCGGAAGGCCGGCGCGTCCGCGGCCGGCGGGTGATAGACTAGCGGAAGTTCATCGTCGATATGCGGCGTGGCGCCGCCGCTGTGCTTGATCGAGATCAGCATCGCGGCGTGCTTCAGCACCGTGTCGGCCTCCCGGAGGTCACGGGCGCCGATGCCGAGCGCTTTCGCCTCCTCCTCGTTGTCGATCGTGAGCGCGCGATACCAGGCATCGAGCACCGGCGTGGCGGCAATCTCGGCCATGGTCTCGCGGTAGGCACGCGCTACGATCGCGGCCAGCTCGGCCCGCGCCTTCTTATCGTGAGTGCCCTGCGTAGCGACGGCAAAGCTCGTGGCCAGGCGCTTGAGGTCCCATTCCCAGGGCGCGACCGCCGTTTCGTCGAAATCGTTGATGTCGAAGGCAAGCCGGCGCTCGGGCGTGGCGAAGCCGCCGAAGTTGAGACAGTGGCAGTCGCCCGCCGCCTGCACGGCGAGGCCGGTCGCGGGCGTGCTGGCGAGGTCGGCCGCCATCACCGCCGCCGCACCGCGCAGGAAGGCGAAAGGCGAAACCTGCATCCGCGCATAGCGCAGCGGCAGCAGGTTGGGCAGCCGTGCCTCGCCCTGCTCGATCAGGATCTCGATCGGGTCGCGGCGATCGGCCGGCGCGCTCCAGACGGCGTGGTCCTTGCGCTGGCAGGGGTCACGCAAGGCGCGGCCGCGCGCAGCGCGTTCCTCGAGCGGCAGGGTATGAGTCTGTGACGGCAGGACGCCAGTTTGTGTCACGGCCATGCGAGGCTCATGCCATGAGGCGCATCAGGTTGTCGATAGTGTCGGCTTCGGCCGCTGGCTTGTCAGTGCGTATGCGATTGATCCTGGGGAAGCGCATGGCGACGCCCGACTTGTGGCGTGACGAACGGGCGACGCCGTCGAAGGCGATTTCCAGCACCAGCTGCCGTTCGACTTCGCGCACCGGGCCAAAGCGGTCGGTGGTGTGGTCGCGCACCCATTTGTCGAGCCAGCGCAGCTCCTCGTCGGTGAAGCCGAAATAGGCTTTGCCGACCGGCGCCAGCTCGCGCTTGCCCTCGGTGTCGCGCCAGCAGCCGAAGGTGAAGTCGGAATAGAAAGAGCTTCGCTTGCCGTGACCGCGCTGGGCGTACATCAGCACGCAGTCGGCCAGCATCGGGTCGCGCTTCCATTTGAACCACGGGCCCTTGGGTCGGCCGGCGAGATAGGCGCTGTCGGCGCGCTTCAGCATCAGCCCCTCGATGCCGTCCTGGCGCATCTCCTCGCGCAGCCGGGCCAGCGTTTCCCAG
>PLYQ01000160.1 GCA_003153415.1 Rhodospirillales bacterium | reverse complement strand
GCATACTGCACTACGAGACGGTCGGTCAGGTTATGCTTGGCGTGTCGCCGGAGAATATATTCTAGGGTTGGACGGATGAGGCGGGAAGTAGCCAACAATGTCGGCGGGCGGGATCGCCGCCAGTTTGCGCTGCTCACGGGCCGCGCGTATCTGAATTCAGGTGCACGCCGAGTGTTGGTCAAGTGTTGGCTGGGCGCGGGTCTGTGATCGAGCTTCGGCGGTTGGATGCATTGAAGGAAACACTGGTCGAAACCGTTGCCGCCATTGACACTGCGAGGAATTGAGCCGGTCGTCCAGCCTTCGACGGACCGCGGCACATGCCGCGGTCTACGCCTGAGCGGCGTCCACCCACGGGCAGCGGCGCGAGCTGCCTTCCCCGCAACCCGGCGGAATGCTAGCGTTCGCAACGTTCCGCAGGTTCATCCGGGGAATGTCGGATAATGAGGCAGAGGAGCCTTCCATGCCCGCTGGCGCGACTCTCCCGGTTCTCGACCACGAACTGACCGATGACGAGCTTCAGTGGATGAAGGTCGTTTACGCGGACTTCAGCAAGGCCCGCACCGCGGCCGGTCTCGAATTCAACCCCAAGGAAGCCCTGCGCGCCATTCTGGCCCGCGCGGAATATCGCCTGTCCGCCGCTCCGGATCTGACCGGGGCCGGCCCGTGGCGTCTGGGCCAGAACCGGCACGGCCGAGGCGTCGCGGCGGTGTTCCTGCCGACAGTCGAGCTTCACACACACATCGCCAGCCGCACCGATCAGTTCCCGATGTATGTCGTGGGCGAGGCGGAAGGCTTTTCCATCGACGAAAATGGCAAGCCGGTGCTGACGCCGGTAGTTGGCGGCGGCCATTTCCACAACGCGCCCGGCGCGCCGCATGCCTTCGTGCCGAAGGTCGGCATGCCCAAACCGGACAACTGGGAAATAGCCTTCATCGCGATCACGCCGCGCAACCTGAAGGAAGACACGCACCGCGTCTCGGAGGAGGTTCGTGTGCTGTACAAGCAAATTGTCGGTCAAGACGCCCCTTTGGGCATTTAACGCTGCACCCGTCCGCGATGAAACGCGCAGATTAGGGCCCGGGAGGCCGCTGCAGCACGCACGCGTCCGGGCTACTGCATCGTTGACCGCGACGTCGGCACGATGCGCTGGATGTGCATCTTTTCGCGGTCCAGGCAATCCGGCACGCGCGGCGCAATCTTGGTCTTCCAGTGGTCCGTCTCGTACACCGCCTTGTACTGCGCCTCGCGTTCAGCCTCGCTGTGGAAGCGGCGGATCCAGATATAGGCGGAGTCGTCCGTCTCACCGCGGAAGCTGCCGCAGATCACCATGCCCTTGGAGACCTGGAACGGGATGATCTCCTCCTCCATGATCTTCACCCACTCGTCCATCTTGCCAGGCCGCACGAAGTACTGGCGAAGTTCGTAGAAAGCCATGCTGTCGTCTCCTCGGTGTGCCGTCAGAGCATAGACGGCGGCTCGCCACATGACCAACGCGCCGCAACGACCGTTGCGGCCAAGGGCAGGTGCTTTCCAGATCATGAATCTCTTCCGGATCATGAGCCCAAGTCATGCGAACGTGGGTAGTATGTAGTCATGTTGCTCTCTAGTGAGGGATCATGAGCAATACGAGCTTACCCTTGGAAGATCGCCTGCGGATCGGCGTTCAAACCATCCACCGTCGCACCGAACCGGCGGTCGGCGCTTGGCTGCCAATGATCGATGAGATGCGCACGCTGGTCGAGCTGGTCGAGTGCAGCGGTTACGATTCGCTGTGGGTTGGCGACCATATTTCCTTCCATATCGCCATACTCGATCCATTGCTGCAGCTCGCCCAGGCTGCGGTGATCAGCCGGCGACTGGTCTTCGGCACGGGTGTCTACCTGGTGCCGCTGCGCCATCCCACGCCCGTGGCCAAGCAGGTTTCGACCCTCGATCACCTTACGGAGGGCAGGTTCATCTTCGGGGTCGGCGTTGGCGGTGAATTCCACAAGGAATTCGAAGCCTGCGGCGTCCCGGTTTCCGAGCGCGGCGCACGGCTGGATGAAAGCATTGCGGTGATGCGCAAGCTGTGGAGCGGGAAGTCCGCAACTCATGAGGGCCGCTTCTTCAAGTTCGACGGCGTGACGATGCAGCCGCCGCCGCGCCAGGCGGGCGGCCCACCAATCTGGTGCGGTGGCCGCTCGGATGCCGCGCTCCGCCGTATCGGGCGTATGACCGACGGCTGGATGTCCTATGTCATCACGCCTGAGATGTTTCGGCAGGGGCTGGAGAAGATCTCGGCGGCCGCCACCGAGTCCGGTCGAGTCTTCCGCCGTGGCTTCGGGACGGCCCATCTGCTGTTCACATGCATTGATGACACCTACGAAAAGGCGCTCGATGCTGCGACCGCTTCCCTCAGCCAACGCTATGGGATGGACTTCCGTAAGGCCGCCGAGCGTTATTGCGCGCTCGGCCCGCCGCAACGCGTCGTTGAAACTATCTTGCGTTTTCACGAGGCGGGAGTCCGCCACGTCATTCTCGATTTCGTCGGGCGGTTCGAGGAGCGCGACCGTCAGATCGAGCGCTTTGCCACCGAGGCTCTGCCGCTGCTGGCCAGCCTTCGCAAGTCACCCTAACAGCGGCGACCCATCCGACTGGACAACCAACTGCTCGGCAAGCATGACGTCTAGACAGAAGCATAGACCGGCCTTGCTTGCTCGCCCCACTAGCACAACAAAATGATGCGGCTGGCCAGGGTCTGTCGCCACGCCGTTCACTACGGCGGCGCGATCTCGGCACGGAAGCGTACGCGGCCGCAGTGGCATCCGCCCTCACGCTTTTCGAGGATCGTCGGCACTCCCTTCCTCTGAAGCCAGTGCAATAGTCTGCCGCAAGTGAACTGAATTCAATTCAGGACTTGCGCAGGCACACCCGCGTGCCGCTCTCATCGCGTCCTTGAGGCGAGAGCAACCTCGCCTCATCCGCCGAACCGGCCGTCTCAATCCTCTCTTCTGCCGTGCCGATTGTCGGGCAAGAAACGCTGATGCAGGCAGTGGCGGCACAAGGCCGTTCAGTCCGGCTCGATCGGCATGGTGGCGATCGCCTTCCAGGCAATTGGCGCGCCGCATTTTTCCGCCGACGCCGCGGGTGGCAATGCCGTGTCCCAATGGGCCGCGAGGAAGCGTCGGCCGGTGACGCTTGCGGCGTCATCGGAGACCAGCCAGAGCAGCGGCGGTACCATGATCTCCGGCTGGAGCAGCTTGCTGCGATCAGCCACCGCCGCGTCCGGAACGATGCGCGTGTCGGTCATGCCGCCGGGCACCAGCACGTTGGCGGTCACCCCGGTGCCCGCCAGATCCGCCGACATCACCGCGGTGGCGGCTTCGGCCGCCGCCTTGCTGGCGCCGTACAGCATGTAACCCTCGCGCAGCATGGTGCCCAAGCTGGTGGTGACGGTGATGATTCGCCCCCGCTTGGCGCGCAACATGTGCGGCACCACGGCGCGCGCCAACATGAGCGGCGCGGTGGCGTTCACCGCGACGAAGCGGTCCCATTGCTCAGGTGTGATGTCCCAGAAGCGCAGCGGGTTGCGCCGCTGATCGGCGCGGATCGAGCCCTGCCCGATGCCTGCGTTGCTGACCAAGATGTCGATGCGACCGGCGGCGTCGAGCGCCGCGGCGGCGATCCGATCGAACGACGCCGGGTCGCTCAAATCCGACTGCACCGTCTGCAATTGCCCCGTGAGACGGCTGGCGGCAACGGCGCCCTTGAGCTCGTCGAGCCATGGCGCCTCGCGGTCGACCGCTACGACGTCGATGCCAGCGCCAAGCAGGCCGAGAGTCATGGCACGGCCAATGCCGCTGCCCGCGCCGGTCACGATCGCGGTGTTCCGCTGGGTGGTCATGCGGGTCCTCTCCTGGCGCCTTTGGGTTGGCGTTGCCTGATGATCGTCGCCTGATCGCGGTTGGTCTAGTGTTCCCGGTGTAGGTTGCCCAATTGGTTGGCAGAAAACGGAGAACGTTGGATTCGGGTTTCCAATCGTCCGCCATTACCTACCGCGACAACTTTCTCCGGGCCCAGTCGCGGCCCGTGAATAGCCCAGTAAATGCGGGCATCGGCGGTAAGAGCTCCCGACTCCGATGACCCGTCAAACTGCCGTTTTCGTCTCTCTCCGGCCCATTCTCTCCAAAGCTCTGGACTCCGTGAATTTAGTACAGAATCCTGATCGACAGTTCTGGCGACGTCGTGCTGGTGGCGAAGAAGCGCCTTGTGGGTACCGCCAACCGCCGCAAGCCCGTTGATTGGGACCGTGGCGATGACCTACCGTTCTGAGGGAGCGGCCGCGTGAAGCGCTCCGACCGCCAGCGCCAGCGCCGTCAGGCTGCCAATAGACAGCGGCAGTGCCGCCGCCGTGCCGTGAAAGGTGTGCGGGTGTTTCGGCTGGCTCTCAATGAGCACGATGTAGTCTCAATGCTGCTCGCCGACGGCTGGCTTGGTGAAGGCGACGCCCTGCAGTTTGCGACGTTGGAACGCGCATTGGAGCAACGGTTTATCGACTTGCTTCAGTTGAGCGTGACGCGTGACTGTCATCTGCCCTGCAGCGCCTCCTCGCTCGTCAATCCAGATGGAATCACGGTCAATTCCCCGCCGTCAGTTCGCACGTGTGGCGCGCGATCTGCTCGTCCTCCTGAGAGGCAAGGACGAGCACGCGACAACGCGCCCAGGGTTCGTCGAGGTCGATGCCGATCCAGGACAGCCCGCGGCAAATCTCGGCCCGTGCCTGCGCGTCGTTTTCGCCGATGCCGCCGGTAAAGACGATCATGTCGATGCCGTCCATTGCCGCGACCATCGCCGCCACCTGCTTGCGCACCGAAATGCAGAACATCTCGATGGCGAGACGGGCATCCGCATTCGACGACGCGGCCTGACGCAAGCGCCGCATGTCGCTGTCGACGCCCGATATGCCCAAGAGACCCGACCGGCGATCGACCAGATCCTCGAGCATGACCGGATTGAACGCCTTTTCACGCGCCAGATAGACGAGGATACCGGGATCGAGATCGCCGCTGCGCGTGCCCATGATCACGCCTCCGGTCGGCGTCAGTCCCATGCTCGTATCGATCGATTTGCCGGCCTTGACCGCCGTGATGCTCGCGCCGTTGCCCAGATGCGCAATTACCAGACGCTCCGGCAGATCGCTGCCCAACTGCCGCACGATCGACTCGCAGGACAGTCCGTGGAATCCGTAGCGCTCGATGCCCTGCGATCGAAGCTCGCGGGCGATCGGAAGAGTGCGCGCGACGTCGGGCATCGCGGCGTGAAACGCCGTGTCGAAGCACGCCGCCTGCGGAAGGCCGCTAAAATGTTCGCGGGCGAAGCGGATGACCGACAAGGCCGGCGGAATATGAAGCGGCGCGAAGGCCGTCGCGGTCTCCAATTGCCCGAGCACCGCATCGCTGATTAGACAATGGTCGCGCAGCTGCGGACCGCCATGCACGACCCGATGCCCAATGGCGGTGGGGACCGGCATCCGGGCCTTGGTCAAGAGCTCGGCAATTCCAATAAGGGCATCCTGGGTATCGTCGATCGATTTCAATTCGGCTTCGCCAGAGTGCAGCACATCCAGGCTCGCGAGCCCGACGCGGTAGAGGCCGAATTTCAGCGAGGACGAGCCGCTGTTCAGCGCCAGGACGATCGGGTTCACGGCGCCCAATGCCAGTTCTCGACCTCGGGCATGTCCTGGCCATGCTCGCTGATATAGAGCTTGTGACGCTCCATCGTCGTCCAATAGCGCGCCTTCGCTGCCTCGATCTGATTCTTGAGACGCGGAATGCGCCGAATGGCATCCAGGGCAAGTTGGTATCGGTCAAGATTGTTCAGCACGACCATGTCGAAGGGCGTCGTGGTGGTGCCTTCCTCCTGGTAGCCGCGCACATGGATGTTGTCGTGATTGTGCCGGCGGTAGGTCAGCTTGTGGATCAGCGCCGGATAGCCATGGAAGGCGAAGATGACAGGCTTGTCGACCGTGAAGAGCTCGTCGAACTCCCGATCCTCCAGACCATGCGGATGCTCCGACTGCGGCTGCAGCACCATCAGGTCGACGACATTGACGACGCGAATGCGGATATCCGAAACGTACTGGCGAAGCAGCGTCACGGCGGCGAGAGTCTCCAACGTCGGCACGTCGCCGGCGCAGGCCATCACGACGTCGGGGTCGGCCGCATCGGTGCTCGCCCAATGCCAGATCCCCGCGCCTGCGGTGCAATGCCGGACGGCCGACTCGATATCGAGCCACTGCCACTCCGGTTGCTTGCCCGCGACGATCACGTTGATGTAGTTGCGGCTTCGCAGGCAGTGGGCGGAGACCGAGAGGAGGCAGTTGGCATCGGGCGGCAGGTAGATGCGCACGACGTCGGACTTCTTGTTGGCAACGTGGTCGATGAAGCCGGGATCCTGNNTGAAGGCCTCGTAGCAGGAGAACAGGCCGTGGCGTCCCGTCAGGAGGTAACCTTCGAGCCAACCCTGGCAGAGATGCTCGCTCAGCACTTCCATGACTCGCCCGTCGGGGCTGAGATCGACGTCGACGTCCTCGATCGCCGCCATCCATTCCTTGCCGGAGACTTCGATGACGGCCTCGAGACGGTTCGACGCTGTTTCGTCGGGACCGACGATCCGGAAGTTCTTCTTGTCGAGGTTGAGGGTCATGACCTCACGCAGAAAGCCGCCGAGGACACGTGTCGCCTCCGCCCGTATTCCGCCGGGCCGGGGCACGGCCACAGCGTGATCGTAGAAGTCGGGCATCGACAGCGGCTGCAGCAGCGTTCCGCCATTGGCATGGGGGTTGGAGCCCATGCGGCGATGACCGGTCGGCGCCAGGCTCGCGAACTCCTCGCGGAATTTTCCGTCGCCGTCGAACAACTCGCCCGGCCGGTAACTCTGCATCCAGTCCTCGAGCTGCTTCAGGTGCTCGGGCTTCTTGAAGTCGGCGATCGGCACCTGATGCGCCCGCCAGGTTCCTTCGACCGGCTTGCCATCGACGAACTTCGGGCCGGTCCAGCCCTTGGGCGTGCGGAACACGATCATCGGCCAGCGCGGTCGTTCGAGTCTTTCCCCGACGCCACGGCCGCGGGCCGCGCTCTGGATCTTTCGAATTTCGGCGAGGATTTCATCGAGCGTGCCGGCGAGGGACTGATGCACGATCGCCGGGTCGTGGCCCTCGACGAAATGCGGCTCATAACCGTAGCCGCGCAGCAGATTGGTCAGCTCCTCGCGGGTGATGCGCGCCAGCACCGTTGGGTTGGCGATTTTGAAGCCGTTGAGATGTAGGATCGGCAGGACTGCGCCATCGCGGGCGGGATTGAGGAACTTGTTGGAATGCCAGCTGGCGGCCAGAGCGCCGGTTTCGGCCTCGCCGTCGCCGACCACGCAGGCGACGATCAGGTCCGGGTTGTCGAAGGCAGCACCATAGGCATGGGTGAGCGAATAGCCTAGTTCGCCGCCTTCATGGATGGAACCCGGCGTATCGGGTGAGACGTGGCTGGGAATGCCATAGGGCCAGGAGAACTGGCGGAACAGGCGATGCAACCCGCTGCGGCTGCGTTCGATCGCCGGATAGCGTTCGGTGTAGGAACCTTCCAGGTAGCTCTGCGCCACGATGCCCGGTCCACCGTGGCCAGGACCGATGACGTACATCATGTTCAGATCGTTCTCTTTGATGAGCCGATTCAAATGAACGTAGAGAAAGTTCAGCCCCGGCGTGGTGCCCCAATGGCCCAACAGGCGCGGCTTGACGTGCTCGAGCGCGAGGGGAACTTCGAGAAGCGGATTGGCCTGCAGATAGACCTGTCCGACCGAGAGGTAGTTCGCCGCCCGCCAGTAGGCATGCATTTTCGCCAGCAGCTCAGGCGACAGGGGTCCGGGCGCCTCGGTCTCCATGATCGCGAGAGCTTTCATGGCTGACCTACCTGTCTTTTGCTTTTAAAGGGGAGTAAGCAGCCGAGGCGAGAAGCACTCAACCGTGGTCCGCCGGCATTGTGCTCGGCGTATCGACCGAATCCAAGTCTAACGTCAGCCGGAGCCGGAATGTTCCCGTCCCGCGGCCTCACCGGGAACGACCGGTGCGACGTAGCCTTCTCAAGGACACTTGAAGTGACCCGTCACGACGTAAGTCGTGTGGTTCGCCACCTACCGTGACCGTCATCGGCGCACCTGCTTCCAGCGTTGCTTCAAGCGCTTCTTGGGTGCCGTCGATCTTGAGTTTGAGTCGACGAACATGAGCGTCGTTAGCCAGTCTGGATGTGAAATCGCGTCCAACTGTGACCCCACCCTACATTGGCGTTAAGTCATTGATAAAGCTTTGGCCTCAATCGTCTGAGAGGGGTCACGATTGGACCCGAAAAGTGCCTCCCCCAATTCCGATCTATCGCAACCAGATCAATGCGCTAGGAAACTTTTGGGGCGGGGTCAAAGTTGCGCGCGATTTTACAGTCTGCATCGCTTCAAGGCTTTGGAACGGGCACGACACAACCTGTCCATACCGAATACTCCATCCGCTCTGGCATGACTGATAAGATCAGCTAGGCTGCTCTCCAATGATCGATTTCCTGAAGCTGTTCGTGCACGTCCTAATCTCTCCGTTCAAGACGCGGGCGCAGCTGGAAGCCGAGATTGTGCTGCTGCGGCATCAGTTGAACGTCCTGCACCGACGCGTTCCCTCGAAACCGAAATTGGCGATAGCCGACCGACTGCTCTTCGTCTGGCTCTATCGGCTGTTCCCGTCGGCGTTGAACGCCGTGACCATTGTCCAGCCCGAGACGATCATCCGGTGGCATCGGGCGGGCTTCCGTCTGTACTGGCGCTGGAAGTCGGGCGCTCGTGGCGGCCGGCCAAAGGTTCCAATGGAGATCCGGCGTCTGATCCGGGAGATGAGCCTGGCAAACCGGCTTTGGGGCGCACCGCGCATCCACGGCGAGCTGCTGAAGCTTGGGATCGAAGTCGCTCAGTCGACCGTCGCCAAGTACATGG
>PLYQ01000097.1 GCA_003153415.1 Rhodospirillales bacterium | reverse complement strand
CGAGGTCATCGGCTCCTGGAAGATGATGGCAATCTCGCGGGCGCGGATCTTGTCCATCTCGGCATTGTCGAGCGGGATCAGGTCGCGGCCGCGCCACAGGATCTGGCCGGCCTCGAAGCGACCCGGCGGCATGTCGATCAGCTTCAGCACTGAACGCGCCGTCACGGTCTTGCCACAGCCCGATTCGCCCACCACGCCGAGGGTCTCGCCGCGGTCGATATGGAGATCGACGCCGTCGACAGCACGGACCATGCCATCGTCGGTGGCAAACCAGGTCTTCAGCCCGCGAATGTCGAGCAGTGTTTCAGCCACCAAGCCTACCTTACAGGACGCGGCGCGGATCGAGCGCGTCGCGCAAGCCATCGCCGATGTAATTGATGGTGAGCACGGCGATGAAGATCGCCGCTCCGGCGAATAGCGCCCAGTACGGGGCGATGTCGAGATAGTCCTTGGCGTCGTAGAGCACGCGTCCCCAGGTCGGAATGTCGGGCGGGAAGCCCAGCCCGAGGAACGACAAGGTCGACTCCTGGATGATGGCCGCTGCCACGTCGATCGTGCCGGCAACGATCACGGGGCCGAGCGCGTTGGGCAGGATGTGGCGCACGACCTGGCGCACCTTGGAGGCACCAAGCGCGCGCGCCGCCTCGACGAACTCCTTCTCGCGGATCGACAGGATCTGGGCGCGCACCAGCCGCGCCACCTGCATCCAGCGCAAACCGCCGATCACCACAACGATTATGGCGAAGACGCCGCCTTCCGGCCCCAGGATGCTCTTCAGCGAATCGCGGAACAGATAGATCACCAGCAGGAGCAAGGGGAATTGCGGCAGCGACAGGCAGAGGTCGGCAAGCCACATCAGGGCGGCGTCGACGCTGCCCCGCGACATGCCGGCAATCGCGCCGACCAGCACGCCGACGATCGCCGCCACCAGCATGGCGCAGAGGCCAACCGCGAGCGAAATGCGACCGCCGTACATTAGGCGTGCCAACACGTCCTGCCCGAGGTCGTCGGTGCCGAAGGGATGCGCCCACGACGGGCCTTCGAGCTTGGCGGTAAAGTCGATCTCGTTGATCGGCAGCCGCCAGACGAGCGGCCCCAACATGATCGCCACCACCATCAGAAGCAGCACGACCGCGCTGGCCATCGCGAGCCTGTGCCGGCGGAAGCGACGCCATGCTTCCAGGCCCGGAGAGAACTGCGCCTTGCCGGGTGGCTTTATGACTACCGCTGCGCCGGTGTGCGGATCAGCGGTAAGCGATACGGGGGTCGAGCCAGCCATAGAGGATATCGGCGATAAAGTTGAAGAGGACGACAAGAATGGAGATGACGAAGGTAACGGCCATCACCACCGGCGTGTCGTTGGACAGCATGGATGCGATCAGCAACGAGCCGATGCCGGGAACGCGGAAGATCTGTTCGGTGACGATCGCGCCGCCGAACACGATCGGCAATTGAAGCGCCACCAGGGTGACCACCGGAATGAGCGCCGTACGCACGACGTGCTTCATGATCACGGCACGCTCGCCGATGCCCTTGGAGCGTGCCGTCGTCACATAGTCGAGCTTGATGACGTCCAGTACCGCGGAGCGCACGTAACGTACCAGCGAAGCGCCCTGGAACAGGCCGAGCACCGTGACCGGCATGATCATCTGCTTGAACTGTTCCCAATACCACTGAGCGCCAGTGGCATTCAGGTCGGCTCGATAGACGATCGGCAGCCACTCGAGCTTGACGCTGAACAGCAGGATCAGCAGCAGGCCGGTGAAAAACGTCGGCAACGAGAAGCCCATGAAAGCAAGCGTGTTGGCAACCTGGTCGAACACCGAGTAGGGCTTGGTCGCGGCCAGTACGCCGACCGGCAACGCCACGACGATCGCGAGAAATTGCGCGGCCCCGATCACGATAAGCGTGGTCGGCAGGCGTTGCATGATCAGCGTATCGACGTCCATACGGCTGTTGAACGAGAAGCCCCAGTCGCCATGGAACATGGCATTGATCCAGTGCAGGTAGCGGGTCCACACTGGATCGTCGAGGCCGAACTTGGCGCGCAGCGCCGCCGCGACTTCGGGTGGGATGGCAGGGTTGGACGCCAGTTCGCCGAACGGATCGCCCGGCGCCAACGCCAACACGCTGAACAGGATGAGACTAATCCCGAGCAAGCTCGGGATCATGATCAGCAGGCGGCGGATCAGGTACTGCCGGGACACTCTACGCCTCCGCCACCGGCCTGCCTCACGCTTCCTTGTACCAGTCCTGGATATCCCAGGTGTTGTTGTCCCAGCCGCTCATCTGCGCCACCAGCTTGTTGCTCAGAGCCTGAACGGCGGGGCGGGCGACCACGGCGATCACGACGAAGTCGTTCACCACCATTTCGTTGAGCTTGATCAACATGGCGGCGCGTTTGACGGGATCGATTTCGACGGTCGCGGCCTTGTGGATGTCGTCGTACTCCTGGTTCCGCCAGCGCGTGATGTTGCGGCCCTGCCACTTGTTTTCCTTGGTCGCGGCCTCATCAGAGCGGAACTGCAGCATGAACACTTCCGGGTCGGGCTGCGTCATGGTGGTCGTGTACATCTGCAGGTCGCAGTAGAACTTGGTGTAGGTGTCGGGGTTGGCGACGTCCGATGAGAAGAACACCGACGCCGTCACCGCCTTGACCTCGATGTCGATGCCGGCCTTCTGGCAGGCCTGCTTGACGATGGCCTGGGTCTTCTGGCGCGGCTGGTTGATCGAGGTCTGGAAGACGAATTTGAGCTTCTTGCCGCCCTTCTCGCGGATACCGTCCGAACCCTTCTTCCAGCCCGCCTTCTCGAGAAGGTCGGCTGCCTTGTCGACATTGAACTCGTACTTGGTGGTCTTGGAGCGGAACTTCTCCGGATTGTTGACGAAGTTCGCCGTCGCGTTGCCGGTGCGGCCGTAGATGAACTTCTCGACCGACGCCTTGTCGACCAGCATCGAGAGAGCCTCGCGGACAGCTGGATCCGACAGGGTCGGATGCTTGGTCTTGAGACTCGAGCGCTCGCCATCGACCTCGACCGACGGATCGGTGGTGTTGAGCTGGATGTGCTCGATATTGCCGCCGGGCGAGATGGAGACGCGGCCCTTGCCGCCCTTTTCAAGGCGCAGGAGGATTTCGTCCTCGACCTGCATGTTCCAGGCGAAGTCGAACTCGCCGGTCTGCAGCACCGCGCGCGCCGCCGAAACTGCATCGCCGCCGCCCTTCATCTCGAAGCTGTCGAAATAGGGCCGGTTGTCCATGTGGTAGTTCATGTTGATGTCGCCGGACACCATGTCGCCCGGCTTGAAATCCTTGAACTTGTAGGGGCCCGTGCCGATCGGCTTGAGATTGGTCGGCGCGTCGCGCGATTTGTCGCCTGAATAGTCAGCAAACAGATGCTTTGGAATGATCATGCCGCGCGTGCTGACAAAGGCGTCGGCCCAGAACGGTGTCGGCTTCTCGAACATCACCTTCACGGTGTACTGGTCGACCTTCTCGACCTTGACGTCCTTGTAGGTTCCGTTGGTGGTGGCGGCGGTCGCCGGATTCTTGGCGTACTCCCAGGTGAAAACGACGTCGTCGGCGGTGAACGGCTTGCCGTCGTGCCAGGTCACACCCTGCTTCAGCTTCCAGGTCACCGACTTGCCGTCGGGCGCCAAGGTGCCGTCCTCGCGGCCGGGAATCGAGACCGCCAGCACGGGCTTGAGATTGCCGTCGGCGTCCCAGCTGGCCAATGGCTCATAGAAGAAGCGCGAACCGTCCTGATCCTTGGTACCGACGGCAAAATGCGGATTGAGCAGGGTTGCGCCCTGCCACCACAGGACCTTGAGCAGCCCGCCGCCGCCGCGCTTGGTCGGCTTGTACATCGACTTGGGCTGGGCCATCGCNNCCCGCCTTCACCTTATCGATCAGACCGCGCAATTCACGTTCGTTCATCGGATGCCCCCATCCCGTTGTCGAAGCCGTCCCCATTTCGACGCTCTCGCCATCCTGCAAGATGCGTGCAAGTCTTGATGAGAACAGGCCGCGACGCCGTCGTCAACGACGGCACGGCCGCAGGTGACGGAGGGGAGACGACAATGGCGTGGCTTTATCTCGTTCTGGCAGGAATTTGTGAGATTGGCTGGCCGGTTGGCCTGAAGCTCGGCTGGACTGAGGATGGCGCGAAGCCGTGGTGGATCCTCTTTGCGATCGTGTCGATGGCGGCGAGCGGTGCGCTGCTTTTGTGGGCACAGCGCTTCATTCCCATGGGCACCGCCTACGCGGTGTGGACCGGCATCGGGGCGGTCGGCGCCTTCACCGTCGGCATCNNGCCGCGATCAGCCGGACAGATTATGCAATTGAAGGAAATGCTTCGTGCAACGCGTTTCCGGTCAAATTGAACCGCTCCGCGGTTCAATTTGACCGGAAGCCACAATAGGGAGGCAACGATGCGCATGAAGAATAAGGTGGCCCTGGTCACCGGTGCGGCCAGCGGCATGGGTGCAGCGACCGCCCGCCTGTTCGCCCGCGAGGGCGCCAAGGCAGTGGTGATCGCCGACGTCCTCGACAAGGAAGGCGCGGCCGTGGTGGCCGCCATCCAGAAGGCCGGCGGTACGGCGACCTACCTCCATCTTGACGTCACCGACGAGGCACAATGGAAGGTTGTCGTCGACAAGGTCGTGGCGACGCACGGCGGCCTCAACGTGCTGGTGAACAACGCCGGCATCAGCGGTTCGGCGGAAACCGATCTCTACGACACCGCCGCGTGGAACCGGCTGATGGGCATCAACGCCACCGGAGTCTTCTTCGGCATGAAGTACGGCATCGCGGCGATGCGGAAGGGCGGCGGCGGCTCGGTGATCAACCTGTCGTCGATCTCTGGCATCGTCGGCCAAGGCTACATCCATGTCGGCTACAACGCGTCGAAGGGTGCGGTGCGACTGATCACCAAGTCGGGCGCCGCCCAGCATGGCAAGGAAGGCATCCGCGTCAACTCAGTGCATCCCGGCCTGATGCCGCCGATGCGCACCTCGGGCCGCACTGCCGATCCGGTGACGCGCGCCAAGACGCTGAAAGGCGTGCCAATGGGTCGTGCCGGCGAGGTCGACGAGGTGGCCTACGCCATCCTGTTCCTGGCATCGGACGAGTCGTCTTATGTGACGGGCGCCGAGCTGGTGGTCGATGGCGGCTGGACGGCCGTTTGACGCGACGCCATGNNCGGCATCGTGCCGATCATCGACACGGAATTCACCTATGGGCCCAGCATCGACCTTGCCTTCGTAGCAGAGGAGATGGACCGCGCCGGCGTGGCGCAAATCTGCCTGGCGCCGGGGGACAGGCAGACCAGCGACTTCTCGATCGCAGCCTTCCGCCGCTATCCCGACCGATTCGTTCCGACAACCAAGGATGGCTCGTCGCCGGAGTGGTACGCCCATCGCGCCGACTTTGCGGCAACTCTGGCGCGCGACCTTTCCACCTCGGACTATTTCCTGATGGGTGAGTTTGAGCTGCGGCACTATCCCTCGGGCCTGCAGTTCAACGCCGGCAAGATGCACCGCGACGTCGACGTGCCGCTTGACGATCCCTCGGTCGACCGCGTCTTCGAACTCGCCGGCACGGCAGGGCTTGCCCTGCAGATCCACTACGAACTCGAGGACCGCCTGCTGCCGCCGCTCGAGGCGCTGCTGGCGCGCCATCTGGACACCGCGGTGATCTGGTGCCATCTCGGCCAGATGCGGTTTCGCGACCGCAACACGATTTACGGACCGGCTTATGTCGAGGGTCTGATCGGGCGTTTTCCCAACCTCCATTTCGATCTTGCAACGGGCGGGCCGGGTCACGTGCATCCGATGTCCAGGCAGCGGGACGCGACGCTCTATGTCTTCACCGGCCGCGACCAGTGGAACGGCTATCTCGATCCCGCCTGGAAGCGCGTCCTGCAGGCCCATCCCGATCGGTTCCTCGCCGCCTCCGATTCCGACGGTGATCGCTTCAAGGACATGCGCAACAAGTTCGACCGGCTGCACGGCATGATCCTGGCCGAGCTTTCCGACGAGGCGCAGCGGGCTATCGCCTTCGGCAACGCNNGGCCATGGATCGCAAACGCTCCGACTCGAGCTGGCGCGCGATGGCGTTCGCCGCGGCGCTGTTTGCGATCACGCTCAATTTCCTGCAGCCGCTCGCCCACGCCGCCCTGCTGCGCGACGGCGCACCGACGGCGCTGTGGACCGTGTTCTGCAACTCGACCGCTGCAGACCCCAACGGTAAGCAGTCGGGCTCGATGCCGCACGCCGGCCAGGCTCATGAATGCTGCCTCGGCCTCGCACACACCACCACCCTGGCAGCACCACCCACTGCCTTCATCATCGTTGAGCCCGTTGTGGTCACGGCGATACCGTCGCTACCGGCCGAGCAGCAGAGCCCTGTCGGCATCCGCGACGGGCCCAGCCAACCCCGCGGTCCACCCTCCTTCGTCTGACCGAACAAGCTGCGATGCGGCTTGCCGCGTCGCTTTCGTTTTCAGTCGAGGGAGATTTCCGTGTCGTCAATCCGAGCGGCAAGCCTTGCCGCCCTATCCATCATCGTGGCGTCGGCATTCGCGCCGAACGCCTTCGCGCACTGCTTCGTCGGCGCCCGGTTCTTTGCAGCGACACTTACGGTCGACGATCCCTGCGTCGCCGACGAGCTGTCGCTTCCGACCGTAACCGCCTTCGGCACCGGCGACGACCCGTCGGCCAGCCAGGTCAACCTGTCAACAGAGCTCTCCAAGCGCATCACCGACACGCTCGGCGTATCGATCGGTTCGACCCTGAGCAAGATCACGCCGCCCGGCATGGAGACCGTCAGCGGTTTCCAGAATCTCGAGACAACGGTCAAGTGGCAATTCCTGACCTTGCCGCAGCANNAAAGGCTTCGGCGACCTGCCGGACAGTCTCGCCTGGATGCGGCCGTTCGCCATCACCGGCCAGGTCGGCTACGCGTTTCCGGGCATCGCCGCGGCAACGACCGTCGATCCGGATTCGGGCGACGTCAACGTCGAATACCGTGCGCAGGTGCTGCGCTGGGGCGGCACGCTCCAATACAGCATCCCCTACCTGAAATCGAACGTCGTCGACCTAGGCCTGCCGGACGTCTTCNNAGACTACTTCCAGGTCGGCGTCGAAGCACTCATCCCCATCAACCGTCAAAGCGGGTCCGGCGTGGGTGTGATCGCCCAAGTGCACATCTATCTTGACGACCTCTTCCCAAAGACTATCGGCAAACCCTTGTTCGGCAATTCGACAAGTCGACGGGTTATGGGGAACTGACATGCGCATCCCATCGATCCTCAAAAGTCTGGCGCTACTCCTGGTCATGGGGAGCGTTGGCGCCCATGCCCATGCCTTTCTCGACCACGCCGATCCGCGGGTCGGCAGCACCGTTAATGCCGCACCGCACGAGGTTTCGCTCTCGTTCACCCAGAACCTCGAGCCTGCCTTCAGCACGATGGAGGTCATCGGCCCTTCCGGCCAGCGGGTGGACGAGGGTAAGCCGCGCATCGACGGCAAGGTGATGCACGTGCCGTTGCGAGCCGATCAACCGGGCACCTACCGCGTGAAGTGGCGTGTCCTCTCGGTCGACACGCACACGACGGAAGGCGCTTTCAGCTTCAAGGTCCGCGAATAGGTCCCCTCCCGGTGGCACTGGTCCAACCATGATCGCTCTGCTCGCAGCGGCACGTGCCGTTCACTTCGCCTCGACGGCGATGGTGATGGGCACAGTGCTTTTTCAATACCTCATTGCCGAACCGGCGTTTCGAACGGCGGCAATCGGAGGCTCGACCGGCGCGCGGGCCTATCGGTCCAGGCTGGCGCCCATCCTCTGGATCGGCTTGGCGCTCGCGGTCCTGTCGGGCGCGACTTGGCTGTTGGCTCTGGCAGCGAAGATCGGCGACCAAAGTCCGCCCGTCGCCGCTCCCGGCGGAGTGGCCTGGGTCCTGCTGACCGAGACCCAGTTCGGGCACCTTTGGATCACGCGGGCATTCTTGGCAGGCTTGCTGTGCTGCGGCCTGTGGCTTGGCAAACCACGCGAAGCGGGATCGCGTTTCGGGCAAGGGCTGACGACCGTCACTGCGATGTGCCTGTTGGGCTCCTTGGCATGGTCGGGACATGCCGCTGGTTCACCGGGAGTCATCGGCGACATTCATCTGATCGCCGACGTCCTCCATCTCCTCGCCGCCGGAGCCTGGCTGGGTGGACTGCTGCCACTTTCGCTGCTGTTCGCGCTGGCCCTCCGGCAGACAGATCCTGTGCTCGCTTCGACCCTGCAAGTCGCAACGCGGCGGTTTTCGATGCTCGGCCTGCTGAGCGTGGGGACGTTGCTGGTGACCGGCCTCGTCAACATGTCGATGCTCGCCGGCAGTCTGCCCACCTTGCTGACCACGGACTACGGAAGCCTGCTGCTGCTGAAGATCGCGCTTTTCGTTGCCATGGTGGCACTCGCCGGCATCAACCGCCTCCGGCTGACGTTGGCGCTGCCAAAGACAGACGCCGTGCACCGCCTCGATCGCAATACGCGCGTCGAGTTGGCCCTGGGTCTCGCGATCATTGCGATCGTGAGCATCCTTGGCGTGCTATCGCCCGCGGTGCACATGGGTATGCAAATGAAATGATGACAAACCAACAACACCCGGCGTTCATTTCACCTTCTAGCCTCGGGTAACTCGCAATGATCAAACGACGTATCTTGTTGCCGCTTGCGCTCACACTCCTGTGGAGCGCCCCCGCCCTTGCCCACGACTACACGTTGGGCCAACTCGAAATCGACCATCCCTGGACGCGCGCCACGGCGCCGACCGCGCCGACCGGCGGCGGGTTCCTCACCATCACCAACACCGGCACGACGGCCGACCGCCTCATCGCCGTTAAAAGCCCGGCCGCCGACAAGGTCGAGGTCCACGAGGTGAAGATGNNGCGCTGAAGGCGCCTTTCGCCAAGGACACCAGGGTGCCGGTGACCCTGGTGTTCGAAAAAGCGGGCTCGATCGACGTCGACCTCGCCGTCGCGGCCATGGGCTCTGCTAGATGATCTGGCTCGCGATCATGCCCATGCCGACCACCGACACGACCCAGGCGACAGTGCGCAGCCAGGGAACGCCCAGCAGGTAGATCAAGGCATAGACGATGCGCGCCCAGAAGAAGATCAGCGCGCCCATCGCCGTCGTGCCGTTGGCCTTGCCCGCGACGGCCGCGACCAGCACCAGCGAGGCAAACAGCACCATGTTCTCCAGCATGTTGAGATGCGCGCGGCGCGCCCGGCCGGCAAAGCCGGTCAGCACAGGCAGGTCCTCGCGGTTGCCGGCGAGTGCCGCTAAGCCGACCGCCTGGTTGGCGCTGGCGGCGGAGATCAACACTTGAACGAACATAAGGAGGGCCGAGAATACGAGATACTTCAGGTCGAGAGACATCGCTTACTCCCCTTTTGCTTTTGCTCCGGCTACTACTTGGTTCCGAACAGGCGGTCGCCTGCGTCGCCGAGGCCGGGGACAATATACCCGTGATCGTTGAGCTTGGCATCGATTGCCGCAGCAAATACCGGCACATCTGGATGCACTTCGGCGAAGGCGCGCGCTCCGGTTTCCGAGCCCAGGATGCAGATGAACTTCAGGCGCTTGGCGCCACTCTCTTTCAAACGATCCACCGCCGCGATCGCCGAGTGCGCTGTCGCCAGCATGGGATCGCACACCAGCACGTCGCGGTCGGAAATATCCTGCGGGATCTTGAAGTAATACTCGACCGCCTGCAGCGTGCGCGGGTCGCGGTAGAGGCCGACATGGCCCATGCGGGCAAGCGGCATCAGGTCGAGCAACCCCTCGGCCAGGCCGAGGCCCGCACGCAGGATGGGCACGATCACCAGCTTCTTGCCGTCGAGCAGCGGCGCCTCGGTGGGACCGATCGGCGTCTCGATATGCGTCGACGTCGTTGGCAGGTCCTTGGTGGCGTCGTAGCCCAGCAGCAGGCCGATCTCGCGCAACAGCCGGCGGAAATTGGCGCTCGACGTCTGCTTGTCGCGCATCTTGGTGAGCTTGTGCTGCACCAGCGGGTGCGACACGACGTGGATCGAGTGTGGCAAGGACATCTTCTTCTCCCCCTCCATCAAAACACAGTACCATCGCTGGCGACGGCAATCGGCGGGCCGCCGCCCGGACGGCGTTCGGCCGCGAGCTTGCGGCCGGCAAACCAGGTGCCGGCCTCCAGCACCTTTACGAGCGGCAGGTGCTGGGCGTCCATGCCGAGATGCAGGCGCACATGTTCGGCGATCCGGTCGAGCAGCGCCACGGTCAGCGCCCGCCATTCGACGATCGGCTCGTCGCCCGGCGCAAAGGTCTTTTCCAGTAAAGCCTTCTGCTTTGGCCGCAGGGCGCCTGAATCGACCAGAAGCCCGCCGTTGCGATATTCCGGCAGGCCGGTCAGCGCGTCGAGCTCGACCACTTTCAATCCTGCGCCTTCCAGCGGCTCGACCAGGGAATAGGACATCCACTGCGACAGCTTGTGAAACGGCACCAAGCCGATGACTGGATGCTTCCAGACATCGCCCATAGGAGATGGCCAGATCGGAGAGAGATTCTCCAGCACCGCCGCCAGGATCGATGCCGCCTTCACCTCACCGCCCGTCGCAATAATGTCGAACAGCCCGCCGGGTCGCACGAGCCCGACGACGCCCAGCTTGCGCAGCAGTCCAGTGCGGCCTTCGAGACCGAGCAGCGGATTATGCGCCTTCACCTGGAAGCCCATGGCGATATCGGTGGGCGTGAGCGCGGCCAGCCGCGCGGCATCGACTCGCGCCGGATCTTTCGGATCGGCGCTGAACGCCCCGTTGGCGAACATATGGAAACTCGCCACGCCCAGCCCCTCGGAACGGGCGTAGGTCTCGCCGGTGCCTGGCTCGCGATAGCTCCAGTCAGGCCCGGCGCCGGCATCGAGCAGCACGGACACGACCGCGAGGTCCATGCGGCGACGCGCGATCTCTTCCTTCGGCAGGCCCTTCAAAGTCTTTGCGAGGGCGGCCCAGCGATCATGGCCACCAGATTCGAAATGGCGCCAGCGCGAATGGAAGGGAATCTTCGACGGATCGGGGAAGCGTTGGCGCGTGACCGCGAGTGTGGCCTGAACGGCCGCCTCCAGCCCTGCGGCGTCAAGCGCGAACCAGCTCGACCGGCCATCCTCGACATATTTCAGCACCTGCTCCGCCCGCGTGCGGATCGCGGCGGGCGTACGCAGCCAGGCGACGGAGTCCGTCACTCGTTGAGGCCTCGTCCCTTGGGCTTCACCAGGTCCGTTGTCCCCGGCTTGGTCGAGGTGAAATATCCCGCGGCCTTCTTGGCATCCATCTCGACCTGGGCGTCGGCGGGGATCAGCTCGTCGGGGATCGCCACCTGCTCGACAATCTCGATGCCCTGCTCGCGCAACGCGTCTGACTTCATGTTGCTCATCGAGGCGAAGCGGTCGATGCGGGCGATGCCCAGCCAATGGAACACGTCGGGCATCAGCTCCTGGAGGCGCATGTCCTGCACGCCGGCCACGCATTCGGTGCGATTGAAATACTGCGCTGCCGAATCGCCGCCGACCTGGCGCTTGCGCGCGTTGTAGACCAGGAACTTGGTGACCTCGCCCAGCGCGCGGCCTTCCTTGCGATTGTAGATCACGACGCCGACGCCGCCCTTCTGCGCCATCTCGATGCAGATCTCGATGCCGTGCGCGAGATAGGGCCGGCAGGTGCAGATGTCGGAGCCGAACACGTCGGAGCCGTTGCACTCGTCGTGGAGGCGGCAGGCGATCCTGGTTTCGGGCTTGCCGAGCTTCGAGACGTCGCCGAAGAAGTAGATCGTCGAGCCGCCGATCGGCGGCAGGAACAGCTCGAGATCGGGCCGCGTCACCAGCTCGGTGTACATGCCGCCGGTCTGCTCGAAGAGCGTGCGGCGCAAATCGACTTCCTTGACGCCAAAGCGCTCGGCGATGCCGGGCAGCCACCACACCGGCTCGATTGCCGCCTTGGTCACTTTCACGTCGCCCGAACCGCTGAGGATATCGTTGTCGGGTTTCAGCCGGCCNNGCGGCCATGGCGTCCATGATCTCCGGCATGTTCACATGCGCCTTGGTGACGGCGATGGTCGGCCGGATGTCCCAACCCGCCGCCAGCTTGTCGGCGAAGACATCGGCCACCAGGTGGCCCCACGGATCGAGCGACACGATCTTCTGCGGATCGAACCAGCTCTCGAACGGGCCGATCTTCTCGGCGGGCGAGGTGTTGGTGAAGTCGGGACGATGGTCGGCCTTGAGCTCGTGCGCGGCGACCGCCAGAGCGCGGTAGATGCCGTAGCTGCCGGAATGCACGCCGATGGCGTTGCGCTTGCCCGGATCGGCCACCGTGCCGACAACGGGCCCACGAATTCTGGGATCGCGCGCACCCCAAACGATCGGGGGCGCTTGCACGCCGCCCTGCGAGGGGTGGGTATTCAGTCTGATGTGGGCCATATGCTTTCCAGATGCCAAAAGCCGGGAAAGCGAGGCATTGTAGGGGCTGGGCATGACGATGGGAAGGCAACCCTTTAGTCGTTGATTTCATGGGTTTATTGCTAGCAAGGAAGGAGAGGAGATTTGAGAGTTCTCCGGTTCTTGGCATTTCTGGCGCTCGTCGTCGGCACGGGCATCGCGGGTCCATCCGCTCTGATCGCGACGGTGGCGCGCGCCCAGGCGCCGGCCGCGGCGCCCTACGACGACGCCGAAGCCCAGCTGCGCGTCCGGCAGGCGGGCACTGCCGTGACGGCGGCGACAAGCGACGTCGAGCAATTGACCGTAGCGCTCCAGGCCGAACGCAAGCGCGTCGTTCAAACCAGCGACGAGCGTGACCTCAACCAGGCGACGATCGGCGAGCTCGAGAAGAAGCTCACGAGGGCAAAGGCCGTCCTCCAGGAGAAGCAACTGGCGCTCAAGGCCGCGCAGGAGGCCCGCGCCAAGGGATTGGATGCCGATGCCCAGCGCCAGCGTGCATTGGCGCCGGCCCCGGCGGCGCCCGCGACGCCGGCCCCACCGCCCCAACGAACGCCGGCGGCAGCAGCGCCACGCCCACCGCCCGAGCCAGCAAGGCCTGTGAACGAGGCACCATGGGCCGCCATCCAAAGGGTCGGCATCGTCGGCACCTGGGCCCGGGTGTGCAACCAGGCGGCGAGCCCGTCGAACTGGATCGTCACCTACTCCGCCACCGCAAACGGCGGCGCGCAGTCGAGATCCAATAACGGCGAGGTCACGCGCCTCACTGTCGTCGACAGCGCCCAGGTCCTGACCCCGACAACGATTCGCCTCCGCCTGCGCTACGCCTACCCGCAATGGGGAACGACCAACGGCTCCATCTATGACGTCGTCGCCGAAGTCGTTGCCAAGCGCTCGCGCGCACTGCAATCGATACGCGGCGACGGCACGGCCCTGATCAAGGATGGTTTGTTCGTCTCCAACGGACAGCCCAGCATATCGATGGAAAAATGCTCGAACTGAATTCGTGCGATTGAAGAGGACACCATGGCCGACCTGTTCCCCACCACCGAGGAAGCCGCCAAGGACCAGAACGTCGCCGGCGCCAAGGAAGCCGGCATCGGCATCGTGAGCCATCTCGGCCCCGACAGTTTCGAGAAGGACGGCCTCAGGCCGTTCTTCGAATACCGGCCGCTCGGCCTCAAGGAGCTGACCGACGGAAAAGTCGGCGCGCACGTGATCCGCGCCAAGCCCGGCAAGCACGCCGACGCACCCAGCCACACCCACACGCTCACCTTCCAGTTCGTCTATGTGCTGAAGGGCTGGGCGATCTTCGAGTACGAAGGCTACGGCCAACACAAGCTGGTCGAGGGCTCGACCGTCTACCAGCCGCCCGGCATCAAGCACCAGGAGATCGACCATTCGGAGGACTTCGAAGTGCTCGAGATCACCATGCCGGCCGACTTCGAGACCAAGGAAGTGAAGTGATGATCATGAGGAAGTTCGCGTTTGTAGTACTGGCCCTGCTGCCGCCGCTCGCGGGGACGCCGACATCGGCCCAGCCCGCGCCCGACATCACCACGCTCGCCGTGGCGCCCGGCGCGGGCGGCGCCAACGTCAGCCGCCAGGTCGAACTGGGCGGCCGCGACCTCTTCTACGTCTCCGGCCAGGCGCTGCAGGCCATGACGGTGACCGTGGCGTCGGCCAACAACACCGCCAGCTTCGAAGTCTATGCGCCCGGCACTCTGATCTATCGCGGCTACACCGGCGCCTACACCTTCACCGGCAACACCCTGCCGAACGCCGGCCCGAACAGCCATGCCGCGCTCTGGGAAGGCGTGCTGCCGCAGAACGGCCTCTACCTGATCGTGGTCGGCGCCACGACGGACAATGCCAGCTACCAGATGACCGTAACGCTCCAGTAGGAGCGCCGACCATGGGTCCGGAACGCGGGGTCCTGAACGAGACCGCCGCTGTTAAACAAACAGAAAAAAACAGCGAACCCCTGGCGCGGTCCGGTTGGGGAGGCTTGGATGAGAGACCGGGCTATATTGCGATAAACACACGACAAAGTCAAGAGAAAATCGCGCAATACGAATTAAGGGGAGATCGCCATGACGTCACCTGTCTTCGCCGCCGCCCTGGTCCTGGCCCTTGCCCTGGCGCCGTTCGCATCGGGCCAGGCGGCCGATCTGCAGATCCTCGCCGGCGCCGGCATCGCGGCCCCGCTGAACGAGCTCGCCCGCCAATTCGAGAGCGCGGCCGGCCACAAGCTCACGATCCGCTACGGCACCACGCCCGAGCTGATCAAGATGGCGACGGCCGGCGGCCCCTTCGACCTGGGCGTCACGCCGCGTGAGGTCTTCCGGGACGAAACGGCCAAGGCGAAGTTCGCCCCCGGCCCGACGATCGATATCGCCCATGTCGGCCTGGGCGTCGCCGTGCGCGCCGGTGCGGCCAAACCGAACATCGCCACGCCCGAGGCGCTGAAGCTGGCGCTCCTGAAGGCGCAATCGGTCGCCACCATTCCGGCGAGTGCGGCTGGCGCGCAGGTGCTGCGGCTGTTCGAGCGTCTGGACATCGCCGGGCCGATGCAGGCCAAGATCAAGACGCAGCCCGGGCCGGCGCCGATGATCCAGGCCGTCGCCAGCGGCGAGGCCGAGCTCGGCCTCTTCCTGATCAATGTGCTGACGGCGCCCGGCCTCGACGTGGTGGGTCCGGTGCCGGCCGAGATCAACGCGGAGGTCTTCTACATCGCAGCCGTCGCGGCCGGCGCCCAACAGGCGGCCGCGGCCAAGGCGTTCATTGCGTTTTTGCAGACGCCGGCGGCGAAGGCGGTGATCAAGGCCAAGGGGATGACGCCGAGCTAAAGTCGGCGGCGTTCGAAGCGACCGCCTCTACCGTCCCTCATCGATGTCGGCGCGCTTGGCGACCCCGACCAACCGGAGATCCGCTGTGACGTCGTTTCGCCGTTGGTCTTTGACTGCTCTGCTGGCCGCCGCTGTCGCTGCCGGGCCGGCATCCGAACTCGCAGCCCAGCAGCCGCTCAGAATGGTGGGCCCCACCGCCTTCACCGTCTGGCAATACAATGCCACGACACAGTGCGGGGCCGGGAACGACTATCCAGACGTTCCAGCCCGGCCGTTCCTGGTTGGCGACCTCGCCAATCCAACTGTCCTGTGGTTCGCCGGCAACTCGAACGGAAACTACGCGAGCATCGGTACCGGCGGCGTGGACATTCTGGCCACCCTGCAACGCGGCTCGCTGGCCGGGCCGCCGAAATGCTTGCCATGGTCGACACCGCCAACCTACGCGAACAGCACACCGCAAAGCTACAGCACCGGCCTCTGGATGGTTGCTCCCTTCACGCCGGACGGCATCAATGTCCAGGCCTTGGTGCACAACGAGTTCCACGGCGAATGGGTGGGCAATAACAGCTTTTGCTCGCCGCCGAAGGGCGTACCGCCGATCTACCTTCCCTGCAACTACTGGAACATGGTGAGCGCGTCATCGACGGATGGCGGTCAGACGTTCCAGGTTGCAAAACAACCGGGCAACCCCGGCTTCAATTCTCCAGCGATCGCCTTGGGCGCGCCTTACCAGGATCCGACGCAGGGTACGCAGCCGAATCCGAACTTTTTGGGACCGCAGGGGATGGCGGCACAAAGCAACATCCTCCAGTTTGGTTCATACTATTATGTTCTGGCGCAACAGCTTCCCTACAGCGCCACCGGCCCGTATTCGCCGCAAGGCGGCGTGTGCATCTACCGGGCTCCGGTTCCGGCCTCTCCCGGCGGCGCGCTGGTGTGGACGGGCTGGGGCGGCAGCACCTACGACGTTCCGGTACCCACGACCTATCCCGATCCCACGAACAATCCGACGCTTTGCAATGCCGTGCTGGGCTCTCAGTTTCGCTTCTCCTGGAGCATAAGCAGGTCGCTTCAGGGGTTCGTGCCGGTCGTCATCCTCATCGGACAGGACACGCAAGCCGGGATGGCAAGAAGCGGCGTCGCTCTGGACAATTGTCCCTATGCGCCCGAGGTCACATCCGGGTCGACCGATGGAGCGTTTGTCTACGCGTTGGCGACCCTGGACCCGAACACGGGCACATTGACCCAGTTTTGGCATGAGACCTGCCTGCTGCAGACAAACTCCATCGCCAAATGGCAAAGCGGCACGACATTCACCGGCCAAGCCTATCCAAGCCTGCTTGACCCTGCCAGTCCGGGGCTTGGAGCCGGCGACCGCAATTTTCAATACAGCGGCATTGGGCCCTATCTCTATTTCACGCAGCTCAATGCGCGCACAGGTACCGGTCCCTTCAACAACCGGAATCTGGTGCGCATGCCGATGGAGGCATCGTGGGGGAACCCGCAGGAATCGACAAGCGGGGCCAGCAAGCCGTGACCTCTTGATGAGGGCGGGGGGCCTACCGCCCCTCATCCATCGCCAGACCCTGCTCCGCGGTCGGGCGAGGTGCCACCCGGGTCTGCGCATCACCCGACTCTCGATCCAGCCACTCGCACTTGCAGGAGTCTCTCAGTCTGCTTTGGGCACTTTTCGGACGTCGCACGACGTCCGACTTGAGTCCCTAAGGCTCGCCGCTCAAGACACGCCTGGCTCGCCGTTCGGCGCCCTTGGGATGCGAATCGCCACCGCGATGGCTCGGCCGAAGAGCATAGTCCTCATGTGCGCCGCGTCAGTGCGGCACGAATCCAGCAAGCTTCAGGCCAGTCAGAGTTACGTCGACAGCGAGTGCTGCNNGTCGGGGTAACGATTGTCGGAACCGCGATTGGCGAGAAGGCAAGTGCTGCGGCCGACACCGGATTGGGGTTTTCGCTTTTCGCGCCATCGCTGGCGTGCTCCATCGCCTCCTCCAGCGATGAAAGTGTTGAGAGCGTTGACCGCAATAGCAAGATGCCGATAGCGATCTCGAGTGCCGCAGCCGACACGTGCCAACTCTGGATAGTTTCCGTGCCAAAAAATGCGACCAGCGCAAGAACCGCTGCTGAGATCAGCGTTGCCAGCACGGCGACGCGGATGCGGTACTTTCCATCAGCCTGCTTAGTCAATTTGTAGAAGGCCGGAATGGGCTTCAAGGGTCCCAGCGCAAGGAAGAGGATGGTGAAGACGTACGCGATGGGAATCATAAAGACACCATGATTTTCGGCGCAGATAAAGCGGCATTCGCCAAATGAAGGAATGCTTCGACGGGCGCTTGCCCTTTCCCAACCCCACGCAAGTCAACGATTCGCGTGGCTGTCCGCTTACCACGGGCTGCCCCTTTTTGGCCATCGGATGCCGCGAAGGCGGTGATCAAGGCGAAAGGGATGACGCCGAACTGAGGCCGGCCTCTCCCGTCATCCCGAGTGTCGGTTTCCTCCCCATTTGAATGGGAACTATCCGGTTGACGTACCACGGCACATAGGCTAGTTTATCCTCAGTTGAAGGATAACAGTCATGGCCAAAGTCGATCTCCGCAGCCCGATCTACCACGATGAAACCAAGGCCCGCGCGCACTTGGAAAGCCTTCTGTGGCCGCAGGGTCCGGTTTGCCCGCGCTGCGGGGTCATGGACGACCGGATTACCAAGCTGGCTGGCAAGTCCACGCGCCCCGGCGTCTACAAGTGCAAGGACTGCCGCAAGCCCTTCTCCGTCACGGTCAACACCGTCATGGAACGGTCCAAGGTGCCGCTGACAAAGTGGCTGCTGGCGGCGCAACTCATGGCGTCGAGCAAGAAGGGTTTCAGCGCCCTTCAACTCATGCGGATGATCGGCACGAACTATGAGACGGCATGGTTTCTGTTCCATCGTCTCCGCGAGTGCGCGAACGATCCAAAGGCTGGCCCATTGGGCGGCGAGGGCAAGATCATTGAAGCCGATGAGACGTACATCGGCGGCAAGGAAAAGAATAAGCACGCCAGCAAGAAGCTCAAGGCTGGTCGCGGCAACGTGGGCAAGATGCCGGTGGTTTCCCTTGTCGAGCGCGACGGCAAGACGCGGAGCTTCCACATCGCCAACGTGACGGGCAAGTCCCTGCGCCCCGTCCTGCTCAAGCACATCAACGCCAAGTCGCGGTTGGTGACGGACGAGAGCGGCGTCTACCTGCATACCGGCAAGAAGTTCTCTGGCCATGGCACTGTCAACCACACCGCTGGCGAGTATGTGGCCCCCGATGGCATCGACCACACGAACACCGTCGAGTCGTCTTTCGCTCTGCTAAAGCGCGGTGTGTACGGCACGTTCCACAGCATCAGCGAACAACATTTGCCCCGCTATCTCGCCGAGTTCGATTTCAGGGCGAACACTCGCAACATTGACGATGCCGCGCGGGCCGATGCTCTGCTCACCGCTGCCAAGGGCAAGCGGTTGATGTATCGACAGCCTGATTAAAGGCAGCGATACGCGCCGGTTGCGGCGCTTGCTCGCCAAACTTTTGCGATAATGATAAAAGGGGAAATGGCCCGCGCGGTTCCAGCCGCCGGGCCGTGGGATGCATTGATGAGCGGCAATCCGGTTTCGATTTTAACCGGAGTGCTGTTGCATGTCCATTTACACTGACAGAACGGATTCGTCCCAGCCGCCCGTTCACGTTATGGTTGCGACATGGACGAGGGACCACCACCGCGCACTACGTGGGGCGCCATCAGAACAGAGGTGGAGAGATTCCGCTTCGGTGGTGGTGTCGTGAACAACACTACGGCAGTGATGGTCGCCGCTTTTGTGGCTATGGCCACGATCGCGGTCGCGCTTTCCTCGCAGCCATTTTTGGCTGGCGGGTTGTGCGTGCTGGTGGGGCTATTTGCGGCCTATTACCTCCGAGGCACTTGGTCGTTTGCGGACAAGCATCCGGATCTCGCTGCAATGGGAGGTTCTGAATATTTAAGATCTCGAGAACTACAGATGGGCACTAAAGAGGCCCCCCATATTGAAAACTCGCCGAATGTGAGACCGCCCCCTGTGATTGGGAGTGAGCAATAATGGCTCACACTATTCAGCAAGTGGCATTCCGGTGGGTTAAGGCCAATCCCGATTTGGAGAAGCTTCAGACCGTGATAGCCACTCAGTGTGACGACTGGCTGCGCCTCAATGTGCATGTCTGGTATTTGTGGACGATGAAATCACCGACTGACATCTACTCCGGGCTCAGGACAAGCATGACGTCCGAAGACAGCGTGGTCATTATGCCGGTCGATCCAACCGGCGTTAATGGATGGGCTCCGCAAGTCGTGTGGGATTGGCTAAACGCCAAAGCGACCGAGAAGCGACTAGGCTTTTGATTTCTTCCCGCGCCCCGTCTTGGGATTCGACCGAGCCCCAGCTTTCCCCGTAGGCTTTCCCTCGCTTCGC
The DNA here is from genome assembly GCA_003153415.1 of Rhodospirillales bacterium. Taxonomy (GTDB): domain Bacteria; phylum Pseudomonadota; class Alphaproteobacteria; order Reyranellales; family Reyranellaceae; genus Reyranella. The sequence goes on along the minus strand of PLYQ01000097.1, from coordinate 1,797 downwards.
TCCCTCTTGGGTCGAGGCTGAGGGGGCGTCTTCAGCAGCCGCAATAACAACGTGTCGCGCTGCTGGGTGGCGTCGCTTCCGTGGTTGCTCATAGGGGGAGGATACCATGAAAGACGGAACAAGGCTGAGTACGTTCAACGCGACCGCAGAAATCCACGAGTCGACTATCGAAAGGTACCCCGAACACGCTCAAGCTATCGGAATGATAAGCATTGAGATTGGAAACTTAGAGATAAGGCTAGGCGAACTTCTTGGCGCCCTTCTACACATCGGGCGCAACTTCGGAAGGACGCTTTATCTGACGCCCAACGCGAATTTGGCCCGGCTCGGAATGATCGAAAATGTCCTCGCTATGAGTTTGGTCCCCGACACAAGAGGATACAAGATGATCGCCAGGATCATCGGGGACGCTAAAGCGGTGATCGGGAAACGACATGAGTATGTACACAATGTGTGGGGACTCAATGTCGCCGCTCCCACTCGGGTAGAGCGCCGCGCGGTCCCATTTAGAGACACTGACCTTGCCAAGCCAGTTCCACTGAACGAACTACGAGATCAGATCCAGAAAATTCGAAGACTCAGCAAACGTGTTCGCGCTGAGGGGCATCGGATTTATGCTGAGTGGCCGCCCTACTCATTGCCCGAAACAATGCGCGCACGACTGCTGGCCGCGAAAGAACCGTCAGTCCGTCCTCTACAAGATAACGCTCAAGAGTAGTGACGCCGGCCTCGATCATCTCGGGGGTGATCTCGATCACCGCTGGGGCGTCAGCCTTTGTAGCGTCAGCCTTATCCATATCCATTTGACTGATAACCCTAGGAGCATTCTCAACATGGCAAAGAAGAAGGGGAACGCAGTGCCCCAACCAGTCACCGAGCAAATCCCCAGCGTGCCGAACGGACTGTCGGGAATCGCATCCGCAAACGCCCCCATCATCTTCTTTGACGAGGCGCCCAATGCGGGGTTCTACAACGGCATTGCCCATATAACCCTGGAAGCCCACCGCTTCCTGAACAACGGCGCCCCTATGAATGACCGGATGATCGTTGCCCATCTTCGGATGAACTTGCAGGCGCTCGCGGCTCTGAAGAACGCAATCACGGAAGCCGAGCGGCAAGCCCAACAAGTCGTTCAGGCGGCGCAGAGCGCCGTGAAACATTGACTGAGCGTACGGTATCATAGTACCGCACGCTACAGAATCCGTAGCAAGAAGTCCACCGGCCTGTCACGCGGGTCTTGACCTAGACCTAGCATGTTGGTACGTCAACCGGATAGTTCCCATTTGAATGGGGAGGAAAGGCTTGATTCAATCGCCGTCGGAAAGCCCCTATCGTCCCTCATCCATGTCGGCGAGCTTGGCCACGCGCCGGCGGAACTCCTCGTCGGTGGAAAATCTGGCATCGAGGTAGGCCGCGACCAGGTCCTTGGCGAGCCACGGGCCGACGATCTGGGCGCCGATGCACATCACATTAACGTCGTCGTGCTCGACGCATTGATGCGCCGAATGCACGTCGTGGCAGACCGCCGCCCGGATGCCCTTCATCTTGTTGGCGCCGATCGCGGCACCAACGCCGGTGCCGCACACCATCAGGCCGCGTTCGGCCTGGCCCGAGGTAATGGCCGCGGCCACCTTGCGTGCAATGTCGGGAAAATCGACCGGCTGGGGATCGTAGGAGCCGACGTCCCTCACCTCATGGCCGTGCCCGCGCACGAAGGCCAGCAGCTCGGCCTTCATGGCAAAGCCCGCGTGATCGGATCCGACGACAATCTTCATGGGGTGCATCTTTCCCGGCACA
>PLYQ01000172.1 GCA_003153415.1 Rhodospirillales bacterium | reverse complement strand
TTTTCCTCGAGCGGGCAGCCCGCCAGAGTGACGCCGAACGGCGACTTCTGGAACGCACCGGTCTTACGATCCTTCAGCCCGCGCGAACAGCTGTCCTTGCCCTGATTGTGGCACCAGATGCAGTAGTTGGCGTGATCGAGCGACTGCACAAGATCGAAGCCCTGATCGGTTAGCGCAAATCCCTCGCGGTGGCGCAGCAGCGGCCGCGGCAGCTTGAGCCGCGTGATACCATCGACCACTTCGGTCTCGATCGGCACGAGATGCTCGAAATCGAGCTTGTGCGGCACCTTGAACAGCGACCCGTCGCGGTGACGCTTCTTGCCGTCGGGATGATGCAGCGCCCAGGCGGCATAGCGCGTCAGCGCTTCGATCTCCTCGGTCGGCTTGTCGACCTTGAACTCAGCGCCCACGAGATCGCGCACGGCCGTCGCGAAGGCCAGTTCCCACTCCTCCAGCCCGTCGACAAGCTTGGCCGGCAACTTGATGGCCGCGGTGACACTGTCGCCGGCCAGCGCCGCCGCCGCGTCAGGTTTGATGGCGCGTGTGACGTAGCGCTGCACGAACAGCCGCTTGCAGTCGTAGAGCAGCCCGAGCTTGGTGTGGCGGCCGCGCAACTCACTGGCCTGCGCCGAGACGCCGAACAGGGCAGCGATGAAATCCTCGAGCGGACGCGCGACCTCGATCAGAAGGTTCGATTCGTCCTTGACCGCAAGCTGGTCGGGCGTCGTGCGTGCCGCCATCAGCCGGGCATGCAGGCTCGCGTCAACGCTCTGCAGCCACGCGACAAACGCGGCATCGAGCCGGGCAAGACCCTCGCGGTCGTGGAGATCGTCGAAGCTCAGCCCGTGAGCGAGCGATGGGCCGAGCGCAGGCGCAGTCATTGTCGAAATATCCGGATAAAGCGAGGGGTGAATTGTTCGTACGCGAACCGATTAACCGGGGCAGGCCGAGAGCGCAAGGCGCGGCTGGCGGTTCGCGACATTAATGCCAGATGACGGGGTCTGCGGCTTCACGCATGGTCCCGCACTCATGCAAGCCCCAGCCTCCGTGCGCAACTGGCTGATCGTCGTGGCCGCCATGATTTTTTTCATGATCGTCCTCGGCGCGCTCACGCGACTCACTGAATCGGGCCTGTCCATGGTCGAGTGGCGGCCGGTCACCGGCTGGCTGCCGCCGATCGGCGACGCGGCCTGGCAGGCCGAGCTGGAGAAATATCTTTCCTCGCCGCAGGGAAGATTGGTCAATCGTGGTTTCAGCGTCGGCGAATTCAAAGAGATTTTCTGGCTGGAGTATCTCCATCGCCTGTGGGGTCGCCTGATCGGCCTCGTCTTCGCCCTGCCGCTCGCCTGGTTCTGGATGCGCGGCCGGCTCAGTCCGTCGCTGAAGCCGCGGCTGGTGGCCGTGCTGGTGCTGGGCGGCCTGCAGGGAGCGCTGGGCTGGGCGATGGTCGCCTCGGGCCTGATCGACCGGCCGTCGGTCAGTCACTACCGGCTTGCCGCGCATCTCCTGCTCGCGGTGGCGCTCTATGCCTACACGGTGTGGCTGACCCTCGAGCTCGGCCCGCAAACGACACGGCAGGACGACCCCAAGATGCGGCGCAAGGCAACTGCATTGATCGGCCTGCTGTTGGTCGTTCTGACCTGGGGCGCGCTGATGGCCGGCCTGCGTGCCGGCACCGCGCACAACACCTTCCCAACGATGTCGGGCTACTGGATCCCACCCGGCATGTTCGATCTTATGCCGTGGTGGATCAATCCGTTCGAGAACGGCACGACCATCCAGTTCATCCATCGCTGGCTCGCCACCCTCCTGGTGCTGGGTGTGCTGGCGATGACCTGGCGCGCGCGACGGCCGGAGACGGCCGCAGCCGCCGCGATGGCACTGCTGCAGCTCTGCCTCGGAATTGCCACGATCCTGACCGGCGTCGAGGTCGCGTTGGCCGCGGCGCATCAGGCAGGCGCGGTGCTACTGCTGACCATCCTCATCGTCGTCCGACATCGGGCGGCGCCTTCTCCCCGGCGGCCGCTGTCGGCTATGGTCGGGGGATGACCGGCAGGCTCGACTGGCGCCTACGTCTTGCGACCGCGACCTCGTTCTCGAGAGGACCCGGCGTGCTGGCCGGAGCGACGATCGTGGGGATGGCGATGGCCACCCTGTTGGCCTTCGAGACGATCCATCCGCCGCCGGCGCCGGTGCGACGTGCCAAGGCGGCGACTGCCGCACCGACCGCGCCCAACCCAACACCGGCTGTCGCCGACATCCCGCCGCCCATCGGGCCGCAAGCCGCGCCGACGGCCGCCGACATTGCACGCGCCGGTTCGCCCGCCTCACCGTCCGACTGGGCGGCGCTGCCGATTGAAGAGCTTCGAAGCAAAGCCAATCTCGGCGACATCCTGGCCATGGAAGAACTGGCGCGCCGCCTGGTGCAGGGCCTGGGCGTCGCCAAAGATCCTCAGGCCGGGGCCGGATGGCTGTTGCGGGCGGCTCAGCAAGGCTCGGCGCAGGCGGCCTTCAATGTCGGCGTGATGTACGAGCGCGGGTTCGTCGTCGAACGCGATTCGATGCGCGCCGTCGAATGGTACCGCAAGGCCACCGACGCCGACCTGGCCGTCGCCAAGCATAATCTTGCGCTGCTGTTGCGCGATGGCAAAGGCGCGCCGCGCAACGGCAAGGAGGCCATCGAACTGCTGCGCTCGGCGGCACGCCAAGGCATGGCGGCCTCGATGTTCTCGCTCGGCGACATATACGAGCGGGGCGATGCGGCGCCGAAGGACCCGGCCGCGGCGCTCGCCTGGTTTGCCATCGCCGCCGAATTCGAGCGTCAGCTCAACAACGGCACGGAGACGGCGCTCGCAAAGACCGCCCTGCAGCGTTCTCAGGCGCTCCAGCGTGTGTTGCTGCCGGCCGAGCTGGAGCGCGCCCAGCAATTGGGCCAAACCGAATTCCGCCAGATCGTCGAGGCGCTGGCACCTCCCAAACCCGCGGCGCCTTCCGCCGCCGCCTCGCCGGAGGCTGCAACGCCTCCGCCTCCACCAAGCGACGACGAGCTGCCGACCTGGCCCAAGGCCACTGGCGATCAGGTGCGCGCGATCCAGCAGGCGTTGGTCGACCTCAAGCTCCTGCGCGACAAACCCGACGGCGTATTGGGACCGATGACGCGCAACACCATTCGCGACTTCCAGAAGAGCGCGGGCCTGCGCGAGTCGGGCGAAGCAACCCGTGACGTCTATGGTGCGCTGCTGCAGAAGTTGGCCGGCCGCGACGTCGTGGCTGCCTCGGCGTTGCCGCCGCCCCAGGCCGAGCCGGCCAAACCGGCGCCGTCGTCGGCGCCGGCCGCTGCGAAGCCGGAGCCAACGAGTCAGATCGACGCCAAGCCGGTGCCAACTTCCGTCGAACTCGGCAAGCCGGACCCTGCTCCGCCGCCGCCGACATCGGCCGACATCGCTCGCGCGACGCCCAAACCGGAGCCTAAGCCCGAGCCGAAGGCTGCGCCGCCGCCGGCTGCCATCGATCTCGGCACGCCCGAGCCCGCGCCGCCGCCAACATCGGCCGATATCGCTCGCGCGATGCCCAGACCGGAGCCCAAGCCTGCGCCGCCGCCGGCGCCGGTCGTCATCGATCTCGGCACGCCCGAGCCTGCGCCACCGCCGCCGACGTCGGCTGACATCGCCGTCGCAACGCCTAAGCCGAGCGCACCCCTTACCCTGCCCCGGCCGGAACTGCCCAAGATCGATGCCGCCAAACCCGCGCTACCGCAGGTCCCCGCCACGGTGGCGAGACCCAAGCCCGAAACCCCGCCGGCGGCGACCATCGACCTCGGCAAACTCGAGGCCGCACCGGCGCCGCCGACATCAGCCGACATCGCGCGGGCGGTGCCCAACGCCGACCCACCGAAGCCTGCATCGTCACCGGCCGACCCTGATGCCTGGCCAGCTGGCGGCAGCGATCAAGTGAAGGCGATCCAGCGCCTGCTGCACGAACTCAAAATCTATCGCGACGACCCGCATGGCAAGGTCAGCCCGGCGACGCGCGTGGCGATCCGCGAGTATCAGCACATGGCTGGCCTCAAAGAGACCGGCGAGCCCAGCAAGGCGCTGTTCGAGTCGCTGAAAGAAATGCGCACCCTTATGGGACCCAAACCCGTCGCGGGGCCGCACTAGAGCAGATCGCGAAAAGATAGAGCCACGCCGGTTTACCCCCGCGGCAGGATGGGGGGTGGCGAGAAATGAGACCTTTTCGAGGAAAGTGCCGATGCCATCGGCATCGGATTGGTCTCACCGGAGTGAGACATCGGTGAGACATGGGTGAGACGTCGTGAGAAACCCGCGAACGATCAGGGTTATTTTCGGGCAGGCGGCATGGGTCCATTGGAACGAGACAGGCTCTAGGTCGACGCGAGCAGCCCCGCGTGACGCCACCACGCGGCGGGCACACCTCTCGCCGCCTGCTCCGCCGCCGACAGCGTCTCATAAAGGGCAAAGCAGGTGGCGCCGCTGCCGCTCATGGCGGCGTAGCGGGCGCGCGGACTTTGCCGCAGGAAAGCCAGTACGTCGGCGATCGTCGGGCGGAGCGAGATCGCGGCGTCCGCCAGATCGTTGCCGCGCCGCGCAAGTGCAGCGACAAACTCGGCGAGGTCGTTCCACGGCCGCATCACGGGCTGGGCCACCGAGAATTCTCCGCGGCGGGCGCCAAAGACCTCCGACGTCGGCAACGCGATGCCGGGATTGACCAGCAGGATCGCGCAAGCAGGCAACGGCGGCGCGGGTTCCAGCCGTTCGCCCACGCCCGAGACGATCGACGCGCGACCGGCCAAGCACATCGGCACGTCGGCGCCGAGCGCGGCAGCAAGATCGAATAGCTCCTCGACCGGAAGCGCCAGGCGCCACAGGTCGACCAATGCGGTCAATGTAGCGGCGGCATCGGCCGAGCCGCCGCCCAGTCCCGCCGCCACCGGAATGCGCTTGGTCAGTCGAAGCGCCGCGCGCGGCGCCACGCCGGCATGGCCAGCCAGCCGGCGTGCCGCCTTCAGGACGAGGTTGTCGGTCTCGTCGGCGAGCGCCTCGGCGCCCGGTCCATCGACGGCGAGCGAGAGGCCGTCCGACGGCTCGGCTGCAAGCGTGTCGACGAGATCGCTGAAGGCTGCCAGGGAATGGAGCAAGTGATAGCCGTCGGCGCGGTGGCCGACGACGTTCAGCCAGAGATTGACCTTGGCGCGCGCCAGCTGCACGGCCGAGGTTAGCCGCCCTGCTTCTTGTCGGCGGCCTTGTCGTAGACGGTCGGCTTGTCGTTGGCGGCACTGAGCCCGTTGGCGAGCTTGTCCTTGATCACCGGCAGGCGGTCCTTGTCGGGCTTCTGGTGGAGGGCGCGCTCCCATTCGAAGCGCGCCTCGCGGCGGCGGCCGACGTGCCAGTAGGCGTCGCCGAGATGCTCGACGATGGTGGCGTCGTCGCCCTTCTGCTCGCTCGCCCGCTCCAGCCATTCGACCGCGGTATCGAACTGGCCGAGCCGATAGTAGGCCCAGCCGACCGAATCGGTGATGGCGCCGTCATCTGGCCGAAGCTCGGTGGCGCGCTTGAGCATCTTCATGCCCTCGTCGAGGTTCATGCCCTGGTCGATCCAGCTGTAGCCGAGATAGTTCAGCACGTAGGGTTGTTCGGGCGACAGCTCGAGCGCCTTCTTCATGTCGGCCTCGGCCTTGGCCCATTGCTTGACCCGCTCGAGCACGATGCCGCGGCCGAAGAAGATCGGCCAGTGGCGCTCCTCCACTTTGCGCAGGCGCGACACGACGGTGTCGTAGACGGCAACGGCGTCGGCGTAGCGCTCCTTGCTACGCAGCAAATCGGCAAGCGTGAGGGCTGCGTCGATGCGCTCGGGCTTCTCCGCCATCAAACCACGCAGCCTGGTCACCGCCTGGTCGAAGCGATCTTCCTGGGCATCGAGCGCGGCCATCCGGAGCCTCGCCTGCCAGTAGAGCGGCGAGGTCGGTCCGATCTTGCCCAGCGCCGCCACGGCCTTGGGGATGATCTGGAATTGCTCATAGAGGTCCGCGATCATCAGCCAGGCGAAGTCATGGTCGAGCTTCAGGTCGACGGCAAGCTGCTGGAAAATGAGCGCGAGGTCGGCGCGCTGGTTGCGCGGGTCGGCGCTCAGGACACTTCCGATATCGAACATGATCTCGGCGATGCCCGACGCCGGCGACGGCGGCTTGGGGGTGTTGGCGGCGATCAGCCCGTCGATGACGACAGAGTCGCTGTACTTCTCGCCATAGGTCTTGAGCAGCGTGCGCGCCTCGTCGGCCTTGCCGAGGCGCCGCAACCCATCGGCCACGGCGATGGTGATACGGAGTCCGCCAGGATCGAGCTGAAGGGCGCGACGGTATTTGGCTTCGGCCGCCGGGCGGTCGCCCGCCAGCTCGTCGATCTGCGCCTCGATAGTCAGCGGCAGTGCCTCGGAGCGCTCTCCGCCGGCAGGCTTCAGCTTGGCCAGATATTCACGCGCCGCGACGAAGTCCTTCTGCCCGGCCTTCAGCCACGCCATCACGTAGTCGCGCAAGGGCCCGAGCTGGTTCTCGGCTCCGATACGGCCGAGCTGCTGCTCGGCGGCGCGATAGTCGCCCTTCTTGATCTGCTGGATGACCAGCACGAGGTTAGCGATACCGTCGCCCGGCTTGACCGCCAGCACCGCCGGTGCCAGGCGGGCGGCGGCATCGATGCGGCCGGCATAGACGCGCATCCGGAACGCGGCATAGATCAGCTCCGGATCGTCCGGTGCCAGGGCGAGTGCCTGGTCAAGCTGGTCGGCGCCGTCGTCATAGTCGTGGTCCTGCTCGGCCACTCGGCCAGCAAGATAGCGGCCGCTGAGCGGGATCGGGGGAGCCGGCCGAGTGCGCGGCGGCTGGGGCTGCGCCTTGGTGGATGGCGAGCCGCCAGACTGGGCGTTGCCATTCAGGGGAAGAGCAAAGAGCAGCGCCACTGACAATAGAGCGAGGGGAATGCGTCGCATGTTTCTCACATATTGGGGTAATTGGGGCCGCCGCCGCCTTCGGGCACGGTCCAGTCGATGTTCTGTGCCGGATCCTTGATATCGCACGTCTTGCAGTGGACGCAGTTCTGCGCGTTGATCTGGAAACGCGGCTGGCCGTTGTCGGCGGTGACCACTTCGTAAACGCCGGCCGGGCAGTAGCGTTGCGCAGGTTCGGCGTAGAGCGGCAGGTTGACGGCGATCGGGATCGACGGATCGCGCAGCCTGAGATGCACCGGCTGGTCCTCCTCGTGATTGGTGTTCGACAGGAACACCGAAGAGGGCTTGTCGAAGGACAGCACACCGTCCGGCTTTGGATACTGGATCGGCTGGAATTCGCTGGCCGGCCGCAGGGTCTCGTGGTCGGCCTTCTTGTGGTGGAACGTCCAGGGCAGGCGGATGCCGAGATCGTGCATCCACATGTCGAAGCCGCCGTAGATCGTACCCAGCACCGTGCCCCAGCTCAGCGCGGGCTTGACGTTGCGCACCTTGTCGAGATCCTTCCAGATCCACGATGCCTTGAGCTTCACCGGATAGGCGATCAGCTCGTCGCCGCCAGTCTTGCCCGCTGCCAGCGCTTCGAAGGCCGCCTCGGCTCCCAGCATGCCGCTCTTGATGGCGTTGTGGTTGCCCTTGATGCGCGGCAGGTTCACGAAGCCCGCCGAACAGCCGATCAGCGCGCCGCCGGGGAAGACCAGCTTGGGAATCGACTGAATGCCGCCCTCGTTGATCGCGCGCGAGCCGTAGACCAGGCGCTTGCCGCCCTGGAGATATTTGGCAACGTCGGGATGCGTCTTGAAGCGCTGGAACTCGTCGAACGGCGAAAGATACGGGTTCTCGTACGACAGATGCACCACAAAGCCGATGGCCACCAGGTTGTCGCCGAAGTGGTACATGAAGGAGCCGCCGGCGCTGCCGCTCTCGCCCAGGGGCCAGCCCTGCGAGTGCACGACCAGTCCTTTCTTGAACTTGGCCGGCTCGACCTGCCACAGCTCCTTCAGCCCGATGCCGAACTTCTGCGGGTCGACGCCGTCGCGCAGGTCGAACTTGGCCATCAGCATCTTCGACAGCGAACCGCGCGCGCCCTCGGCAATCAGCGTGTACTTGGCGCGCAGTTCCATGCCGGGCGTGTAGCTGTCCTTATGCTTGCCGTCCTTGCCGACGCCCATGTCGCCGGTGGCGACGCCCTTCACCGAACCGTCGTCGTTGTACAGCACCTCGGCGGCGGCGAAGCCGGGATAGATCTCCACGCCCAGCGCCTCGGCCTGCTGGCCAAGCCAGCGGCAGACATCGCCCATGCTGACGATGTAGTTGCCGTGGTTGTTCATCAACCGCGGCATCGTGAAATTGGGGAAGCGGAACGAGCCGGTCTTGGTCAGCCACAGGAATTGATCGTCGCTCACCTGCGTCTCGAGCGGCGCGCCCTTCTCTTTCCAGTCGGGAACGAGTTCGTTGAGACCGATCGGATCGATCACCGCGCCCGACAGGATGTGGGCGCCGATCTCCGATCCCTTCTCGAGCAGGCAAACCGACACCTCGTGTTTGCGCTCGGCGGCGAGTTGCTTCAGCCGGATCGCAGCCGACAGCCCGGCCGGGCCGCCGCCTACGATCACAACGTCATATTCCATCGCCTCGCGCGCCATTTCCGTCTCGCTCTGCAGTGTCTTTTCCAGATGGACGCGCCCTTGGCCGGCGGCGATCCTTTCGATGGTAAATAGCCTGTCGGGGGCCTGATCGCTACCCGCTGAAAGGGGCATTCCCGTGGCTGAACTCAACGAAATCGACAGCAAACTCTTCACCGGTTGCGATTTCCGACTGGAAAATGGGCAGTCCCTGCCCGTTCTAGAGCTCGCCTACGAAACCTACGGCACACTCTCGCCGCAACGGGACAATGCAGTCCTTGTGGTGCATGGCTATACGTCGAGCCATCACGCCGCCGGCCGTAACGCCAAGGGCAAGCAGGGCCGCGGCGTTACCGAAGGTGCCGCCGGCTGGTTCGACGGGTTGATCGGGCCCGGCAAGGCCGTCAATACCGACCGCTTCTTTGTGGTGTCGGTGAACGCCTTGGGCTCGGCGCACGGCACCACCGGACCGAACGCGATCGATCCGAGGACGAAGAAGCCCTACGGCCCGACTTTTCCGGAGATCACGCTGCGCGACATGGTGGCAAGCCAGAAGCTCCTGGTCGATTCGCTCGGCCTCAAGAGCCTGGTCGCCGTCGTCGGCCCCTCGATGGGCGGTTTCCAGTCGTTCCAGTGGGCGGCCTCTTATCCGGGCTTCATGAAGGGCATTGCCGCGTCGGTTACCTCACCGCGCGCGCCCTCGCGTCTCGGCGGACTCGAGACGCTGCAGAAGCGCCTCGCCGGCGATCCCAACTGGAACGGCGGCTGGTACTACGAGAATGGCGGCATCCCCGGCACGCTCGAGCAGATCCGCTACGAAACGCTGTTGAACTATGGCCAGGGCAAAGCGGAAGCCAAAGTGGCCGCGCGCGGTTGGGCAAAGATCTACGACGGCCATTCGCTGGTCACGTTGCGCCGAGCGATCGACGGCTTCGACATCACTCACCAGTACGACCGGCTGAAGCAGACCAAGGTGCTCTACGTCATCTCCAAGACCGACAAGCTGTTCGACCTCACCTCGTGTGCCGCCCACGCACTCGATATGCGCAAGGCCGGTATCGACATCACCTATGTCGAGATGCCGTCGGACAAGGGACACATGGCAAGTCACGCCGATGCCGCGATGTGGGCGCCGATCCTCGATGCCTTCATGAAGAGCCTGTAGATGACCGAACCGGTCGCCTCGCGCGAGGACATCGCTTCGCTCCTGAAATGGTACGTCGATCAGGGGCTCGACGAGACCATTGGCGAGACTGCGATCGACCGTTTCGCAGCCCTTCCGCCGGCCGCCGCACCCGCCTCCGATTCTGCACGTGCTTCGTCGCCGACGCCAATCCGCTCCGCCGTGCTACCGCCCCAGGCGCGCGCACCGGTGCCGCTCGAATCGCCGCAGCTCGTCGAGGATGCTCGGGCGCTCGCCGAACGGTGCAACAGCCTGGAGGAGCTGGAAGCAGCAGTGCGCGCCTTCGAAGGCTGTGCGCTCAAGCGCACGGCCAAGAACACCGTGTTCGCCGACGGCACGCCGGGTGCGCCGGTGATGATCGTGGGCGAGGCGCCGGGTGCCGACGAAGACCGGCTGGGCAAGCCGTTTGTGGGCGTGAGCGGCCAGCTCATGGACCGCATGATGGAGGCGATCGGCCTCAGGCGCGCCGGCGGCTTCTACATCACCAACATCCTGTTCTGGCGGCCGCCCGGCAATCGCACGCCGACCCTTGCCGAACAGGCGATGTGCCTGGCCTTCACGCGCCGCCACATCGAGCTCGCCAGGCCGAAATTGCTCGTCCTGGCCGGCGGCACGGCCGCCAAAGCGGTGCTCGACACGACCGAAGGCATCATGCGGCTACGCGGCAAGTGGGTCAGCTATCGCCTGGGCGATGGCACGGAGATCTCGGCCATGCCGACCTTCCATCCCGCCTATCTGCTGCGCACGCCCGCGAGCAAACGGCAGAGCTGGCTGGACCTTCTGGCGGTCGACAAGAAGCTGAAAGAGCTGGGCGTCCGCTAGAGCTTCTTTTTGAGGAAGAACTTCTTGTGGCCCTTCGGATAGTCATCGAGCGTACCATAGACTTCGTAGCCGCGCCTTTCGTAGAACGGCCGCGCCTGAAACGAATGGGTGTCGAGCTCGACGGAATGGCACTTGCGTTCGCGGGCGTAAGCTTCCGCCTGGTCCATCAGCTTGGTCGCCCAGCGCTTGCCGCGCTCTGATTCGTCGATCCAGAGAAACGTGATGTGCAGCCAGCCGCCCCAGATGCCGCCCAGCAACCCACCCATCGTCTCGCCGCGCGCATTCTTCAGGAACAGGTTCACGGGATAGTAGGTCGAAACGCCGGTGACCCCGACATTGAACATGTCCAGGCGATCGCGAACGAGCCGCGCCGCTGCGCCGCCTTCCTGCTCGAAGACGATCTTGAGATCGGACATGGATGTGAAGCTCTAGGCTGACGGTTTCTTCAACCGCCCTACAGCTTCGCGAACCGGACCGTCAAGGCCGGCGCCACCGGCCGCGAGGTGCGCGATGATCCCCGCGCGCATGCGCGGATCCCAGAATTTCTGCAGGTGATCGGCGATGGCTGCGACCGGATCGCCGTCGCGTTGCGGCACGAAGAACTTGCCGATCTGGTTGGCCATCATCACCAGCTTGTCGACGGTCCTGGACACGGCCGTTTACTCCGCGGCGACCTTGGTGGCGATGCGGCGGCTGTGATCGGCCTGCTCGGCATATTCCTTCTGCCATTCGCTCGGACCGTTGGACGGCGAGACTTGCACGGCCGTGACCTTGTACTCCGGGCAGTTCGTCGCCCAGTCGGAATACTCGGTGGTGACGACGTTGGCCTGCGTGTCGGGATGGTGGAAGGTCGTGTAGACCACGCCCGGCGCCACACGGTCGGTGATGCGAGCATGCAAGGCCGTACCGCCGGCCCGGCTGTCGAGCTTCACCCAGTCGCCGTCACGAATGCCACGTTGCTCAGCGTCGTGCGGATGAATCTCCAGCACGTCCTCTTGGTGCCACACGACATTGTCGGTGCGCCGCGTCTGGGCGCCGACATTGTATTGACTGAGAATGCGGCCGGTGGTGAGCAGCAGCGGGAAGCGCGGGCCGGTGCGCTCGTCGGTCGGCACATATTCGGTGATCATGAAGTTGCCCTTGCCGCGGGCGAAGCCGCCGATATGCATGATCGGCGTGCCGAGCGGCGCCTTCTCGTTGCATGGCCACTGGACCGAGCCCTCCTTGTCGAGCAGCTCGTAGGAGACGCCGGCGAAGGTCGGCGTCAGCTTGGCTATCTCGTCCATAATCTCAGACGGGTGGCTGTAGGGCATCTCGAAGCCCATCGCCTTGGCGATGGCGAGCGTGATCTCCCAGTCGGCCATGCCGTTCTTGGGCGTCATAACCTTGCGCACGCGGTTGATGCGGCGTTCGGCGTTGGTGAAAGTGCCGTCCTTCTCGAGGAAGGTCGAGCCTGGCAGAAAGACGTGGGCGTAGTTGGCCGTCTCGTTGAGGAACAGATCCTGCACCACGACGCATTCCATCGCTGCCAGCGCCCGCACCACGTGCTCGGTATTGGGATCGGACTGAAGGATGTCTTCGCCCTGGACGTAGAGGCCCTTGAAGGTGCCGTCGATCGCGGCGTCGAACATGTTGGGAATGCGCAGGCCGGGTTCGGCATCGAGCGGGCGGCCCCACAGCTTTTCGAACATGGTGCGCGTGGCATCATCTGAGATGTGGCGATAACCGGTCAGCTCGTGCGGGAAGGAGCCCATATCGCAGGCACCCTGGACATTGTTCTGGCCGCGCAGCGGGTTCACGCCGACGCCGCGCTTCCCGAGATTGCCGGTGGCCATCGCCAGGTTGGCGAGCGCCATGACGGCCGTGGTGCCCTGGCTATGCTCGGTGACGCCGAGCCCGTAGTAGATCGCGCCGTTGCCGCCGGTGGCATAGAGGCGTGCAGCACCGCGGATCGCGGCGGGCGACACGCCGGCCACCAGACCAACCGTCTCCGGGCTGTTCTGCGGCTCCGACACGAACGATGCCCAATGCTCGAAGGCATCGCGGTCACAGAATTCGCGGACGAAGGCCTCGTCCACGAGGCCTTCGGTGACGATGGTGTGCGCCAGCGCGTTCAGGATCGCGGCATTGGTGCCCGGCCGCAGCGGCAGATGATAGTCGGCCTCGATATGGGGCATGCGCACGATGTCGGTGCGGCGCGGGTCGATCACGATCAGCTTGGCGCCGGCGCGCAGCCGCTTCTTCATGCGCGAGGCGAAGACCGGGTGGGCGTCGGTCGGGTTGGCGCCGATCACCATGATCACGTCGCTCTGGTCGACCGAGTCGAAGTCCTGCGTACCCGCTGACGTGCCGAAGGTCGTCTTGAGGCCGTATCCGGTCGGCGAATGGCAGACGCGGGCGCAGGTGTCGACGTTGTTATTGCCAAAGCCGCCACGCACCAACTTCTGCACCAGGTATGTTTCCTCGTTGGTGCAGCGCGAGGAGGTAATGCCGCCGATCGCCAGCCGGCCGTGCTTGCCCTGCAGGCGCTTGAATTCCGAGGCGACGCGATCGATCGCGACCTGCCAGCTCACTTCCCGCCACGGCTGCTCGATGCTCTCGCGGATCATCGGCTTGAGGATACGTTCCTTGTGGTTGGCGTAGCCCCAGGCGAAGCGGCCCTTGACGCAGGAATGGCCGTGGTTGGCCTTGCCCTCTTTGTAGGGAACCATGCGCACGAGTTCTTCGCCGCGCATCTCGGCCTTGAAGCTGCAGCCGACGCCGCAATAGGCGCAAGTCGTCACGACCGAGTGCTCCGGCTGGCCGATCTCGATGAGGGATTTCTCCGACAAGGTAGCGGTGGGACAAGCCTGCACACACGCGCCGCACGACACGCATTCGGAACTGAGGAAATCGTCGCCGAAGGCGCCGGCCGAGACTTTGGAGTCGAAGCCGCGACCCTGGATGGTGAGCGCGAAAGTGCCCTGGACTTCCTCGCAGGCACGCACGCAGCGCGAGCAGACGATGCATTTGGAGGCGTCGAAGGTGAAATACGGGTTGGACTCGTCCTTCTCCAGCTTGAGATGGTTTTCGCCTTCATAGCCGTAGCGCACATCCCGCAATCCGACGGCGCCGGCCATGTCCTGCAGCTCGCAGTCGCCGTTGGCGGCGCAGGTCAGGCAGTCGAGCGGGTGGTCGGAGATGTAGAGCTCCATCACGCCCTTGCGGACCTGCTTCAGGCGTTCGGTCTGGGTCGACACGACCATGCCGGCCGCAACCGGCGTCGTGCACGAGGCCGGTGTTCCGGCCCGTCCGGCGATCTCGACCAGGCAGAGCCGACATGAGCCGAAGGCATCAACCGAGTCGGTGGCGCAGAGTTTCGGCACCTGGATGCCGGCGTCCATGGCCGCGCGCATGATCGACGTGCCCGCTGACACCGTCACCGGGTTGCCGTCGATGGTGAGGGTCACAGTTTGCGTCGACTTGCTGGCTGGCGTGCCGTAGTCGATCTCCTGAACGAGAGACATGGCCTGCTCCTCTATTCCGCCGCAGCCGAAAGGCGCGGGCGGTTGAAGTCCTCGGGGAAATGATTGATCGCGCTCATCACCGGATAGGGCGTGAAGCCGCCCAACGCGCAGAGCGAGCCGAATTTCAGCGTCTGGCAGAGATCGGTGATCAGGGCGAGATTGGCCGCGGTGCGCTCGCCGCGGATGATCTTGTCCATGGTCTCGGTGCCGCGCACCGAGCCGATGCGGCAGGGCGTGCACTTGCCGCAGGATTCGATGGCGCAGAATTCCAGGGCGAAGCGCGCCTGCTTGGCCATGTCGACCGTGTCGTCGAACACCACGACGCCGCCGTGACCGACCAAACCGTCGCGCGCAGTGAAGGCCTCGTAGTCGAATGGCGTGTCGAACAGCGCGCGCGGAAAGTAGGCGCCTAAGGGGCCGCCGACCTGGACGGCCCGGACCGGCCGGCCGCTCGCCGTGCCGCCCCCGATGTCGTCGACGATTTCGCCAAGGGTCAGGCCGAAGGCCGCCTCGAACAGCCCGCCGTGCTTGACGTTGCCGGCGAGCTGGATCGGCATGGTGCCGCGCGATCGGCCCATGCCGAGATCGGCATAGTGCTTGGCGCCATCGGCCAAAATCGCCGGAACGGTGGCGAGCGAGATCAGGTTGTTGATGACCGTCGGCTTGCCGAACAGGCCCTTGTGCGCCGGTAGCGGCGGCTTGGCGCGCACCTGGCCGCGTTTGCCTTCGAGGCTCTCGAGCAGCGAGGTCTCCTCGCCGCAGACATAGGCGCCGGCGCCGACGCGGATCTCGATATCGAACTTCACTTCGGCGCCCAGCAGGCCCTCGGCCTCGGCCAGCATGATGGCGCGTGCCATGACCCGGATAGCGTCGGGATACTCCGAACGAATGTAGACGTAGCCCTTGGTCGCGCCGACCGCGAAACCGGCGATCGTCATACCCTCGATCAGCAGGAAGGGATCCCCTTCCATGATCATGCGGTCGGCATAGGTGCCCGAGTCGCCCTCGTCGGCATTGCAGACGATGTATTTCTGGTCGGCCGTCGTGTCGGCGACGGTCTTCCACTTGATGCCGGTCGGGAAGCCGGCGCCGCCGCGGCCACGCAGACCCGACTTCACGACCTCTTCCACCGTGCCGGCGGCGCCCAGGCTCTTGGCGCGCTCGAGGCCGCGATAGCCGCCGTGGGCGCGGTAGTCTGCGAGCGACAGGGGATCGACGATGCCGCAGCGCGCGAAGGTGATGCGCGTCTGGCGTTTCAGGAAGGGAATGTCCTCGGGCCGGCCGACGCACAACGGATGGGCGGCGCTGAGCGGCAGGCCGCCGGTGAAGAGACCCGGCACGTCCTTGGCCGTCACCGGCCCAAAGGCGATGCGCCCGCCGGGCGTCTCGACCTCGATCATCGGCTCGAGCCAGAACAGGCCGCGTGACCCGGTGCGCACGAGTTGAATCGAAAGACCCAGCCGCTTGGCCTCGCTCTCGAGCGCCGCCGCCACACGATCGGCGCCGACTGCCCGGGCAGCGGCATCGCGGGGAACGAAGATGCGAGTGGTCATCGGCCGGCGTCCCGCACGATGTCGTCGAGCGACTGAGGCGTCAGCCGCGCGATCGGTTCGCCGTCGAGCATGGCTGAGGGCGCGCAGGCGCAGAGACCGAGGCAATAGGTGGCTTCGACCGTCAGACGGCCGTCGGGCGTCGTGCCGCCCCATTCTAGTCCGAGTCGATCGAGCACCTGGTGCGCCAGATCTTCACTGTTCATCGACTGGCAGGCCTCCGCGCGACAGAGCTTCAGCACATGGCGGCCGGCCGGCTTGTCGCGAAAGTCATGATAGAAACTGACGACGCCATGGACCTCGGCACGGGTCAGGTTGAGCGCTTCGGCGACGAAGACGACGGCCTCGGGCGGGATCTGGTCGAACGTGGCCTGAAGGTCGTGCAGGATGGGCAATAGCGGACCCTCCCGCTCGGCGTGCCGTCGGATGATGTCACTGGCTGCTGCTTCGTCCCATACCGTCACTGTTGGTACGCTCGCTCTTCGCTTCCATCAGCCCGACAATCTGCGGGCAATAGGTCCTGATCAATAAAGCAGTTAGGTCTTGTGATAGAACAAATCTATCGTTTGGCGCCATTTTGATCGGATTCTTCCAGTCAGTTCCCCTAACAGATTGATAATAAATTCAATTCCAGCCCAATCGTTCTCAAGAGGCCCCAATTGCCCGTGCTTCGTCAGAACATTTCCGGCTGAGCATTTGCGATAAAATATTACACTGTTACCGCGAATAGTGGGGCAGCATTGGCATGGCGCATGGTCCAGCCACAGGTGACGACACAGTGCGCCCTCTCAAGAATTCGTTCGTGTCGGGCGCAAAAGCCATAAAGCAAAGGAGCAAGAGGCACACAGGGCGGTATTTGTCCCTCGACTGTTGCGGGCCTCGTGCGGCCGGTTCTCGACAGTCGCCAAGATCGTTGTAAACTTACTTCAACGAGTCTGAAAAAAGCGCCGGGAGGAACCAAGACAATGGCTGACGCACCGCGTTTGTGCGCGCGTGTTGTTGCACCCACTGTCGCAATGGCAGTGCGCGTTTGCGTCGCTCCGGCCCGAGCTCGGGAGCCGACACCCAAACTTACCACGCGCGTTCCCTTCCTCTGGAAGGACTGGACGCCTGCAACATGTTCAGACAACGGGAGTCAGGTCGAATGACTGTGTCGTCACAAACGTCGGCTGTGCCGATGGCGTCTGCTTTGACGCGATGGGGTCAACTTGTCATCGGCGTCATCTGCATGGTGATGATCGCCAACCTGCAATACGGCTGGACGTTCTTCGTCCCGGGCATCGAGAAGGCGTTCGGATGGGACCGCGCCTCCATCCAGGTTGCCTTTACTTTGTTCGTACTGTTCGAAACCTGGCTGGTCCCGATCGAAGGCTGGTTTGTCGACAAATACGGCCCGAGCTTCGTCATCTTCGTCGGCGGCGTGCTGTGCGGCATCGGCTGGATCATGAACTCCTATGCCGCCACTCTGCCTGCTTATTACGCGGCCCAGATCATCGCCGGCATCGGCGCCGGCGCCGTGTACGGCACCTGCATCGGCACCGCGCTCAAATGGTTCCCCGATAAGCGCGGTCTTGCCGCAGGCATTACGGCGGCCGGATTTGGCGCCGGCTCGGCGCTGACGGTCATACCGATCCAAGCGATGATTTCCGCGAGCGGCTTCCAGGCAACGTTCTTCAACTTCGGCATCGGTCAGGGCGTCATCGTGTGCCTCCTGGCATTCTTCATGAAGGTTCCGAAGGTCGGGCAAGTCCCCGCCATCACGCCCAACACCAAGGTCATCCAGAACCTGCGCCAGTTCGCACCAAGCGAGATCATCGGGCCTGTGAACTTCTGGATTGTCGGCGTGGCCATCGCGCTGGCCGGCGGATTGGGCCTGTGGGCGCTCGGAATGCAGTTCTATATCCCGTTGGCGCTCGCCCTGCTCATCTTCGGCTACGGCGGCTTCGTCGTTTGGACGCGCGGCCAGGCGATCTTCACGCTCATGTACTTCATGTTCGTGATCGTCGGCGCCGGCGGCCTGATGGTGACGGCCAATCTGGCGCCGATCTCGCAGGACCTGAAAATCGCCGGCGTTCCGGTGACGCTGTTCGGCTTGACCATGACGGCCCTCACCTTCGCGGCCACCCTCGACCGCATCCTGAATGGCCTGACGCGTCCTTTCTTCGGCTGGGTGTCCGACCATATCGGACGCGAGAACACGATGTTCATTGCCTTCTTCCTCGAAGGCCTCGGCATCTTCGCGCTCTATAAATTCGGCTCCAATCCGCTCGTGTTCGTGATCCTGAGCGGTCTGGTGTTCTTCGCGTGGGGTGAGATCTACAGTCTCTTCCCGTCGACCTGCACCGACACCTTCGGCACCAAATTCGCCACGACCAACGCAGGCCTGCTCTACACGGCGAAGGGAACGGCAGCGCTTCTGGTGCCCTACACCAATCAGATCCAGAAGATGACCGGCAGCTGGGACACGGTGTTCATTATCGCTGCCGCGGCCAACATTCTGGCCGCCGTGCTCGCCATTGCGGTTCTAAAGCCTTGGCGGGTCAAGATGATCGCCAGAGCCTGAAATCGTCGGAAACGCGGGCAAACGAGGCGGGCGGCGTGATTTGACGCCCTGCCTGTCCGTGGCATTATAAATAATGTATTTCAAGTTTGGGCGCCGGGGCGCTCGGCTGAGATCTCTGGGGAAGGACAATCGATTCCATGAGCGAAGCGCGTCTGGTCGTCGGCCGGATCGACAGCCCGGAGACGTTCAAGGACAAGGCCTACGTGGCGTTGCGCAACGTCATCGTGTCCTCGGACATCTACCGCTCCCGCACCGATATCCGGCTCGACGAGCGCCAGCTGGCGCAGGACTTCGGCATCTCGCGCACGCCGGTGCGCGAAGCGATGGCGCAGCTCGAGCGCGAGGGCTTCGTGCGGTCGGTGCCGCGGCGCGGCATCTATGTCGTGCGCAAGACCAAGGACGAGGTGATCCAGATGATCACCGCCTGGGCAGCACTTGAGAGCATGGCGGCGCGGCTCATCACCGAACGCGCCAGCGCCGCCGACATTGCGGGGCTCAGGCGCATGTTCGCCACCTTCGAGGACGACAAGCTGCACGCCAAGCTCGATGAGTATTCCGAGGTCAACATCAACTTTCACCAGACGATCATCGAGCTGAGCGGCAACGACGTGCTGATCCGGCTGGCGGAGAACCTGTTCACCCACATGCGCATGATCCGCCGCCAGACAATCGGCGAGGATGACCGCGTCGAGCGCTCCATCCACGACCACATGAACATCATCCAGGCCCTCGAGGCGCGCGACACCGAGCGCGCCGAGGATCTGGTGCGCCAGCACGCACTTGGTCTGGCCGAGCATGTCGCCAAGCACGTCGACTATCTGGATTGAGTGGGAGGGGGAACACCATGGCTGACGCTGCATTGAAGAAGCCCGCCGCAACGACGGCAGAAGACACGCAGGACCTGACGGATGGCTTTCACCTCGTCATCGACGCGCTGAAACTGAATGACATCAAGACGATCTACGGCGTGCCGGGCATCCCGATCACCGACTTCGGCCGCATGGCGCAGGGTGCCGGCATCCGTGTAATCTCTTTCCGGCATGAGCAGAACGCCGGCAACGCCGCGGCGATCGCCGGCTTCTTGACGAAAAAACCCGGAATCTGCCTCACCGTGTCGGCGCCCGGCTTCCTCAACGGTCTGACGGCGCTGGCCAATGCCACGACCAACTGCTTCCCGATGATCCTGATCTCCGGCTCATCGGAGCGCGAGGTCGTCGACCTGCAGCAGGGCGACTACGAGGAGATGGACCAGCTCGCCGTTGCCAAGACACTGTGCAAGGCGGCGTTCCGCGTGCTGCATGCCCCCGATATCGGCATCGGCGTCGCGCGCGCCATCCGCGCGGCGGTTTCGGGTCGGCCGGGCGGCGTCTATCTCGACCTGCCAGCAAAACTGTTCGGCCAGGTGATGCAGGCCGAGGCCGGCCGCCGCTCGCTCGTCAAGGTGATCGACCCGGCGCCGGCGCAGCTCCCGGCACAAGCCGCCGTCGAGCGTGCGCTCGATGTGCTGCGCGGCGCCAAGCGTCCGTTGATCATCCTCGGCAAGGGCGCCGCCTATGCGCAGGCCGACAACGACATCCGTGCATTGGTCGAGAAGAGCGGCATTCCCTACATTCCGATGAGCATGGCCAAGGGCCTGCTCCCCGACACACATCCACAATCCGCCTCCGCCGCGCGCTCGACCGTGCTGGCCGACAGCGACGTCGTGATGATGATTGGCGCACGGCTCAACTGGTTGCTCAGTCACGGCAAAGGCAAGCAGTGGGGGCCGCCGGGTTCGAAGAAGTTCATCCAGATCGACATCGAGCCGCGCGAGATGGACAGCAACGTCGAGATCGCCGCACCGCTGGTGGGCGATATCGGCTCCTGCGTGGCCGCGCTGCTGCGCGGCATGGGGGGAGACTGGCAGCCTCCGCCGGCGGAATGGACGGAGGCGATCCGGGCAAAGAAAGAAACCAACATCGCCCGGATGGCGACCAGGCTCGGCAAGAACTCGATCCCGATGGACTACCACT
>PLYQ01000351.1 GCA_003153415.1 Rhodospirillales bacterium | reverse complement strand
TCAACCGACTTCTGCAACAAAATCCCCCTAGAAGCCGACATTCAGAGAACCGCGCATGTGCGAGCGGCCGCATCGGGGTCGAGTGATGGGCCTAAACGTTAGAGACTTTGTCGCTGACTAACATCCTGACCTGAATTGCAGCGAGAGAAATGAGCGCAGCGATTAGCGTATGTTCAAGCGCTGTGGCTCCATGTTGATCTGACATAAGGGCACGGAAGACGGACAGCATATATATTTTCCCACAAACAATTTTTCTGAGGCCCCGGTGCGGCGACAGCGTGGACCTTGCGAGCTTCTAGCCGCGAGACAATGGCATCGAGGCAAAATCGCCCCTTGCTTCAATCTGACTCTCAACAAGCGTGTTCATAAACGCAGAGGGTCAAGTCATCGCGTTGGAGACATTGGCAAGCACGTTGCTAATCTTGCCGCCGACGGTCCTCATGGTCGCGATGGCTGCGATGGAAATGAGCGCCGCGATTAGCGTGGGCTCGGCCCACGCGCAGCGGCTGCCGACGGCCATGGCCGAGGTGGTGACGACGGCGCCCAGCATTCCCGTCCTGGTGCGTCGTCCGGCGATGGAAAGGTCATGTATCGGCCTCTGGGATGACACTAGTTTTGGCTTCTGTTATGGTCTCGCACTACAGGGAGTAGGAAATCCGGGTGTGTTGTGCAGAGGTCACACGGGGCCGAGAACCGCGTTGACGGTGCAAGTACAGCTAGAGTGGCTGCAAGATATTCCATAAATTACCTATAAGTCGTAATGGAACTGGGGATCGAAGCATGAAGAAGGCACTATTGACTGCCGCCGCGCTCATTGCGCTGCCGATGGCCACGCAGGCCCAGTCGCTCCAGCCGGGCGGCTTTTACATTGGTGCCGAAGGCGGCCTCAATTGGCTTTTGAGCAATTCCTTCAACACCACGGTCACGGTGCCGGGAGTCGGTTCAGCATCCGCAACCACGAATGGAAGTTACAACACGGGTTGGCTGGCCGGCGGCATGATCGGCTACGACTTCATCGGCCCGCGTGTGGAACTTGAAGGCGTTTATCGCGCCAATACCGGGACGCTGACCGTGCCCGGTCTGCCCGGCAGCCTCAATGGCTTTCAAAATCAAGTCTCGATCATGGCCAACGTGCTCTATGACTTCAATGCGGGCGGGACGATCGTTCCCTACATCGGCGTCGGTGCCGGCGTCGCGTTCCTCAACGCAGGCGATTCCAGCGGATCGGCCAACGCCACCGCCTTTGCTTACCAGGCGATCTTGGGTGTCGGTTACAACATCGACTCGACGTTCCGCTTGAACCTCGAGGGCCGCTACTACGGCACCACGACACCCAACTATAGCTATTCGGGCAACGTTGGCGGCTTTCCGTACACGATGAACGCCAACCCTACGGACAACAACTTTTCGTTGATGGCGAGCATTCAGCTGAAGTTCGGTGCTCCTAGTGCGGCGGTACCGCCGCCGCCGCCGCCGATGGTCTCTCCGCCGTCGTTCATGGTGTTCTTCGACTGGGATCGTTCGAACCTCTCGGCCCAGGCGCTCAACACCATCAAGCAGGCTGCTGCTGCCTACAAGTCCAAGGGCTCTGCCCGCGTGACGGCGACCGGCCATACCGACACGTCGGGCCCGGAAGCCTACAACATGGCGCTGTCGCTACGTCGTGCCAATACGGTCAAGGATGCGCTGGTTCGCGAAGGCGTGCCGGCCACGGCGATCTCGGTCGTCGGCCGCGGCAAGAGCATGCCGCTGGTCCAGACCGGGGACGGCGTCCGCGAGCCTCAGAACCGCCGCGTCGAGATCGTGATCCAGTAGAGCTGGACGCCCTAACAATAGAAAAGGCGGCCTCATGGGCCGCCTTTTTTGTGTCTGTGAGCCGCATGCGCTGGCGACCAATGAACAAAAAAGAAACGCCCGTCCTGCAGGAAGAACACAGGACGGGCGCCAATAACTTTAAGCGCCGGCGATCACGACCGGTTAACAAAGCATCGCATAAATCATGTGGAAATCAAGCAAGGGCATCCAAGGGCGATGCGCTCGTGAAGGCTTCCCAATGATCCAGCACCTGAGACGCCCCACGCGATCGCGTCCCCTGTGCAAGCGGCATGTGCTGCACGATGACTGCATCGACTCGGCGTGGTTACTACGGCAAGAGCCTGACCCGGATAGGTGGTGTAGATTTGGTCGCTAGCAACTTGTAACACGCCCCTATAGGCGACATGCCAATAGAGCAAGCGATCGACCATGCAAACCGCCTCATCTTGGGCGTTGGCAGCGGCGAGCTGACGCTGGCGGACTTGGCGACCTTTACCCGGGATATTGTTCGCGCCGAGTTGCTTCACTATTCCAAGCTGATTGATGTGGCGAACTGCACTCCGGGTTTCACAAAAGAGGAGTTGGCAGCGTTCGGCCAGGTATTGCAGGAAATTCGCACCGAAACCCTTCGTGGCCCACTGGCCGTTGTCGCCGATCCAAACCGTGGCGAGTTCGCTCGTATCTTCACTGGTTTCAACATTGATGGCAGACCAGCGAAGGTCTTCCGCAGCATCCACGAAGCACGCCGGTGGCTCAAAGAGCAAACGGCAAAAGACAATGCCTGGAGGCCCGCCCGCCGCAGGTAGGCGATGTCCGGTCCTGGCACTTTCCGGACCTCGAGCGATGTCAGATCTGAGTCTGCTTTGTGCACCAAAGCAGACGTCCGCCAGCGTCTACCCAATCGGCTCGAAACGCGGGTCGCTTAGCTCGAGCAAGGCGTAGGCTTCATCCAGAGTCTGCACGATCTGCGGCGCGTCATAGTCAGCGATTTTCTGATAGGCAGCGAACATGCGGGCCATATCCTGGAACTCGGGCGGCGGTACCACCATGACGCGTTGCCGACCGGGAACAATCTGCGCCTGCCAGCCATGCTGGGCGATCCGGCCGACATGAACGTCAACACCTTTGACAGCGCTGAAGTCTTGAAGGCTACGCAACGATGAACCTTCTCGCGCCATAATACGCTTCGCCGCGGCATAGAGCGCAGCGATGTCCTCCTCGCCGAAAGTCCCACGGAGTCGCGTCAACAGCACCTTGTGCTGGCGGTCGAGAAACTGGGTGAACACGTCAGGGCGAACGCGACAACATGACGATGATGGGGCTGTCATTGGCCAATCCGCTCCGAGGACTGGCGTCGAGTAGCGGCACAAGCGCACTTTCGAGCCGTCGGATCTCGTCCGGCCTGGCTCGGGCCCTGACCTCTGCGAGGTGGCGTTTGGCGATGCGGTAGACATCGGCGCACGTGGTCAAGCCGCCGGCAAGTCCCAGCATTTCACCAATCGCGTCCAGCGAGAATCCCAGTTTTTGCGCGCGCCAGATGAAGGTCAGTCGCTCGAGATGTTCCCGATGGTAGGCCACATCGCCGCTGTTGCCCTGACGCCGTCGCGGCTTGGGCAATAGTCCTAACCGCTGGTAGGTGAGGATGGACTCGACATCGACGCCGGACTTTTTAGCCAAGCCGGCAATCATGGCAGGAGCAGGAACTGGCATGACGCGGGTTTTGCCCTAAAAGACACAGTAATTTCAAGGTCTCCCACGAGACTATTGTCGCATAGCAGCAGCCTATGCCAAGTGATCCGCCGCCGCCGCTTGCGCGTACACCGGTAGCAATGCCTGATCCATCTGATCTCGCCGGCCGTGCGGCCCATCTGGCAGCTTTCTCGCAGAGTCTTGCACGTCGCTCTGACGCCAATCGATGCCGCTACGCGCTCGCTCGGGCGTTCATTCGTCACCGCCGCGAAATGCACATCGACACTGCATTTTCAGAGGCCTT
>PLYQ01000098.1 GCA_003153415.1 Rhodospirillales bacterium | reverse complement strand
TTCGGCATCATCTACGGCATCTCGGCCTTCGGGCTCGCCAACCAGCTCGGCATCGGCCAGCAGGAAGCGCGCGAGTACATCGCCAAATATTTCCAGCGCTATCCCGGTATTGCCGACTACATGGAACGGACCAAGGAGTTCGCCCGCAAGCATGGCTACGTGCAGACGCCGTTCGGCCGCAAGATCCACCTGAAGTACATCAACGAAAAGAACCAGGGCATGCGCTCCTTCTCCGAGCGCGCCGCGATCAACGCCCCGCTGCAGGGCGGCGCTGCCGACATCATCAAGCGCGCCATGATCCGCCTGCCGGGCGCGCTGGCGACGGCCAAGCTCAAGGCCAAGATGCTGCTGCAGGTGCACGACGAACTGCTGTTCGAGGTGCCCGACAAGGAGATCGACAAGACCAAGGCCGTGGCCCGCAAGGTCATGGAGGGCGCGGCGACGCTCTCGGTGCCGCTGGTCGTCGATACCGGCGTCGGCGCCAACTGGGCGGCGGCGCACTAAGGCTTTCGAGGGAGTAGGACGAGATGAAGATCTGGGGCCGGGCCAATTCGATCAATGTCATGAAAGTGCTGTGGGCGGCCGACGAATGCGGTGTGGCCTACGATCGGACCGACGTCGGCATGGCCTTCGGCGGCAACGACCAGAAATGGTACCTCGACATGAACCCCAACGGCGTGGTGCCGACCATCGACGACGGCGGGCGCATTGTCTGGGAAAGCAATTCGGCGGTGCGCTATCTTTCCGCCAAGTATGCCGCGGGCACGCTGTGGCCGAACGATCCCGGCCAGAGGAGCGACGCCGACCGCTGGATGGACTGGCAGCTCAGCACCATTTCCGAAGTCATGCGCGTGATGTTCTGGGGCCTGATCCGCACGCCCGCCGACAAGCGCGATATGGCCGCGATCGAGAAGGCCGCGGTCGATGGCGGGAAATTGTGGGGACGGCTCGACAGCTGGCTCGACGGCAGGCGCTACGTCGCCGGATCGCACCTCACCATGGGCGACATCCCGGTCGGCTGCTTCGTCCATCGCTGGTACGCGCTCGACGTCGAGCGGCCCGACCTGAAGAACGTGAAGGCCTGGTACGAGCGGCTAAAGACGCGGCCGGCCTACGCCAAGTACGTCATGCCGCCGCTGACTTAGAGGCTGTTTCTCCTCCCCAGTCTGCTGGGGAGGAAAGGCTTGATTCAATCCGCCGCAGGGACGGCCACCCGTGGCGCGCCGTGCTCGGCCGCCAGCCAACCATAGACCAGCTTGCGGAACTGCGTCGGCCCGGCATCGAGGCTGGTCGGCAGCATGCGGCGCTCGGGATCGAGATCGATCAGCTTCTGCTGCGCCTCGATGATCGTCTTGTCCTCGTAGAAGGCCGTCGTCGTCACGCTAAAAAGCCGCTCGAGCTTGTCAGCATCGATGTCGCTCGCCCGCGTGCCGACGGCATAGAAGTAGCGCGCGGCCCGCGGGCCGATCGGCGTCACCGCCTGCTCGTCGATGCGATAGAACAGCGGCAGGCCGGCCGGCTCCTGGCCGCCCGTCTGCTCGGCGGTGCCCTGCGGATAAAAGGCGGTGCGCTGCAGGAAAATGCCGGGGAACAGGAAGTCGTAGCTGTTCCACACATCGACCCGCTCACCCAGCTTCTTCATGAAGCCGCGCGGCGGGTGATCGCGCAGCCAGCGCCGAAAACGCAGGCCGCGTTCCAGGGCAACGGTGCGCGGCCGCTCGTCAGCCCATTGCGGCATGTCGAGCCCCAGCGTCTTTTCGTGCGCGAAGGAAAGGTGCGAGAGATCCAGGAGGTTGTCATCGATCAGCAGATAGTGCGCGGCGTAGTCGAGCGCGCCCGCCATCAGGCGAT
Organism: Rhodospirillales bacterium; assembly: GCA_003153415.1. Lineage (GTDB taxonomy): Bacteria > Pseudomonadota > Alphaproteobacteria > Reyranellales > Reyranellaceae > Reyranella. Next base: position 1,486 of record PLYQ01000098.1, on the reverse strand, counting down.
AGCCGGGATCGTCGAGCGCCAGCGTAGGCGGGATGATGTTGCGGTCGGCCACGGCGGCATCGCCCATCCACACCCAGACCCAGCTTCCCACGATCTCGACGGGATAGCGCCGCACGCAGGCGCTTTGTGGGATGAGCTTCTGGCCGGGGATCTCGATGCACCTGCCGTCGGGCGCGAACTTCAGCCCGTGATACATGCAGCGCAGGTCGTCGCCTTCGAGCCGGCCCAGCGACAGCGGCGCGAAGCGATGGCAGCAGCGGTCTTCAAGGGCCACGATCTCGCCGCCCGACGTGCGGTAGAGCGCCAGCGGCTGGTCGATTATGGTGCGCGCATGGATGCGCCCCGGCTCCAACTCGTGCAGCCAGGCCGCGACGTACCAGGCGTTGGCGATCCACATCGGGTCCTCCCGCGGGCGCGGCGCCGCCTAGGGCGGCGTCGGGTCCACCTTCTCCCAACCCTTGTCCGGGTTGAAGGCGGCGATCAACGTTGCGCGCTGCGCCGTCTCCTCACCGCGGTCCTGCTGATAGACGGTGCCCTGGAAGCTGACGATGAACGTCATGACGCCGGTATCGCCGTAGCGCACCGGCCAGGCCATCGCGGCAAAGCCACCGATCATGTGGCCATTGACGAGATAGTCGTGGGCACCGCCTGGCGCAGCTGGCCCCTGGGCGTGGAGCAGGCGGAAGTTGTAGCCGAAGTGGCCGCCCGGCGCGCTGCCGTCGGGTTGCGAGTTGGCGACCTGCTCGCCCAGCGGGCTCGGTGGTTCGCCGAGCGCCGTCAACCAATAGAGTCCGTCCTTCTTGCCGGGCAAGCTCGCCAGGCGGCGGGCATATTGCGGCCAGCCGGTCTTCATCGGATCGAGTTCGACGTAGTCGTACTGGGCGTCGACGATCGCCAACAGTGTCTGGATCGCACCCAGCTCGTCGTAGCCGAACTGGCGGGCCTGGATTTCCTTGTAGCCGGCGGCGATGTCGAAGCGCCATTCGGCGCCGTCCTTGACGATGGGGATCGGCAGGGTCCAGCCGTCCTTGCCGACGGCGACCGTCGCCTTGGCGCCGTCAGTCACCGTCACCACGTGGTTCTCGTCCCAGGCAGCGAGGTAGTGGAAGCGTCCGCTGTCGCTGGCGTCCTTCTCGCTCAGCACGAAATCGGTCCAGTTGCCGCCCAGCATGGCGGCCAGTGCCTTGTTGTCGCCGCGACGGACCGCGTCCGTGAGTGCCGCCGCCGCCGCTTCGGCGGTGGCGAAGCCCTGGAGCTTGGCGGCCTGCTGAGCGGCCGCGACGGTGCCGAGGCCCGCAATGAAGAGCTGGGCCACAAGGCCGCGACGGAGAATGGAATTGTTCATCACCGACGCCTCCCGCCGCCTCTAGAGTGGGCAAAGCTGCGGCCGCCGCCCGACGCGCGGCCGCGCGCGGCTTCGTGATGCACCTGCGAGGCGTGACGGACGCCCCCGAAGGCGTGGCTGCGATTCTCGGCTCCTGGCCGG
>PLYQ01000197.1 GCA_003153415.1 Rhodospirillales bacterium | reverse complement strand
CATCGTCGTCTTTGGCGAGGCCCATTTGCGCCGGATCCTTGCGGCCTACATCGGCTATTACAACGACATCCGAACACATCTGTCCTTGGACAAGGATTCGCCGGGCCATCGGCCGGTCCAACGGTTCGGCCCGCTCGCAACATGGCCGATCCTCGGCGGACTTCACCATCAATACTGCCCGATATGGTTTTCGGTAAGCACAAGGGTCATTCCTGCTCCCGCAGGACGCTACTCAATGGCCAGCCACTAGTTCGCGCGAAATCACGATCTTCTGGACCTCGTTCGTGCCGTCGTAGATCTGGAACACCCGGGCGTCGCGATATAGCTTTTCGACCGGGTAGTCATTGATGAAGCCGTAGCCGCCATGGATTTGGATCGCCGCGGAGCAGACGCGCTCGCACATCTGCGAGGCGAACAACTTGGCCATCGATGCTTGCTTGATGCAGCGTACCCGCTCTTGCTTCAGAGCCGCGGCGTGCAGACACATTTGTCGCGCCACCTCAACCTCGGTTGCCATGTCGGCGAGCTGAAATGCGATGGCCTGATGCTCGATCAAGGGCTTTCCGAAGGACACACGCTCACGCGCGTAAGTAAGTGCCGCGTCGAGAGCGGCGCGGGCGACGCCGATCGATTGCGCAGCGACGCCGATCCGCCCGCTCTCCAGGCTGGAGAAGGCCACCTTGAGTCCCTCGCCCGGTTTGCCAAGCATGTCTTCGGCGGGCACTTCCACGTCTTCGAGCACGATCTGACAGGTCTCATTGGTGCGATGGCCGAGCTTGTGCTCGTCGCGCAGCACACGATAGCCGGGCTGACCAGGACGGATCAGGAAGGCAGAGATCCCGCGCTTGCCCGCCTCCGGGTCGGTGACCGCGAACACCACGGCCGCGCCGGCCGAACGGCCGGACGTGATGAAGCACTTGGTGCCGTTGATGCTGTAGCGGTCGCCGCGGCGTACCGCGCGCGTCTGCAGATTGGCGGCGTCGGATCCAGACTGCGGTTCGGTCAGCAGCATGCAGCCCAGCATTTCGCCACACGCCACCGGCCGGAGGAACCGTCGTTTCTGGTCCGCTGTACCGAAATCTTGGAGCTTCATCGTGAAGGAGTTGGTGGCGCTGACCATATTGCAGATACCCGCGTCGCCATAGGCCAGTTCCTCCGTCATCAGCACGTAGGAAATGAAGTCGGCGCCGGCTCCATCCCAGTCGATGGGAATGGACACGCCAAACAGGCCAAGGGCGCCAAGCTTGCGCACCAACTCCGGCGGCACCCGGGCGGCGCGATCCCAATCTGCTATGAACGGCGCGATCTCTCTGCGCACGAAGTCACGCGTCATGTCGCGAATTGCAGTCTGTTCGTCGGTGAATCCCATACCCAAGTGTCTTTCCGCCGCCCAAGGTCAAACCGGCGGCAGGCATTGTCACGTCGCATCAGCACGTCGACGACAGCAAATCACGGCAACACCCCCGAGACCACGCTGCTCCGCCGTGCGGCACGCCCAGCTTGGCATCAAAGCCCACGATAAACTAACACTACGCCGACAGACCGGGAAACGTCGCCGAGACCGACCTTGAAGACCGCCGCGTCACGTGGCGTAGTGATCGTTACGGACAAGCAAGGCATTCGAGTCGGATGCATTAAGGACTTGGAGGAAGGGGCATGGGCGCACGCACGGGTTCGCAGTTTCTCGAGGGGCTCCGCAAGACGAAGCGTGAGATCTGGGTCGACGGCGAAAGGATCGAAGACGTCACCACGCATCCCAAGCTGCGGGGCGGAGCCGAAAGCCTGGCCGCAATCTTCGATCGGCAACACGCCTACGCGGCCGACTGCCTCTTCAGGCACCCGGACAGCGGCCAGCCCACCAACGTCAGCCACATGATCCCGCGGTCCAAGGACGAGCTGCGGCACCGCCATGCCGGACTGGTCCGGCTGTCGGAAGGCTCCATGGGCATCATGGGCCGCACGCCCGACTACATGAACATGAAGTTCGCAGCCTTCGCGTCGGCGCCCCGCGTGTGGGCCGGCGCCGACGGACGCAACGAGCGGGGCGCGCAGAACCTCGTGAATTTCCAGCGCCGTCTGTGCGAGGCCGACATTTCGCTCACCCATACGATCATCCAGCCCACTACCGACAAGCGGACCGACAGCCGGATCCTCGGCAACAAGGTCACGGTGCGAAAGGTCGGCCAAACGGCCGACGGCATCATCGTCAGGGGCGCGCGCGTATTGGCCACCCTCGCGCCCTATGTCGACGAGCAGACGGTGTATCCGGGGCAACCGATCCCGGCCGGTGCCACCGAATACGCGGTAGCTTTTGCCATTCCGCTCGACACTCCCGGCCTCAAGTTCCTGTGTCGCGATTCGGTATCGGCGCCGGGGGCCGATCCGTTCGACAAGCCGCTGTCGTCGCGTTTCGACGAGCAGGATGCCTTCTGTATCTTCGACGACGTGCTGGTGCCCTGGGACCGGATATTCATCGACGGGGACGTCGAGATCTACAACTCGATGCGGCAGACCGGCTATGCGATCAACATGACCACCCAATCGACCATCCGCGCCCTCACCAAGCTCGAGTTCGCCTACGGCCTCGCCACCCGCATGGCCGAGCTGATCGGCGACTACTCGCCGGCAACGACGGAGATGCTGGGCGAGATGGCCTGCTACGTGCGCATGACCGCCAATGCAGTGGAGCTGTCGCTGGAGCAGGCCTCGGAGCGCGAGGACGGCGTGTGGTTCCCCAACGGGGCCGCGCTGGAGCCGATGCGGTCGATGCTCCCGGTCTGGATGCCGCGGGTGGCGGAAATCATCACGCTCATCGGCAGCCACAACCTGCTCACGACGCCCAGCCGGGCCCAGCTCGACGACCCCAAGCTGCGGCCGCTGATCGACGAGATGCTGAGCGGGGCCGACGGAGTGTCAGCCGACGAGCGGGCGGCCGTGTTCCGCATGGCCTGGGATTTCGTCGGCTCCTCCCTAGGAGGACGAGGCTTCCTCTACGAGCGCTTCTATTTGACCTCGGCCGCGCGCAACAAGCAGATGCTGCATTCGCGTTTCTTCGACCGAACTCGCTCCCAGGCTTTGCTCAACGACATGCTGTCGCGGACCAAATGCCGACGCCGCACTCATTGACGGTGTTCATCGTTCTCGAGAACGACCTTGTCGAGAGGGAGAGTTTCGTGCTGCAAGCCTAGGGGGTG
>PLYQ01000108.1 GCA_003153415.1 Rhodospirillales bacterium | reverse complement strand
ACGGCCATCAGTCGAGCGTCTCCAGAAGCCGCGCGCAGAGGTAGGTCTGCGGCACCAGGGACGAAAAGTAGATCTGCTCATAGGCGGCGTGCGAATAGCCGAACACATCGGCTCTAACGATTGCCGCTAATCGGCGCTGCTCACGGGCCAATGGAATTTCTTAGCCTCCCCGCCTCGGATCGTAGAGGAGCTTAATCGGCTGGGCAACAACGCGGCCAACGTGGCTCGCCCATGTCGCTTATTGGCACTTTTTGGACCTCGCGCGATATTCGACTCAAGTCCCCAATGCGCACCAAAGCGGAAGTCCGCCACGCCTAGATACAAAGAACCAAAATTATGCCTGCCGGAGCCAATTCTCGCGAGGAAGGCCGTCGACGCGGGCGAACTCTCCTTCATTGTCGGTGACGATGGTGCAGCCGAGGGCGATGGCCTGGGCGGCAATGAGCAGATCGTTGCCGCCGATCGGTCTGCCCGCCGCTTCAAGCCGGGTGCGAAGCAGTCCGTAGGCTGCGTCGGCAGGCGCCTCGAAAGGTAGAACGGTGAGGCCGCCAAGGACCGCTTCAAGCTGAGCCGTGAGCCGTGGCGATCTCTTCTTCGTGGCCCCATAACGCAATTCCGCCGCGACGATGATGCTGGTGCAGATCTGCACCTCGCCGACCTTGCGGATGTGCTCGGCGATACGGCCCTGTGGGTGACGGACGAGGTCGGAGACGATGTTGGTATCGAGCAGGTAACGCATCAAAGCTCGACGGGATCGGGGAGCGGATCGGGGATCGGCGGAAAGTCCTCGTCCAGGGGCGCGAGGGTTGCCAGAAGCGCCAGCAGGGATTTCGGCGGGGCGGGCTCGATGATCAGCCTGTCGCCCTCCTTGCGCATGATCGCGTCCTCGCCGGGAAGCTCGAACTCGCGTGGAATCCGCACCGCTTGATTTCGGCCATTCTTGAAAAGCTTAACGTGTCGTTTAGGGATCATAGCGGCCTCCATAAGCCTATGCCTCAGCATATGCTAAAAGGGTCGATTTGTCCGCAGAAGCGGTCTTCGCGTTATTCGCAACAATAAAGTCGGTTCCGTATTTGTTCTTGACTTATGTTGCGGTTTATGCAATATCTTGCCGATGGCCCGCATCCGCACTATCCAACCCGATTTCGCCCACTCGCGCAGCATGGCCCGCGTCGGCCGCGAGGCGCGACTCCTGTTCATCCTGTTGTGGACCGTCGCCGACGACGCCGGCCGCGTCCGGGCCGCGCCGACCGGGCTTGCCATGCTGCTCTACGCCGCCGACTCCGACGCGCCGATGTTCCTGCCGGCCTGGCTCGACGAGCTGGAGCGCGAGGGGTGCATCGAGCGCTACACGGTGGATGAAGTCGAATATCTGCGCGTCGTGCACTGGCACGATCACCAGTACATTCGCCATCCGACGCCGAGCAGCTTGCAGCCGTCACCCAACGAGCGTCCGCGCGATTCACGAAAACTTCGTGAACGTTCACGAACTCTTCGTGAAAACACCCCTAACGAGTTGGACAGAAACGAGCTTTCGGCGATTCACGCAAAGCTCGCCGAAATCGTGGAAAGCGAAAAATCCGGCGAGGTCACCGGCGGCAAGGTGGTCGAGACGGTCGACGTGCTGCTGCAGGCGTCGGCGATCGACGGCAACTACGCCACCGCGCTGCGCGCCGCCGAACTGAAGGGCCGCAGCATCGGCCTGTGGGCGAGCAAGCGCGCGGCGAGGCAGGCCGCATCGACGGGCACGCAGAAAACCGGCACCCCGTCGCTGGGCGAGCTGCACGGGATGCGTAAAGCCGAAGGCGCCGACAAGTAACCATCGACAATGCCACGCTCGACCGCTGGCGGGGCTCGCCGGGGACCTTCGTGTGCGAGGTCTTTAGTGTCACCCCGACCCGTGGCAGGACGACTTGCGCGACGACCGGCCTCAATCCGGAGCGAACATGTGCCTCACGGAATACGATCCGTTCAAGGACGCGAGCTAAGGACTCGCGTGCCCGATGAACCGCTCCGGCGGCCGCTCGCCCCATTGCGACTGGAAGCCTTCCTCACGGGGCAGCAGGTGGCCGCCGTCCGACGCCTTGAGGCGATCGGTGTCGGCCCAGCGCTCGTGGCAGCGGCCCCACGGATCGCACCAGTAGTCGTAGACCTGGCTGCCCAGCAGATGGCGGCCGATGCCCCACATATGCTGATATTTGCCGAGCTTCATCAGGTACTCGTGGTCCTGGAAGATCGCGTCGATGTCGTGCGCCTCGTAGGAGACGTGGTTGAGCCCGGTTTTTTCGTTGTGCACGCAAAACAGCACGTGATGGTCGACATATTCCTCGCCGCGGTCGAGGCGGCTGAAGGCGCCGATCACGTTGTCCTTGTCGTCGGCATAGACGTCGTCGGAGCGGATCATGCCCAGCGTGTTGCGGAACCACGCCACGGTCTCCTTGACCTTGGGCGTCGACAGCACGCCATGGCCGATGCGCTGGATCGAGGTCGGCGACTTGGAAAGCCGCATCAGCCGGCCGGCGCGCCGCAGCGGCTCGCTGCCGGAATTGGCCAGGTCGCGCTCGACCTTGATCGGCGTCACGCTCTGCATGCCGGCGATGACCTCGATCTGGTAGCCGTTGGGCTCGGTCAGCCGAACGCGCTTGCCGCCGCCCGGCTCGTTCACCGCCTCGATGCCCGAGGCGCCGGGCAGCTTGGCGAGCCGCTTGAGGTCGTCCTCGTCGGCGACGTGATAGGCGAAACCGAGGAACTTGGTGCCGCCCTTTTGCGTGACGTGCAGATGATGGTGGCTGTCGGCGCCCCGCATATAAAGAGCATCGGGTGTGCGCTCGGCGCGGATCAGGCCGAAATGGGTGAGGAATTCCTCCATCTGGTCGAGGTCCGGCGCTTCCATGCGCGGAAAGGCGAAGTCTGCGACCTTGATCGTTGCCATGCTTTCCTCCGAAACTGTTGGTCCAACGCTAGCGCCGACGCCCGGCAATGAAAAGGAGAGAAACGATGTCCAAGCCGCCTGTCACCAATGCCCGCGACCGCGTGCGGTCGTTCGTACCCAAGCTGATCGATCTCACCGAAAAGGTCGTCTATGGCGACGTCTGGGAGCGCCCTGGCCTGTCCAAGCGCGACCGCAGCCTGATCACCGTCGCCTCCCTGGTCGCCATGAACAGGAGCGAGCAGCTGCGCGGCCATGTCGCGCGCGCCATCGACAACGGCGTGACCAAGGACGAGATCGTCGAGGTCATCACGCACATGGCGTTCTATTCCGGCTGGCCCACCGCCATGACGGCGGCGGGCGTCGCCAAGGAAGTGCTCGAAGGGGGAGACAAAAAGTGAAGCTCTGTTATTTCAACGACTTTCGCCTGGGCGTCATCAAGGGCGACCAGGTGGTCGACATCACCGACGCGGTGAAGGACCTGCCGCATCGCGACAGCCGCGACTTGATCGTTGGCGTGATCGAGCACTGGGATAAATACAAGGTCCGGGTCGAGAAGGCCGCCAACGACGGCAAGGGCGTGGCGCTCAAGGGTGTGCGGCTGCGGCCGCCGGTGCCGCGGCCGGGCAACATCGACTGCATGGCCGTCAACTACATGGAAGACGGCACGCTGAAGGAGAAGCCCGCGATCAACGCCTTCCACAAGGCGGCGAACGCGGTGATCGGCGACGGCGACACCATGGTGCTGCCCGACGTGCCGGCCGGCATCTTCGAGGGCGAGGCGGAGCTGGCGTTGATCATCGGCAAGCGCGCCAAGAACGTGAGCCAGGCCGACGCCATGAAGTACATCTTCGGCTACACCTGCTTCATCGACGGTTCGGCGCGCGGCCTGCCGCCGCCGGGCAACGTGTTCTTCCAGATGAAGTCGCGCGAGAGCTTCGCGCCGCTCGGGCCCTGGCTCGTGACGGCGGATGAAATCGCCAATCCGCAGAAGCTCAACATCGAGCTCAAGAACAACGGCGTGTCGATGCAGAAGTTCAACACCGACGACATGGCCCACCAGATCCCGCGCGTCATCGAATGGCTGAGCTCGATCCACACCCTGGAGCCCGGCGACGTCGTTGCCACCGGCACCAATCACCGCGGGCTGAATTCCTTCATGGACGGCGACAAGGTCGAGCTCACGATCGAGAAGGTCGGCACCTTACACTTCAACGTGAAGGACGAACACAAGCGCACCTGGGCGCGCACCACGCGCTCGCAGCACAAGGACAAGGGCGGCGAGGGGCCACACACGCCGCAGCTCACGGGCAAGCACGCCAAGAAGTGAGCTACTTCTTGGGCTTTGGCGGCGATCCACCCTCGATGACCGGCAGCATGACGGCCATCCCGGCGGGATAGACGTCTTTGTACTCTTCGGCGGTCGTGAAGCGCGCGAGATGGATCGGCACGTCGTCCGCGGTGTGCGATTTGGCGTAGGTCTGCGGGTCCTTGCCGCGCGCCTCCTTGACGAACCGGCGTGCCCGGCAGAGGTCTCTTTGATCCGCCGGAGACATCGCCTCGATTGCGGCCGGCTCGATACGGCCGGCCTTGGCGTTGGCCAATGCCTGATAGTCGGCGTCCGTCAACGCACAGGGCATCGCCTGCGCCCATGCGGCAGTCGGGAGAAACGCCACTATGGCAAGACCGGCGAGCCGCAGTCTCATCGGGCGTCCAGCCTGTCCTGGATGCTCTGCATCCACGCCTCGCGCGACATGAAGCGTGGTCGGCTTTTGCACATCGCTTCGGTGCGCGCGAGGATGGTGTCGTTGGGTTGGTCGAGATCGAGCGGCTCGCCGCAGGGCTGCGGTGTGTAGAAGGGCGAGTCGACATAGAGCTCGACCGGGTTGCCCTCCGGATCCTTGAAATAGAGTGCCCAGGCGTTGCCGTGGTCGGTGATCCTGTGCTCGGTGATGCCTTCGCCGACCAACGCCTTGCGATAGGCCTTCAGCGTGTCGAGCGAGTCGAGCCGGTAGGAGATCTGGTTCACCGGATTGTAGGGCAGGTCCTTCGGCCTGCCGTCGAACAGCACGAACTGATGATGGCAGTCGGGGTTTTGGGTCATGAAGACGACGCGTGCGCCTGAGCTGCCGGTCCCGCTGTCGGAGACCACGAAGCCCATGACACGGGTGTAGAAGCCGACCATGCGGTCGAGGTCGGTGGTGTGGATGCCGAAGTGAGTGAGCTGGGCGGAGAGGGTCATGGCGCTATTTTCGGGCGCGCCCTGAAGCTCCGCAACGAAAAAGGGCGCCGCGGTTGCCAGCGACGCCCCTATCTCAAGAGCCTTCCTATCTGGTCGCGTTGCTTAGTGCGTGATCGCGACCTGAGCCGGCTCGGCGGCGATCGGGATCGCGCGGGCCTTCTTCTCTTCCGGGATCTCGCGCTGCAGCTCGATCGTCAGCAGGCCGTTGGCAAGCTTCGCGCCCGAGACCTTCACATGGTCGGCGAGCTGGAAGCGGCGCTCGAAATTGCGCCCGGCGATGCCGCGATAGAGAAACTGCGTCTCGTTCTCGCCGCTCGGCGCGGTCTGGCCGCTGACCAGGAGCTCGTTCTCCTTCTGCGTCACGCCCAGCTCGGCTTCGGCGAAGCCTGCAACTGCCATCACGATGCGGTAGGCGTTATCGCCGGTCTTTTCGATGTTGTACGGGGGGTAGCCGTTGCCGGCCGATTGGCCGGCCGCCGAGTCGAGTAGGTCGAAAACCCGGTCGAAGCCGACGGTGGCACGATAGAACGGGGAAACGTCGAATCCATGCATAATTCATCCTCCTGGTGAGCGATGTCTGATGTCGCCGCCCCGGGATGGGCACGGCTGACAAGCGGGATGTAGGGCGGGGTCGCCGCCCTTCAAGGGGGACAAAAACGCCGCGGGAGGCAAATTTTCTGCCCTGGTGGCTGACGCAGCAGATTTTGCCGTAGTGCGGAAGACCTTCGGGAAATCAAGCCATGGCGGGCATGCGAAAAAGCTCCAGATCCTAAGGATCAATCGGAGCAGCCATGACGCAGTTTCTCGACCGCCATCCCAGCGCCGGCCTTTGGCTGATCTCGATCGCCCAGGGCGCCGCCATGCTGGGTCTCAACTTCGTGCTGCGCGCGCTGGTCTCCTAGGGCAGCGGTCGTGAAGCATCTGCCGCTCTTCTTCGACCTCGTAGGTCGCCGCGTCGTCGTGGTCGGCCAGGGCCCTGCTGCCGATCGCCGCGCCGAGCTGGCGCGTTCGGCCGGCGCCGAGGTGAAACGGTACGCGGTCGAGACGGTTCAGGTCTCCGATTTCAGGAGGGCGGCGGCGGCCTTCATTGCCACGGGCGACGAGGGCAGCGACGCCAAGGTCCAGCGCATCGCCAAAGCCGCCAGTGTCCCGGTCAATGTCGCCGATCGGCCGGCACTCTGCGATTTCATCCTGCCCGCGATCGTCGATCGCGACGGCGTCGTGGTCGCCATCTCGACCGGCGGCGCCTCGCCGACCTTGGCGAGCGTGTTGCGTGGCCGCATCGAAGCGGCACTCCCCGAGCGGATCGGCGCGCTGGCCAGGCTCGCCGCGACCTTCCGCGCCCAGGTCAACGCCCTGATCGTCGACCCGGCGCGGCGTCGCGGCTTCTGGCGGCGCCTGGTCGAGGGACCCGCGGCGCGTCTCGCGCTGGCGGGCGACGACGCCGGCGCCCGTCGCCTGGCACTCGGTGAACTCGATGCCGCCCGTCGTGTCATGAAGCCTGTCGGCATCGCCCACATCGTGGGCGCAGGCCCGGGCGATCCCGATCTGCTGACGCTCCGCGCCGCCCAACTCCTGCAGGAAGCCGACGTGATCCTGCACGACGATCTCGTGCCGCCGGCGATCCTTGCCCGCGCCCGCCGCGATGCCGAGCTGGTGTCGGTCGGCAAGCGCAAGGGAAGGGCGAGCTGGGCCCAGGCCGACATCGAGGCCGAGCTGGTGCGCCGCGTACGCGCCGGTCAGACCGTGGTGCGGCTGAAGGCGGGCGATCCCTTCATTTTCGGCCGCGGCGGCGAGGAGGTAGACGCCCTGCGTGCGGCGGGGCTGCCGGTGTCGGTCGTGCCGGGCATCACCGCTGCGCTTGGGATCGCCGCGTCGGTGGGCATACCGCTCACGGACCGGCGCATCGCGTCCTCCGTCACTTTCCTGTCGGGTCATGCCGCGGTGGAAGCCGGCGGCGGCCACACCTACGTCATCTACATGGGCGCCACGGAAGCCGCTTCCGTGCGCGATCGGCTGCTGGACGCCGGCACAGATCCCACCACGCCGGTCGCCATAATCGAGAACGGCACGCGGCCCGACGAACGGGTCTCAACGGGCCGCCTCGCTGATCTGGCGCGGCTCGCTGCTCCCCACACCTCCCGCAGCGACGCCGGTCCCAGCCTTATCATCGTCGGCGCGGTGGCGGCATTGGCCGCCGTTACCGGTCAACCCCGCCTCGCACAGGTGTCCTGATGGCCAAGAATCTCAGCGGCGACCTGCAGGTCGCATCGGCCAACCGCCTGACCGACGGTGTCGTGGTGTTCCTCGACGATGCCGGGCAATGGACGGCGCGTCTGGATCGCGCGGCCTTGGCCCGCGACAAGCGCTCAGCCGAGATCCTGCTCGAACGGGCCAAGGCCGAGGCCTTCAGCGTGATCGATCCGTTCCTGGTCGCCGTGACCGAGGATGATGACGGCACGATCGAGCCGCTGTCCTTGCGCGAAAAGATCCGTGCGTCGGGCCTCACCTTCGATGCGATTGCCGCCGACGCGGTGCGTTATGCCTGACACGCTGCTCGGTCGCCCGCAGCATTTCTACCGCTACGACGACTACGACCGCACGCTGGTCGCAGAAAGGGTCGAGCAGTTCCGCGACCAGGTGCGCCGCCGTCTTTCCGGCGAGCTCACCGAGGAGCAGTTCAAGCCGCTCAGGCTCACCAACGGCCTCTATCTGCAACTCCACGCCTATATGCTGCGCATCGCCANNGCCATGCAGACGTCCGGCAACGTCATCCGCAACGTCACGGCCGATCATTTCGCCGGCGCTGCCGCCGACGAGATCGAGGACCCGCGCATCTGGTGCGAGATCGTGCGCCAGTGGTCGACGCTCCATCCCGAATTCAGCTTCCTGCCGCGCAAGTTCAAGATCGCCATCACCGGCTCGCCCAACGACCGTGCCGCTGTCCGGGTGCACGACATCGGGCTGCGCCTATGGCGCAACGAGAAGGGTGCGGTCGGCTTCGAGGTGATCGTGGGCGGAGGCCTCGGCCGCACGCCGCTGATCGGCAAGACGCTGCGCGAGTTTCTGCCCAAGGACGAGCTGCTCGCCTATCTCGAAGCTACGCTGCGCGTCTACAACCGTTACGGCCGGCGCGACAACCTTTACAAGGCGCGCATCAAGATCCTGGTGCACGAGGTCGGGACGGAGAAGATGCGCGAGGAGGTCGAAGCCGAATACGCCGCGATCAAGGACGGTGCCTTGAAACTCGCGCCCGAAACCATCGAGGCGATCGCGCGCCAGTTCGCGCCTCCGGCGCTGCCGCACCGGTCGGCCGTCGTCCCGGAAGTGGAAGGGCTGAAGCTCGAGGACCGCAACTTCGCGCTGTGGCTGAAGTCCAACGTCGCGCCCCACCGCATGGCGGGCTACCGGATCGTCACCGCCTCGCTGAAGCCTGCCGGCGCACCGCCGGGCGATGCCAGTTCGGTGCAGATGGAGGGCGTGGCCGATATCGCCGACGCCTACAGCCAGGGCGAGATCCGGGTCAGTCACGAGCAGAACCTCGTCCTGCCGCATGTCGCGGTCGAGGACTTGCCCGCGGTCTATCGTGCGCTGGAGCGGCTGGGATTCGCCGAGGCCAATGTCGGCAAGATTACCGACATCATTGCCTGCCCGGGTCTCGACTACTGCGCGCTCGCCAACGCGCGCTCGATCCCGGTGGCGCAGAGCATCTCCAACCATTTCGCCGGGCTCGCGCGCCAGCACGACATCGGCGATCTGAAGATAAAAATCTCGGGCTGCATCAACGCCTGCGGCCATCACCACGTCGGCCATATCGGCATCCTGGGCGTCGACAAGAACGGCGTCGAACTCTACCAGATCAGCCTGGGTGGCGACGTCGACTTCGGCAAGACCGCGCTGGGCACCATCCTCGGACCCGCCGTCGAGGCCGACAAAGTGGTCGAGGCGGTCGATGCCCTGGTCACGACCTATCTCGAGGCGCGCGGCGAGGGCGAGCGCTTCGTCGACACTTATCGGCGCATCGGCGCCGAGCCTTTCAAGGTCCGCATGTATGCCGCTCTATAGGGAAGGCTCGACGGCGCCCGTCATCGACGATGGGCCGGCACCGCTGCCGCTCGCCGAATGGCTCAAGAACCCGTTTGCGACGGCCTTGGCGCTCAGCAATACCGACCGGGTCGAGGATCTTGCGTCGCATATCGGCCGGCTGAAGCTGATCGTGCTGCACTTCCCGAAATTCAGCGACGGCCGTGCCTACAGCCAGGCGCGCCTGCTGCGCGGGCGGCTGGGCTACCAGGGCGAGCTGCGCGCCACCGGCGGCGTGCTGCAGGACCAGGCGCCGTTCTTGCTGCGCTGCGGCTTCGATTCCTTCGAAAGCGACCAGAAAGGCTTTGGCGAGGCGCTCGCCCGGGCACGCACGCTGTTCAGCGTGGTCTATCAGCCGGCCGAGGATGATCGCTCGGCGGTCTCGCAGTTGAGGCTGAAGCGCCGCAACGTCGCGGCCGCCTGATCAGACTTCGGGCTGCGCTTCGAGCCACTTGCCGGCTTCGGCTTCGGACAGGAAGACCTCGGCCGCGCGCCCGGATTTTCCCAGATTGATGAATCGCTTCGCGAGGATGGACGCCTCCTCGTTGGGCGCGATGATGGCAACCGCGCCGCGCGTTTCGAGGTTGGCGGCATAGGCGCTGATGCGGGCGCCCAGCATCATGACGTCGTTGTCGTTATACTTCCCGACGGCGAGACGGCCGTCGAACAGCTTGCGGTAGGGGATCGCACCCTGGACCACGATGGCATCGAGGAAGGCTTCGACGTCCGCGAGGCCGACGACGCCTTCCGCCTTGGCCTCGACGTGGCGCCTATCGTGATCGATCTTGAATTGAATCGGCACGTTCCGCTCTTATGCATAAGAGGCGGGGCCGTCAATAAAAGCCCGCGTGTACTCTCAATTGCGCGCGACCTGTGCCGCCACGCACAACCACCGGCCGCCGCGCTTGGCCCAGATATCGGTGTAGCGGCCCTGACCGGACCGGCCGTCGAGCAGCGCGTAACTGGTACGGGCATGGATGATGGCGAAGTCACCCATCACGCGGACGTTCACGTCGTGGCAGGCGAGATCTTTTATCTTCACCGGCGGTGCGATCTGCTTGAGGAAGCCCGCCTTGTCGACCAGCGAGCCGTCGGGGTTGGTATTGAGGAAATCTTGCGACAGGATCTCGCCAAAGCGCTTCACATCGCCGTTCTGCACCGAGCTGATGTAGTCGCGATTGAGGCTCTGCAGCGTCTCGAGATCGCTCATGTCCGCACACCCTCGTGTTCCAACAGCCACTTCTTGCGCGGCAACCCGCCGCCATAGCCGGTCAGGCTACCGTCCGAGCCGATCACCCGGTGACAGGGCACGACGATGCTGATCGGGTTTTGGCCGTTGGCCAGACCGGCGGCGCGCACTGCTTTGGGCTTACCGATGCGGCGCGCCAGCTCGGCGTAGCTGATTGTGCTGCCGCGTCTGATCTTGCGCAGCGCCCGCCAGATGCTGCTCTGGAACGGTGTGCCAGCCGTCGCCACGGGCAACCGGTCGATGGCCGCGAGATCGCCCTTGAAGTACTTGCGCATCGCCGTGGTGAACCCGCCGGGATCACGCGCCTTCTGGAGCGTGTAGCCCTTCTTGCCGTAGTGGCGGTCGAGCAGGCGACGCATGTTCGGTTCGTGATCGGTCCAGTCCAAGGCGCGCATTTTGCCGTCGCGGTCGGCCACGACAATGAGTTCGCCGATTGGCGTAGGCAAGCGATCAATCAGCAAGGCGAGGGGCTCAGCCATGGGTGGCCATCCTTAGGTGTTGGGCGGCATAGGCATGCCAGGGCCGCCAGGCGGGAGGGGCGTCAGAACCGAGCAAGGCGCTGACGGTATCGCGGTCCCAGTCGCCCGGTGCACGCAAGCCGGGGCGCTTGGCGATCAGCGGCGCCAGCTTGGGATCGCGCGCGAGATGGCTGTCGATGGTGACGATGTCGGCGCCGAGATCGAACACTCGCTTCACGCACGCCACGATGGCGGACAGCGCCCGGACCTCGGGGAAGCGGATAGTGACGGCGACGGCATTGCGGTCGGGCAGATGCGCCACCGCGACACTGCCCTTCTTGCCGTCAAGCTCGATGCGGCGATGCCACACGCCGGCCTCGACCCATTCGACGCGGCGGCGGGCGCGTGCGCTCAGCGCCTCGAGCATGCCCGGCCAGTCGTAGGGCGGACGGTAGGACAGGCGCAAGGTCACACCGTCGCGCGCCGAAGTGTTGGATCCACCCTTGCGTCGCAATGCGCTGGGCGGCCGGTCGAACAGGGCGCGGAAGGTCTCGTTGAAGCGACGGACGCTGCCGAAGCCGGCCGACAACGCCACTTCGGTCATGGGCAGGCGCGTGTCGTGGATGAGCTGCTTGGCGAACAGTACCCGCCTCGTCTGCGCTACCGCGACCGGCGAGGCGCCGAGATGCTGCTGGAACAGGCGACGCAGTTGCCGACCGCCGACCCCAAGACGCGCCGCGAAGGCCTCGACGCCGGCCGCGCTCTCGTCGAGCCCGCCTTCGGCAATCAATTTCAGCGCGCGGCTCACGGTGTTGGAGCTGCCGCGCCAGAAGGCGAGCTCGGGCGCGCTCTCCGGCCGGCAGCGCAGGCAGGGCCGGAAGCCCGCCTCCTGGGCCGCCGCCGCGGAGGCGAAGAAGCGGCAATTCTCGAACTTGGGCGTGCGCGCCGGACAGACCGGCCGGCAATAGATGCCGGTCGAGGTGACGCCCACGAAAACGCGGCCGTCAAAACGGGCATCGTGGCTCTGGAAGGCCCGGTAGCAGGTCTCGCGATCCAACAATTCCATAGCGGCAATCTTTCCACAGGCGGTCGGGGCGCGCTCGCGGTTTTCGGACGCCATTCCTCGCCAATCCCACGGGATTGGTGTGGACTAAGGCTGCCAAAAGGCTCAAGCCCGCACGGTGCTGAGTTTTCCCAATCAAAGCCGCTTCTACGACGAGGCGCATCGCGCCATCCGCTTCTGGGGGCACGATGGTGCCATGGAGGCGGCGTTCTTCGTCGACGAGGACGCGCTGAAGAAGCTTCAGCCCAGCGTGGTCCTCGACGAGCCGGGCCTGCTCGGCGCCTTCGATTCGCACCTCGAGAAGATCCACGCCACCGCCGCCAAGGTCTACGGCCGCGGCCGCAAGGGCTCGTACGACCTGCGGCCCGCCGACTTCTGAACCACCTGAATAGGTTCGGCCGCTGCCGAAACGTCGGACCGCGCAGGCCGCATAGCTTGCTCTCCCATTCACAAGGAGCGAGCACATGGCCGACGTAAACACGCTGAAAGATGGACTGATTGTCACCGCCTTCTGGGAAGCCAAGCCCGAAGAGGTCAGCGCCCTGGTGGACATCATCCGGCGCTTCCTGCCGCAGGCCCAGGCCGAGCCCGGCGTGAAGGCCTTCCAGATCCACCAGTCGCTGACCGAGCCGACGAAGTTCTTCTTCTACGAGGTCTTCAAGGACGAGGCGGCGTTCGCCGAGCATTCGGCGAGCGAGCACTTCAAGACGTTGATCCTCGGCCAGGCGTTGCCCAAGCTCGCCAAGCGGGAGCGCACGCAGCACAAGTTCGTCTGAACGTCAGGTCCGGTGATTCCGCTCTGAAGCTCATGCATAGTCCGTCCGCATGGCGACGGGCGACGAATCAGGAAACCAGGAAACGACGGGCGGCTGGCGTGCGCTGGCGCGGCCGGAATGGCTGGCGGCGCTTGCCGTGCTGCTGGGCGGTGTGCTGCTGCAGTCGATGAGCGTGCTGATGCTGGCCACGGTGCTGCCGACCATTGTCGGCGAGCTTGGCGGTGCGGCGCTGATGCATTGGCCGACGACGGCGTTCGTGGCCTCATCGATCGTCGCGGCGACCTGCACCGGCCTGCTGACCGCGGTGATCGGTGCACGTACGACGTTCTGCGTCGGCGCCTTCATCTTCGGGATGGGTGCCGTGCTCTGCTCGCTGGCGACGGCGATGGCCTGGGTCATCGCCGGCCGCTTCGTGCAGGGCTTCGGTGGCGGGCTACTGATCGCGGTGGCCTATGTTCTGGTGCGCAACACGTTTCCTGAGCACATCTGGCCGCGAGTGCTGTCCCTGCTGTCGGGCATGTGGAGCGTGTCCATTCTGGTCGGGCCGCTGGCCGGTGGGGCGTTCGCCCGCTACGGCGACTGGCGCGGCGCCTTCGTCGCGGTGACCGCGATGGCCGCGCTGCTGGCGTTCGGCGCGTTTCGTGTCCTGCCGGCGACACCGCCCGATCGCAGCGGCCCGCCGCCACGCGTGCCGGCGGACCGCGTGGCGCTCATCTGCCTTGCCATCGCCGGCACTTCGTCGGCCTCCATCGTGGCGACGCCGCTTGCCAAAGCGGCCTTGATCGCAGGCGCGTTCGCCGCATTGGCGGCGATGGTGGCCATCGATCACCGCGCCGAGGCGCCGCTGCTGCCGAGCGACGCCTTCTCAATCAGCACACCGACGGGCATGGGCCTGTGGCTCGCCCTGCTGCTGTCGATCACCTACAGCCCGCTGCAGATCTATGTGCCGATCTTCCTGCAGCGCCTGCACGGCCTCGATCCGCTGGGGGCGGGCTACGCGGTCGCCGGCGCCTCGCTCGGCTGGACGGCGGCGGCAATTGTCGTCGCCGGTGCACAGGATAGAGTGCCGGGCCGCTTGATCGTGGCCGGTCCGATCGTCATGGCCGCGGGCCTCGCAGCCGTCGCGTGGTTGATGCCGGTGCGGCCTGTCTTCGCCGTCGTTCCGGCAATCGTGCTGGTCGGTGCCGGCATCGGCATGTGCTGGGTGTTCGTCGCCCAGCGCGTCATGAGCGATGCGCGCAAGGGCGAAGAGACCGTGGCGGCCTCCTCGATTGCTACCGTGCAGCAGATGGGTTTTGCCGTCGGCGCCGCAATCGCGGGCCTGGTCGCCAATGCAAGCGGCCTCGCCGACGACGTCACGGCGGCGGCGTTCTGGGTGCCGGTCAGCTTCGTGGGCTTTGCTGGCGTTGCCTGGTTGGCAAGCCTTCGACTGCGTTTCCTGCGTCGGACTTGAGCCTACTCTGCAGCAACCTGTTGCACGGCCTTCCACGGGCCGACGTCGAGGAAGGTGCTCTGGTAGGTGGCGCCTTCGCCCATGTCGGTGTAGCGGTCCGAACACAGCATGTTGATGGTGCCGGCAACCGATTCGCTGGTCGGCCGCTGGCCGGGCACCAGCACGACGCCGGGCTGCACCTCGTCGCTGACGCGCAAGGTGAGTCCGATTTCGCCGCGGTCGTTGAACAGTCGAACGTCGACGCCGTCCTTCAGCCCACGTTGCTTGGCATCCTCGGGATGGAGGACGCAGAACGGCTTGCCCTCGCGCGTGCGCAGAAAGCCGACGCCGGAAAACGCCGTGTGGGCCTGGAAGTAGCCGGGCGCGGTGAGCAGCCGCAGTGGCCACTTCTTCGCGTCGGCGGCCTCGATCGGATCCTCGTTCCAGTCGGGCATCGGCGAGACGCCCTGCTTGGCGAGCTGGTCGGAATAGAATTCGAGCTTGCCCGACGGTGTGCCGAAGGGCTGTCCCTGCCAGTCGTGCTTGATGTGGATCGGCTCGCCGGCGAACAGCTTTTGCGGATCGGCCTTGGACGCGGGGCCGGTCGAGCCCTTGAACAGTTCGCGCGCGGCATCCTGTGGCGACAGGCTGAAGATCGCATCGGTGAGGCCCATGCGTTTGGCCAGTGCCTGCGCCACATCGAAGTTCGAGCGCGCCTCGCCGTGCGGCTTGGCGGCCTGCTGGCCCCACTGCATCCAATAGGCGCCATAGGCGCGGTAAAGATCGTCGGTCTCGAGATAGCTCGCCGCCGGCAGCAGGATGTCGGCGAACTTCGCGGTGTCGGTCATGAAGGGATCGTGCACCACGGTGAACAGGTCCTCGCGGCTGAGGCCTTTGCGCACCTTGTGGACCTCGGGGCAGGTCACTGCCGGATTGTTGGCCGAGATGTAGATCGAGCGGATCGGCGGGTCCTTCATGTTCAGAAGCTCTTCGCCCAGGCGCAGGTGGTTGACCTGGCGTGCCGTCGCCGGCCCCGAGGGCTTGCGCACCGCGGCGTAATTGAGGTCGCACGACGCTGCCGTCAGCAGCAGCGCACCGCCGCCCTTGGCGGCGTAATGGCCACTGACACCCGGCAGCAGGACTACCGTGCGCAGCGCCTGGCCGCCCGCCGCCAGACGCGTCATGCCTTCGCCGAGGCGAATCAGCGCCGATTTGGCCCGCCCGTACATTGCCGCGAGCTTCTCGATATCGGCGACGCTGAGGCCGGTGATCTCGGCGGTCCGGCCAGGTGTGAATTTCGGCAGGACCTCACGTTCGACCTTGTCGAAGCCCAGCGTGTGCTTGGCGATGTAGTCGCGGTTGGCGAGCTTGTCGCGCACCAGGATGTGCATGAGGCCAAGGGCGAGGGCGGCATCGGTGCCGATCTTGATCGGCAGATAGAGGTCGGCGGCCTTGGCGCTCCTCGTGCGGCGCGGATCGATGACGACGATCGGCATGCCGCGCTTTTTCTTCTGCTCCTCGGCGAGCGCCCAGAAATGGACGTTGGTGGCAGCGAGATCGGCGCCCCACGAGATCATCAGATCGGAATGCACGACGTCTTCGGGATCGGCGCCGCCGACCGGACCGACGGTCACGTTCCAGGCTTCCTCGCAGCAGGTGTCGCACACCGTGCCGGCCTGCAGTCGGCTCGAGCCCAGTGCGTGGAACAGTCCGTTCACCAGGCCGCGGTTCATCAGGCCCTGATGGGCGGAGTAGGCGTAGCCCAGCAATGCGAGCGGCCCGCTTTCCTTGATGATCGCCTTCCACTCGGCAGCGATCTCGTCGAGCGCCTCATCCCAGGAAATCGGCGTGAATTGACCCGAACCCTTCGGACCGCTGCGCTTGAGCGGCGTCTTGATGCGCTCGGGCGAGTTAACGAGGTCGGCGTCGCGGTTCACTTTTCCGCAGGCGAAGCCGGCCGTGTAGGGATGGTCGGGGTCGCCTTGCACGCGCACCACCTTGCCATCTTCGACATGGGCGATGAGCGAGCACATGTCGGGGCAATCGTGCGCACAGACGACTCTAACGGACTTGACCACACCGCCTCCTCACAAGGATCGCGGCGCGGAGTGTAACAGAAGCCTTAGAAGGCCTCGGCCTTACTTCTTCTTGGCGGCGCCCTTAGCTGGCGTTGCCTCGGGCTTGGCGCCCGCCGACTTGGTGCCTGCGCCCATGCCGGCTTCGGCGCTGCCGGTCATGCCGAAGCGGTCCTTGAAGCGCTGCACGCGGCCACCGCGATCGACGCTCTGGCGCACGCCGGTCCAGGCCGGGTGGGTCTTGGGGTCGATGTCGAGGCGCAGGCTGGCGCCTTCCTTGCCCCAGGTCGACTTGGTCTCGAACGCGGTCCCGTCGGTCATCACCACGGTGATCTTGTGGTAGTCGGGGTGGATCTTCTCTTTCATAGGCCTCTCCAGCGCCAAAAGGCCGATTTCCGACCGGCCGCGCAACAGGGCCGCGGGTATACCGGCCCCGGCCGCCAATCTCAAGTGGTCACGACAAGTCGGTTGTCCGGGCTCCCGGCGGCCTGTAGACCGGCCCAGCCCCTATGACCGATAGCGCCTTTGAAAGCTTGGCCGACAGCCTCCTGGAAACCCTGGAAGAGGGCATCGGCGACCATGCCGACGCCGAGCTGCAGGGGGGGATTCTGACCGTGCAGGGCGAGGCCGGGACCTGGATCGTCAACAAACATGCACCCACCCGGCAAATCTGGCTGAGTTCGCCCAAGTCGGGCGCCAAGCATTATGCCTTCGCGGCCGGCTCCGGCCTGTGGCAGGACACCCGCGGTGGGGCCGACCTTCTGGCGACCTTGTCGGGCGAGTTGGGTGTTGCGCTATCGTGGCGGCCGCAATGAACCGTTTTGCTGGTCTGAAGCTCCTGGTGCCCTATCTCCGGCCGCATCGTGGTCGTGTAGCGCTTGCGTTGCTGTCGCTGCTGGTCGCGGCCGGCACGGTCCTGGCGTTCGGCGCCTGCCTGCGCGCTTTGATCGATCGCGGCTTCGCCCAGGGCCAGCCGGGCGTCTTGAACTATGCCCTGGCCTCGCTGCTGGTCGTGGCGCTGGTGCTGGCGATCGCGTCGGGCGCGCGTTTCTACCTCGTGTCGTGGCTCGGCGAACGGGTGGTCGGCAATCTGCGCAAGGATCTCTTTGCCCATGTCGTGCGGCTGGGGCCGGCCTGGTTCGAGATCAAGCGCTCGGGCGACGTCATGAGCCGCATGTCCAACGATGCGCAGCTGATCGAGCAGGTGATCGGCTCGTCGGCTTCCGTGGCCCTGCGCAACACCCTGATGTGCATCGGCGGCGTCGCCATGCTGGTGATTACCAACCCCAAGCTCGCACTCTACGTGCTGGCAGTGGTGCCGCTGGTGGTGGCGCCGATCGTGCTGTTTGGTCGCAAGGTGCGGGCTTTGTCGCGCGAGGCCCAGGCGCGCATTGCCGACATGGTGTCGGAAGGAGGCGAGACGCTCGACGCGGTGCGCACCGTGCAGGCCTTCGCCCAGGAGGACCGCGCCAGCCAGCGCTTCGGCGAGGCGACGGAGCGCGCCTTCGGGGCTGCCTGCCGGCGCATCGCCCGGCGCGCCATCATGACCACGCTGGTCATCTTCATCGTCTTCTCGGCCGTCGGCTTCCTGCTGTGGATGGGCGGGCACGACGTGCTGACCGGAACCATCAGCGCCGGCGACCTGTCGGCTTTCATCTTCTACGCCGTCCTGGTGGCCGGTTCCGGCGGCGCCATCAGCGAGACCATCGGCGATCTGCAGCGCGCCTCGGGTGCCGCCGAGCGGCTGGCGGAGCTGGGCGCGGAGAAGCCGGTCATCCTCGAGGCGGCCAATCCCAAGGCGCTGCCCAAGCCGACAAAGGGCGTGGTGTCGTTCGCCGAAGTATCGTTCCGCTATCCCACGCGGCCCGATGCGTTGGCACTGGACCGCTTCGACGTCGCCGTCGCGCCGGGCGAGACGGTGGCTATCGTCGGGCCCTCGGGCGCGGGCAAGACCACCGTCTTCAACCTGCTGCTGCGCTTCTACGATCCGGAGGCAGGCGCGATCCGGATCGATGGCGTCGATATCCGCGAGCTGCGGCTTGCCGACCTCCGAAGCACCCTCGCGATCGTGCCGCAGGAGCCCGTGCTGTTCACCGCCACCGTGGCCGACAACATCCGCTACGGCCGGCCGGACGCCTCGGATGCTGAGGTGCGGGCGGCGGCCGAGGCCGCCTCGGCGCTCGCTTTCGTCGAAGCCCTGCCGCAGGGCTTCGCCACCGATCTCGGCAATCGCGGCGTGCGGCTGTCGGGCGGCCAGCGCCAGCGCATTGCCGTCGCCCGGGCGCTGCTCTGTGACCCCGCCATTTTGCTGCTCGACGAGGCCACCAGCGCGCTGGACGCCGAGAGCGAACTGGCGGTCCAGCAGGCGCTCGACCGGCTGATGCACAAGCGCACCACCCTGGTGATCGCCCACCGGCTGGCGACGGTCCAGAAGGCCGACCGGATCGTGGTGATCGACCACGGCCGGGTGGTCGACGTCGGCCACCATACCGACCTGGTGCGCCGGGGAGGGCTTTATGCCCGGCTGGCCGAGCTGCAATTCAACCTATCGGCGGCCGCCAGCTAATCAAACACTTTAAGTAGATTAGTATTTTCCTTGAATCTCAGGGAATTGAGACGTATTGTTCAGTCATATTTCGGCCCTATTTTGACACTGACAAGAGCCATTCCCATGCTCGCACGTTTTCCCCTGCAGGCTTCCTCGTCCCGCGATAACGGGTTGAACCGCCTTGCCGAATGGTGGCCGGCGGCCCTGATCGGCCTCCTGGCGCTCCTGGGCGGCATTCCCGACAGCAACGCGCAGACCCTGCTCGGCCTCTTCTAGGCCCCTCGCGGTATCCTAATACCGTACCAGGGGGGTGGCTGGATTCTGGACGAATCGCGAAAAATGCCGATAGCATCGGCATCGAAGGCGTCCAGACCAGTCTGGACGTTTTTTAGGATCCGGCCTTCCGCTCGGCATCCAGCCGCCGCAGTTCCCGGCGCATGATCTTGCCTGTGGTGGTGAGCGGCAGTTCGGCCACGAACTCGACTTCGCGGGGGTATTCGTGGGCGGCCAGCCGGGTCTTCACGAAACCCGCCAGGTCGGCCTTTAGAACCTCGGTAGCGACGATCTCTGGGCGAAGCTGCACGAAGGCTTTCACGATCTCCGTACGCACCTTGTCGGGCACGCCGACCACGCCAACCATGGCAACGGCGGGGTGCTTCATCAGGCATTCCTCGATCTCGCCCGGGCCGATGCGGTAGCCGCCCGAGGTGATCACGTCGTCGTCGCGGCTCTTGAAGAAGACGTAGCCGTCGGCGTCGATCGTGCCGAGATCGCCGGTCAGCAGCCAGTCGCCGNNCGTACTTGTGAGCCGTCGCCTCGGGATTGCGCCAGTATTCCAGCATGACGATCGGGTCGTGGCGCCAGCCGGCGATCTGGCCTTCCTCGCCGGGCGGCAGGACCCGGCCGGCTGAATCGACGATCGCCACCTTGCGGCCCGGGCAGGCGCGGCCGCAGGAGCCGGGCCGGACCTCGAACCACTCCGGGGAATTGAGCAGCATCAGGTTCATCTCGGTCTGGCCGTAGCCCTCTGAGATCGTCGTTCCGAACGTGTCGCGGCCCCACATCAGCAGTTCCTCGCCCATTGCCTCGCCGCCTGTCGAGACGGCGCGCACGTCGTAACGCCAGCGCTCCTGCGGCTTGGACACCTGGCGCATCATCTTAAGCGCCGTCGGCGGAATGAAGCTGACGCCGACCCGGTGCTTTTCCATGAGCGCAAAGGCGCGCTCGGGATCGAACTTGGCGAAGCGATGCGCCAGCACCGGCGTGCCGTAGTACCAGGCCGGAAACAGGGCATCGTACAGCCCCGCGATCCACGCCCATTCGGCCGGCGTCCACATCACCTCGTTGCCGCGCGGCCAGTGGCCCAGCCACTGCTCCACGGCCGGCACGACACCCAGCATCATGCGATGGGCATGCAGTGCGCCCTTGGGCTGGCCGGTGGTACCGGAGGTGTAGATCAGCAGCGCCGGATCCTCGGCCGCTGTGTCGACGGTGGCGAAGCTGTCCGACGCCACGGCGAGCAGGCGGTCCCAGTCGAGGAAGTCGCGGCCGTGGGCGCTGGCGCCGATCACGATCACCGTCTTGAGATGGGGCAGGCGATCGCGCACGGCGAGCAGCTT